>CBIHOS010000004.1:0-85044 GCA_966211945.1 uncultured bacterium
CGGTAAGGAGCTGGCGTCCGAATGCAGGCATGGCGGCCTACAGCCTACAGCCTACGGCCTGCAGGCTACAGGCTGCTCGACCATCATCATGGCCCGTGGTGGCCGCAGGCCATGAAGCCCTTGTCCGCCGGTCCCACGGAGAGCCGTCCCTACCTCACCGACGGCGGGAGCCACTGGAGCGAGCGGGCGGCGCGCGCGGCGTCGCCGTCGCTCGCACCGTCGCGTGCCTGCAGGCGGCCGCGCCGGTGCGCGATCAGCTCGGCGACGATGCTGACGGCAATCTCCTCGGGCGACACGGCGCCGAGGTCGAGGCCAATCGGCGCGTGGACGTGCGCGAGGCGCGACCCGTCGAGGCCGTCCTCGCCGAGCCGTGCGTACAACCGCGCGATCTTGGCGCGGCTGCCGATCAGGCCGAGGTACGCCGTCTCGCGCCCGAGCGCGGCGCGCATCGCGTCGAGGTCCTCGCGATGGCCGCGCGTGACGATCACCAGATAGTCGCGAGGCCCGAGGTCGGTGGTGCGCAGCCACTCGGGGATGTCGGCGACGTCGACGCGTTCGGCGGTGGGGAAGCGGGCGGCGTCGGCAAACGATGCGCGGTCGTCGACGACCACCACGCGGAAGCCGGCGGTCGCGGCCAGCTGCGCCGTGTGGTAGCCGACGTGCCCGGCGCCGACGATGCAGACGCGCGGTGTCGGTGCGACCGGTTCGATGAACACGTCCATCTGCCCTCCGCAGATGAGGCCCTGCTCTTCGGCGAAGTCGTCGTTCAGGTCGTAGTGCGCGAGAAAGGGACGCCCGGTCTGGAGGGCCAGCCGGGCCTTGCCGCAGGCGTCCTGTTCGTAGCAGCCGCCGCCGATCGTGCCGATCGTGCGGCCGTCTTCGAAGACGAGCATGCGGGCGCCGACGCGCTGCGGCGTGGAGCCCTGGGCGCGCACGACGGTGACCAGGGCCACCGCCTCGCCGCGCGCCAGCGTCGCGTCGACGACACCGAACAGGCTCGGCGTCACATCAGGATCTCGACCTTGCTCTTGGTCTTGAGCGACTGCACGAACTCCTGCGCGAGCTGCTGCTGCTTCTGCTGCCGCAGCGCCTGCGCGATCCGGTCGCTCACCTCGGCCAGCGGCACGGTGCGGGCCGTGCGGTGCTCACCGCTCTTGATGATGTGGTAGCCGAACTCGGTCTCGACGACCGGGCTGACTTCACCCGGCTTGAGCGCGAAAGCCGCGTCCTCGAACGCCTTGACCATCTGGCCGCGCGGGAAGAAGCCGAGGTCGCCGCCGTTGGCCGCGCTGCCGTCGTTGGAGTGCTGCTTGGCGAGGCCGGCGAAGTCGGCGCCGCCCTTGATCTGCCGCAGCAGGTCGTCGGCCTTGGTCTTGGCCTGGACCTTGGCTTCTGGCGTGTCGGCCTTCAGCAGGATGTGGCTGGCGCGCACCGCTTCCGGCTGCATGAAGAACTGCGGGTTCTTCTTGTAGAAGTCGGCGATGTCGGTTTCGGTGACGGCGGCCTTGGGCTCGACCTCGGTGGTCAGGAGCTTGTTGATCGCGATCTGATGGCTCGCCTCGGCCCGCAGGTCGGCCTCGGTCATCTTGCGCGACGCCAGGGCCTTCGCGAACGCGTCCGGCGTCGGCGCCTGCTTCTTCATGGTGTCGATGCCGCTCGCAATCTCGGTATCGGTCGCCTTGATGTTGCGCGAGGCCGCTTCCTGGGCGAGCAGCTTCTGCTCGACGAGCTGGTCGAGGATGCCGCGGTAGATCTCGTTGCGCCGCTCGGCCGGCACCTGATTGCCGACGTTGGCCTCGAGGTTGCGGATGGCGCGCTCGAGTTCAGCGGCCGGGATGGCGACGCCATTGACGCGGGCCACGACGGCCGGCAGGGTCGCCGGCACCGGCTTGGCCGGCGGCGCGGCGGCTGCCGCCGGGTCGGCTGGCGATCCAGCCGGGGCAGCGGGCTGGCCGGCAGCGGCGGCGGGCTGCGCGGTGGCCGCAGGCGTCGTGCCCGCCTGGTCCGCAGCGGCGGCCTTGGTTTCAGTGCGGTTGCAGGCGACACCCAGCGTCAGGGCGAGGAGAACGGGGACGGCGTACTTCAAGGGGAACCTCGGAAAGGAAGCAGACACTACAGTATACAGGGCAGAACCTGCTCTGGGTTCGACGCCCCTCAGCGGGGCACGGCCGGCGCGATGGTCGGGACCGGCAGCATCTGCGGCATGGGGATGCTGCCGCCGGGCTCGCCGAGGTGCGTGTAGCAGAGCGTCTGGGGCTCGGTGCCGGCCAGGAACGCCTCGTTGAACACCTTGTCGCAGAACGGGCCGGCCCGCAGGCCCGAGTCCTTGTCGATCTCGGCGAACGCCACGCCCGCCGGCACCTGGAACGCCTGGTTGCGGTGCCCGGCGAGGGCCCGCTTCATGAACGCCGTCCAGATCGGCAGGGCCGCCTGCGAGCCGCTCAGCCCGACCGGTGTGTTGTCGTCCTGACCCACCCAGACCACTGTCAGCAGCTCCGGCGTGAAGCCGACGAACCAGGCGTCGCGCAGATCGTTCGTGGTGCCGCTCTTGCCGGCGGCGTCGAGCGCGAAGCCGGCCGCCCTGGCCGACGCGCCGGTGCCTTCGTTGAGCACGCTCCGCATCATGTTGGTCACGAGGAAGGTCGGCGCCGGCTGGGCCACCTGCCGGGCCTGGCCCATGTCGGGCAGCGTCAACGACTGATCGTCCACCTCGATGCGGGAGACCGCACGCAGGGGGCGCACCTCGCCGAGATTCGGGAACACCGTGTAGGCCTCGGCCATGTCGAGCGGCGTTGCCTCGAACACGCCGAGCGCGATCGACGGGTACGCCTGTGCTTGGAAGCCCGGCTTCACGTGCCGCCACAACGAGGCGATCTGCGCGTAGCCGGTGAGCTCGGCCATCTGGATCGTCGCGAGGTTGCGCGAGCGCGCCAGGGCGCGGCGCGCGGTGATCGGCCCGTCGTACTCGCCGTCGTAGTTGCGCGGCGTCCATTCCTGGTCGTTGAACAGGAAGGTCGCCGGCTCGTCGGCCACCAGCGTCGCCGGCGTCAGGTCGGTCCGCCCGTCGCGCAGCGCCATGTCGAAGGCTGCGAGGAAGACGAACGGCTTGAACGTCGAGCCCGGCTGACGGCGCGCCGAGGTCGCACGGTTGTACTGCGACCGCTGATAGGACCGCCCGCCGACCATCGCCAGGATCTCGCCCGTGCGCGGATCGACCGCCACGAGCGACGCCTGCAGGGGCGGACGCCGCTGCCGGCGCCGTGCGTACCGCGCCTCGATGTCGGCGACGCCGGCTGCGACGACGTCCTGGGCGAGCCGCTGCAGGTGCAGGTCGAGCGTCGTGTTCACGACGACCCTGGTGGCCGAGGCGCGCAAGGTCACCTGCTCGCTGACCAGCTGCGTCACGTAGTCCACGAAGTACGGCGCTTCGGCGTCCACGCCGCGAGGGGCGGTCACGAGCGGCTCGCGCGCGGCCTGCTGGGCCGCAGCGCCGGGCACGTAGCCTGCCTCGGCCATGGCCGCGAGCACCACGTTGCGCCGCTCGCGCGCCCGCACGGGATTGCGGGTCGGTGAATGCGCGGCCGGCGACTGGATGATGCCGGCGAGCATCGCGGCTTCGGCGAGCGTGACGTTGGTGATGTCCTTGCCGAAGAACAGGTGCGCGCCCTCGGCCATCCCGTGCACCGCGAACGATCCGCGCTGTCCGAGGTAGACGTCGTTGAGGTACAGCTCGAGGATCTGGTCCTTCGTGAGCCGCCGCTCGAGCACGATCGACATGATCTGCTCGCGGATCTTCCGCGTGTAGGTCTTCTCCGGCGTCAGGAACGAGTTCTTGACGAGCTGCTGCGTGAGCGTCGAGCCGCCGACCAGGTACGGCTTGTCGCCACGCACGTTGGTCACCACCGCGCCCGCCGTGCGAATGAGATCGACGCCCGGATGCGAGTAGAACCGGCGGTCCTCGATGGCCAGCACCGCCTGCACCACCATGGGCGGCAGTTGGCTCAGCGGCACCTGGCGCTGACGCCCGCGTCCGCCGGCCGCCACCGCCGTCAGCAGCGGCGTTTCGAGCTGCACCCGTTCGACCGTGCCCCCGCGTTGCAACTGCAGGCGATCGATCCGCCCTGTCTTGGACACCGTGTCCTGGGCCAGCCGCACCTGGACCACCTGCCCGGGCGTCGTGCCGCCTCGCGGAATGAGCCGCACGATCTGCCCGGTGACGTCGAATTCGCCGGGAGCGGTCGCCCGCTCCCGCCGCGTGTACCCGAGGTCGTCGAGGCGATCGTCGAGCTCGCCGACGGTCATCGATTGCCCGGCCCGCAACACGAAGGGACGCGCGTACACCTTCGGCGCGACGCGATCGTGCAGGCCGGCCAGCTGCGAGTCGACCTCGAGTGCGATGCTCCGGTACAGGTAGACGAACGCCGCGCCGAGCACGAGCAGCGGCCCGAGGAGCAGGGCAGCGGCCAGTTTCAGCCAGCGGCGACGGGGACGACGAGAAGCAGCCACCCTGTGTGGGTCAGATCAGATCTGGAGAAGCCAATGCTTGCCGCCCTCGAGGGGCAGGCAATCGTAGAGGCGCGGCACGAGGCCCGGCCCGAACCGGTTCATGTACCAGGCCAGGCAGATCACGCGCTCCTGCGGCTGTCCGGCCGGGAACGCGAGGTGCTGCGCGTGCGCGAACTGTCGGCGCAGCGTCTCGTGCCGACGCTTGGCCGCCTGGATGATCTTGCCGTGCAGGCCCTTCAGCTCGTGCGAGAGCCGGCCCTGCGTCGACTTGACCGCGCCGTCGAGCGTCGGGTCCACCGCCGGCACCGCCGCGAGCAGCATCGCCATCCGCTCGTCCAGCGTCCGTTCGATGTCGGCCAATCCCTGTTCGATCGAGGGTGGCAACTGCGCCTCGAGGAACTGGTTGAGGGCCAGTTCGTCCTGCGCCTGCAGCGACCGCAATTCGAGCGACGTGCGCGCGAGGAAGCGGAGCGAGGCCGAGTCGAGGATCGTGCCCGTGGCGCGCGGCACGATCAGCGGCATCGGCGTCTCGTGGAACGCGTAGACGTCCTTGAGCTGCCCGAGGTAGGCCAGCTCCGACGGACCCGCGACGTACGCGATCGTGGGGAAGAGCGTGTCCTGCACGACCGCGCGCAGGAGGACGTTCGGACTGAACCGGGCCGGCTGGTCGGTTGCGGCCGCGAGCAGCGTCGCGGCCTCGACGGTCTCGTCGCCGACGACGAAGCGGCCGTCGCGAATCCTGATGGGGACGCGGCCGCCGTTGAGGGAGAAGAGCGCGGTGGCGTCGGGCTGCGGCGTGACCTGCGCGTGATAGCCGTCGGCCACGAGCGCCTCGCCGGCCGCCGCCGCCAGCTGGCTCGTGCGGGCCGGGTCGGTGAGGACGCGCTGGAACAGCGGCGCGGCCAGCGGCTTGGCCGCCTGGTCGCCGCCGTCGAAGACGACGACACCGAGCGGACCGAGGAGTCGATCGAGGAGTCGCCCGAACGCATCGGCCATGCCGGCGCCGGGCTCGTAACACCGCCGCAGCTGCGCCACCACGTCGTCGGTGAACTCGGTGCGCGGCAGCAGCGCGGCGACCTCGTCCACCACGCGGACGATGTCATCGCCCAGGCGGACCTGGCCGACCGGCAGGTGGCCGTCGCCCTCGACGCCGTCGACGGTCACGCGGCGCGCCTGGTCGTCGCCGTCGAGCACCCAGGCCGACGCCACTTCCTCCCAGTCGTGATCCTCGGAATGATTCCAGAAGACCGTCACGCACGGCACGCCGAACTGCGCCTCGATGTCGGCGGCCAGCTTGGCCGCCGTGAGGCCCTTCATCAACGTGTACAGCGGCCCGCCGAAGAGTCCGGCCTGCTGGCCCGTGACGATCGCGACCGTGCGGGGATCGCCGAGCTTGGCGGCGGCGGCGCGGGCCTGCTCGGGCGCGTCGCGGCCGGCCAGCTGCGCCTGGAGCACCGCCACCATCCGCTCGCGCTCGCGCGGATGGGCCTGGGCCCGGGCGATGGCGTCGCGCCAGGCCTCCGGGTCGGCAGGGTTGCCCGCGTAGTAGCCCGCGAGCCGGGTGAAGTTGAAGGTGTAATCGAGGCTCAGACGGGAGCCCGACCACTGCCGCAGGTCGACGCCCTGGGGCTGAGCCGCCTGCGTGGTCGAGTCAGATCGCACAGGAGGTTCACTGTGGCAAAGCGCCCCACGAGTGTCAAGGCGCGGCGGCCCGCTTCGGGGACGGCTTGCTATAATGTCGTCTCGTCTGCCGGCGCGCGCCTCCGCGCAGGAGAGTCCCTGCCCTGACCAACGACCCCTCGCCTCTCTTCCAGCCGCCCGAAGAGGTCGGACCGTTCCGCGTCCGGCGTGTCCTGGCGTCCGGAACGCTGGGACCGCGACTGCTCGTGGAAGACGAGCGTGGGCGCCTGCAGGTCCTCAAACTCATCACCGAGGTCGGTCACGACGCCGCTGCGCTCGTGGACGTGCTCGAGCACGTCCGGCAGTCGCTGCCCGCGCACGCGGGACTGCTGGCCGTCACCGAGATCGGCACCAGCGACGAAGGGGTCTACCTCGCGTCGCCGGTCGTCAGTGCCCCCAGTGTCGAGGGACGTCTCCACGAGGGACGGCAGTCACTCGAGGCCACGTTGTCCTGGCTCCGGGGCGTGGTCGCCGGCGTGCAGGCGGCGCACGAGGCCGGCGTGTGGCACGGGGCGATTCACCCGCGCGACGTACTGGTCGGCGACGAGGGCGGCGTGCTCACCGGCATGGGCGTGGCACCGGCACTCGAACATCTGAAACTGCAGGCGCCGGTGCGCGTGCCCTACACCGCACCCGAGCGGGCATCCGGACGTCCCTGGGATGCGCGCGCCGACCAGTACTCGTTGGCGATGCTCGCGCTCGACGCGCTGTCGGGCCGTCGCCTGATCGCCGGTACCATCCCGGCCTTCGATCGCTGGACGCTCGCCGAAACGCCGCCCGAGGATGCGCGCCTGCACGAGGTGTTCGTCCGCGCGCTCGATCCCGAGCCCGACCGACGGTACCCGTCGCTGGGCGACTGGCTCGAAGCCTTGGCGGGAGCGTCGGCGCCCGGCGAGGAAGGGGCGCTGTCGCGGTTCGCGCGCGAGGGCGTGATCCTGGCGACCGCCGGCGCGGGCGCCGCCGAGGCCGGGCGCGAGATCGAGGTTCAGGAACTCGAAGTGTCCGAGAGCCCGCTGGCGCTCTTCCCGGAAGAGGATGGGCCGACGGTCGCGTGCCGGTTGCCGGAGGGGGCGACCGCCGACGGCGACGCGACGGCCGTCGCCGCCGCCGACGAGGACGCCGAGCAGGAATGGCTGGTGGCGGCCGTCCCCGACGAGCCGATGGAACCGGCCGAACCCGAGTCGCCGCTGATCGTGCCGGTGCCGCTCGCGGAGGCCGTGGCGGCGTCCGAGGACGCGCCGACGGTCGCCGCGCCAGCCGCGGGCGACGCCGCGCGCTGGTCGCTGGACGACGACGATCCGTCGACGGTGGTGGCGCCGCCGCGCAGTTGGGACGTGGTGCCAGACGATGGCCCGAGGCGCGGGCCGCTGGTCCTGGCGCTCGTCGCGCTGGTGATGCTGGCGCTGGGTTATGGCACCTGGCGCAGCCTGCAGCCGGCGCCGGCTGCGACCGAGCGTGCGACCGGCGATTCCGTCGGCGTCCCCGATGTGACAGGTCCGGCCGACGCCTCGTCCGACGACACGTCGGGTGCCGGCGACGTTCCACCGCCGACCCAGCCCACACCCGACAGCGCCGATGCCTCGAGTGGTGCACGTCCGCTCGTGCCCCAGGAGCCGGGGGGCAGCGGGGCGCCGGCCGCGCCGCCCGACACGCCGCCGGCCACGAGCGACACGGCCGCCGCAGCGGCAGTCACGGGACGCGCGTTGATCCGCTCGTCGCCGTCAGGCGTCGTCCAGGTCAATGGACGGCCGCGCGGCGAGACGCCGGTCGTCCTGCGCGATCTGCCGTTTGGCACGTACGTCGTGTCGATCTCGCGCCCTGGGTTCGAGACCGTGCAGCGCGAAGTGGCGCTGCTCGCGTCCCAGCCGGTCGCCTCGCTCACCGTCGACCTGGTGCGCAGCGGCGCTGCCCAAGCGGGAGCGTCAACCCCGCCCGCGACGGCGGCTGGCCCGACCGAAGCCTCCGCGCGGCCGGTGTCGCAGGGCGGCGCGCTGCCCCCGGTCGCCAGTCCGACGGCCAGCGCGCCCGCCGGATCGACGTCGACGTCGGCGCCGCCGCCGACGCGGCCCACGACCATCCCGGCGCAACCGGCGCCAGCCGTCGGGCGCACCGGCAGCGTCTTCGTCGTGTCGACGCCGGCGCAGGCGCGCCTCTTCATCGACGGCCAGTCGTATGGCAGCACGCCCGCGGCGATTCCGGGTCTACGGCCTGGCTCGCACACCGTGCGCGTCGAGGCGCGCGGCTTCCGGACGTGGGAAGGCCAGGTGCAGGTCCCGCCCGGCGCGCGCGTGCGCGTCCAGGCCAGGTTGCAGCAGGAACAGGAATGAAAGCGTTACTCGCACTCGAGAACGGCCAGGTCTTCGAAGGGGTCGCCGCCGGCGCCACCGGCGAGACCAGCGGCGAAGTCGTCTTCAACACCAGCCTGACCGGTTACCAGGAAGTCCTGACCGATCCGTCGTATGCCGGGCAGATCGTCACGATGACGGCACCGCTGATCGGCAACTACGGCGTGTCCCCGGAGGACATGGAATCGCGCGGGCCGCAGGTGGCCGGATTCGTCATGCGCGAGGAGTCGCGCGTCGCGAGCAACTGGCGCTCGCAGATGACGCTGAAGGAGTACCTCACCACGCACGGCATCGTCGCCATCGCCGACATCGACACGCGGGCGCTGACGCGGGTGCTGCGGTCGGCCGGCGTGATGCGCGGCGTCATCGCCACCGGCGCGCACGTGAAGGGCGAGGAACTGGTGGAGAAGGCGCGGGCCGTCCGCGAGATGTCGGGTGCCGACCTGGTCAGGGACGTGACCTGCAGCGCGCCGTTCGACTGGACGCCTGGCGACGAGCCGGGGGCGACGGTCGGCCGTGACCTGATCCTCGAGCCGCAGCGGCGGGCCGGGCGGCGCCTCAAGGTGGCCGCCTACGACCTCGGCATGAAGTACAACATCCTGCGCCGCTTCGCCGAGCACGGCGTCGACGTGCGCGTCTACCCGGCGACGACGCCGGCGGCCGACCTGATGAAGGACGCGCCGGACGGCGTGTTCTTCAGCAATGGGCCGGGCGACCCCGCCGCGCTGCCCTACGTGGTCGACAACGCGAAAGCGCTGGCTGACGCAAACGTGCCGGTGTTCGGCATCTGCCTCGGTCACCAGGTGCTGGCGCAGGCGCTCGGGGCCAAGACGTTCAAGCTGAAGTTCGGCCACCGCGGCACCAACCACCCGGTGAAGCACCTCGAGAGCGGCGCGGTGGAGATCACCTCGCAGAACCACGGCTTCGCCGTCGACCCCGAGACGATTCCGGCCGACGTCGAGATCACCCACGTCAATCTCTACGACAACACGGTCGAGGGCTTGAAGCACCGCACGCGGCCGATCTTCTGCGTGCAGTACCACCCGGAAGCGGCGCCCGGGCCGCACGACGCCGACTATCTGTTCCGTCAGTTCCTCGACGCCATGGAGGCGCGCGCCTAGATGCCTCGGACCGACATCTCCCGCGTGCTCGTCATCGGCTCCGGTCCCATCGTGATCGGGCAGGCCTGCGAGTTCGACTATTCCGGCACCCAGGCCTGCAAGGCCCTCAAGAGCGAGGGCCTCGAAGTCGTCCTGATCAACAGCAACCCGGCCACGATCATGACCGACCCGGAGCTGGCCGACCGTACGTACGTCGAGCCGCTCACCGTCGAGATGGTCGAGCAGGTGATCGCGCGCGAGAGGCCCGACGCGCTGCTGCCGACCGTCGGCGGCCAGACCGCGCTCAACCTCGCCGTCGAACTCGCCAAGGCCGGCATCCTCGAGAAGTACGGCGTCAAGTTGATCGGCGCGCAGATCGAGGCCATCGAGGTCGCCGAGGATCGCCTGAAGTTCCGCGAGGCGATGAAGGAGATCGGCATCCCGGTCCCCAAGTCGGCCGTCGTCCACACGCTGGCCGACGCGCTGGCGGCGGTGGAGGACGTCGGCTTCCCGGCGATCATCCGGCCGTCGTTCACGATGGGCGGCGTCGGCGGCGGCATCGCCTACAACCTCGAGGAGTACCGCGAGATCTGCGAGCGCGGCATCAGCCTGAGCCCGGTCCACGAGATTCTCGTGGAGCAATCGGTGATCGGCTGGAAGGAATACGAGCTCGAGGTGATGCGGGACCGCGCCGACAACTTCGTGGTCATCTGCTCGATCGAGAACGTCGACGCGATGGGCGTCCACACCGGCGACAGCATCACCGTGGCGCCGGCGATCACGCTCTCCGATCGCGAGTATCACCGCCTGCGCGACGCGGCGCGCCGGATCATCCGGCGGGTCGGCGTCGAAACCGGCGGCAGCAACATCCAGTTCGCGGTCAATCCCGCCAACGGCGACTACATCGTCATCGAGATGAACCCGCGCGTGTCGCGGAGCTCGGCGCTCGCGTCCAAGGCGACCGGCTTCCCGATCGCCAAGATCGCGGCGAAGCTGGCGCTCGGCTACACGCTCGACGAGATCCCGAACGACATCACGCGGGTCACGCCGGCCTCCTTCGAGCCGACCATCGACTACGTGGTGGTCAAGTTCCCGCGCTGGGCCTTCGAGAAGTTCCCGCAGGCCGACGCGACGCTCACCACACAGATGAAGTCGGTGGGCGAGGCGATGGCGATCGGGCGGACGTTCAAGGAAGCGTTCCTCAAGTCGATCCGCTCGCTCGAACTGGGCAGCGCCGCCTCGTCGCTCTTCGGCCAGCCGGTCGACGATGACGAGGAGAAGGTGGAGGCGCTGCGCCGCGCCCTGGTGATCCCGAACGACCGGCGCATGTGGGCGGTGTTCCGCGCCCTCGAGCGCGGCTGGACGGTGCAGCAGGTGCACGAGCTCACCCACATCGACCCGTGGTTCCTCGAGCAGTTCCAGGAGCTGGTCGACCTCGGCAAGATGGCCCGCGACATCGGCCTGCGCAACATGTCCGAGGACCTGCTGCGGACGCTGAAGCGCAACGGCTTCGGCGATCGCGACATCGCGCGGCTGTGCGAGGTGACCGAAGGCGCGGTGCGCGAGACGCGCGAGGAGCTCGGGCTGCGCAACGCCTACAAGCGCATCGACACCTGCGCCGCCGAGTTCGAGTCGTTCACGCCGTACCTGTACGGGACGTTCGAACGCGAGTGCGAGGCCGATCCGACGCCGCGCAAGAAGGTCGTCATCCTCGGCAGCGGCCCCAACCGCATCGGCCAGGGCATCGAGTTCGACTACTGCTGCTGCCATGCCGCCTTCGCGGCCCGCGACGAGGGCTTCGAGACGGTGATGGTCAACTGCAACCCCGAGACGGTGTCGACCGACTACGACACCGTCGATCGCCTGTACTTCGAGCCGTTGACGCTCGAGGACGTGCTCGCCGTGATCGAGCGCGAGCGGTCGGCCGGCGGCGACGTCTCCTGCGTCGTGCAGTTCGGCGGCCAGACGCCGCTGAAGCTGGCGCTGGCGCTGCAGGAGAACGGCGTCAAGATCATCGGTACCACGCCGGACTCGATCGACCTGGCCGAGGACCGCGAACGCTTCTCGAAGCTGCTGTGGGACCTCGGGATTCCGCAGCCGGCCAACGGCATGGCGGCCAGCCGCGACGAGGCCCGCGAGGCGGCGGCCCGGATCGGCTATCCGGTCGTCGTCCGCCCGTCCTACGTGCTCGGCGGCCGCGCCATGGCCATCGTCTACGACGCCGGCACGCTCGACAACTACATGGCCAACGCCGTCGACGTGTCGCCCGAGAAGCCGATCCTGATCGATCGGTTCCTCGAGGACGCGTTCGAGCTCGACGTCGACGCCGTGGCCGACGGCCAGGGCGGCGTGATCATCGGCGGCGTCATGGAGCACATCGAGGAGGCCGGCATCCATTCCGGCGACAGCTCCTGCGTCGTCCCGACGTACCTCGTGGCGGAGAAGCACCTCGAGACGATCAAGGACTACACGCGGCGCATCGCCCGGGCCCTGAACGTCATCGGCCTGATGAACGCGCAGTTCGCGATCAAGGACGACACGGTGTACGTGCTCGAGGTGAACCCGCGCGCCTCGCGCACGGTGCCCTACCTGTCGAAGGCGACCGGCGTGCCGCTGGCCAAGGTGGCCGCGAGGCTGATGACCGGCAGGTCGCTCGCCGAACTCGGGCTCGTGCAGGACCTCGAGGTGACCGGTGTGTTCGTGAAGGCGCCGGTCTTCCCGTTCGTGCGCTTCCCGGGCGTGGACACGATCCTCGGTCCCGAGATGAAGAGCACTGGCGAGGTGATGGGCGGTGCGGCGACGTTCGGCACGGCGTTCGCCAAGGCGCAGATTGGCGCCGGGCAGAAGATTCCGCTCGATGGTACGGCGTTCATCAGCGTCAACAACGACGACAAGCCGAACGTCGTGCCAATTGCGCGCGACCTCGCGGCGCTCGGGTTCAAGCTGGTGGCGACGCGCGGCACCGCCGCTTACCTGCGCGCGCATGGCCTCGACGTCGAGGTCGTCTACAAGATCAACGAAGGCCGCCCGCACGTCGGCGATCGCATCGTCAACAAGCAGATCCACCTGGTGCTCAACACGCCGCTCGGCCGCGAGTCGTTCTTCGACGACCGCAGCGTGCGCCGGGTGGCGATGATGCAGGGCGTGCCCTGCATCACGACCCTCACCGGCGGCGCCGCCACGGTGAGCGCGATCAAGGCGCTGCGCGAACAGGGCCTCGATGTCCGGTCACTGCAGGAGTACCACGGCACCGTCCTCAGCAACGCGTAGGCCGCCCGTGTCGTCGTCGGCCGGGCTGGGCCCACCGTCGCCTGACGGCTTCGGTGCGCCAGGCAGCCGGCCCTGCCACACAGCCGCGGACGGAGCCGCCGGACTCCAATGCAGGGCGTAGCGGTCAGCGATCCCACGCGGTAGCCCCTGCGGTTCCTGCCACGTCCAGCGTATCGGCGCATCGCAGTTCCTGCGACCGGGCGCCGCGCTAGGGCACATTCGTCGCGACTGGCTGACCCATCGCCGACGGCATCGGCCTTGCCCTGCGATCGGGCATGACGCCGCTGTTGCTGATCGTGCTGGCCCTCGCGACCGGGAGCCTGATCGGCAGCGTCGCCGACGCCGGCCCCATCGCGTCCTGGTGGCTGGCCGCGATCGGCGGCGCGCTCCTCATCGTCTCGGCGCGCCTCGGCATTGCCGGTTCGCCTGGAACCGGTGTCGTGCCCGGTCTGCCAGCCGCACTCGTGCTCGGACTGGGACTGGGCGGCGCGGCGGAGTGGATGGCCTGGGCGCCGCCCGGCCTGGATCTCCTCGACCTGGAGCAGCGCGTCGCGGCCGGGGCCCCCGTGCGCCTGCGAGGCACCCTACGCCGCGACGCGTGGCGCACCGATCATGGCGGTGCGGCGTTCGATCTCGACGTCGATGCGGTCGGCACGCCCGAGGCACGGCCGACGCGCTTCGGCGCGCGCGTGACCATCGGCGGCTCCGAGGCCGCTGCGCGGCTCGATCGCTGGACCGGCGGGACAAGCGTCGATCTGCCCGTGAGCGCCTTCCGGCGGCCGCAGCCGTACCGCAACTTCGACGTGCCCGACGCGGAGCGGACGCTGGCGCGGCAGGGCCTTCGCGTCTTCGCCACGGCCAAGAGCGCGCGCCTCGTGAACGAGACACCCGGCCCGTGGTGGGCCCGTGCCTCGGCCGCCGCGCGGGCCCGCGTCCGCAGAACCGTGCAGCGCCATGTGGCCGACCCCGCGGCGGCGGCGATCGTCACGGCGATTCTCATCGGCGATCGCAGCGCACTCGCGCCCGCCGACGAGCGGCGGCTGCAGGCGGCCGGCGTCTACCACGTCGTGGCGATCTCGGGCGGGAACGTCGCGGCGTTTCTGGCGCTGCTCCTCGCGGTGCCGCACATCACGGGCCTGGGCGGCGCCTGGCGCGTCATGGTGCCGGCGGCGGGACTGCTCGTGTTTGCGGCGATCGTCGAGGGCGGCGGTTCGGTGGCGCGCGCGGTGCTCGTCGCCGCCGTGGCGCTGGCAGCGCGCTGGTGGGACCTGCGCATCACCGGCGCCCAGGCGCTGGCCGTCGCGGCCGGCGTGCTGCTGCTGACCGACCCGCTCGCGGTCCACGATCCGGGCGCGCTGTTGTCGTTCGGCGCGGCGTCCGCGCTGGTGTGGCTCGCGGGATGGCACCTCGGGGCGGGCGACAGACCGTCACGCCTGGCCCGCCTTCGACGGGCGATGCTCTTGCCGCTCGCGGCGACCCTGGCCGTCGAAGCCGTGCTGATGCCGTTGTCCGCGCGGTGGTTCGGCATGATCACCGGCGCCGGTCTGATCGCCAACCTGCTCGCGGTGCCCGCGATGCTGTTCGTACAGGCGGCCGGACTCGCCCTGGTGTGCGCGGCGGGCGTCTCGACCCTGGCCGCTGACGTGTGTGGAGCGGTCGCGGCGACGGCCGTACGCGCCCTGTTGGCGAGTGGAGACGTCGTGCGC
The DNA here is from genome assembly GCA_966211945.1 of uncultured bacterium. Lineage (GTDB taxonomy): Bacteria > Acidobacteriota > Vicinamibacteria > Vicinamibacterales > Vicinamibacteraceae > Luteitalea. The sequence continues at coordinate 14,608 of CBIHOS010000004.1, forward strand.
GTGGCGCCGTGGCTCGTCAGGGACGTACCGCCGCCCACCGGCCGCGCGCTCGCCGTTTACTACCTGGCGCTGTCGACGGCAGCCGTGGCAGCCGCGGGGGGCCGCCGTTCGCCACGGCGGGGAATCGCGTTGACGCGGGCCGGACCGCGACTGGCCGGGGCCAGGCGCCGCATCGCTGGCGTCGCTGCGATCGCGGCGGCAGGGACGCTCGCCTGGGTGATCGGCGGCAGCGGCGGCGAACGCGCGTCGACTCCCTGGACGTGGCCGTCGGCGGCGCGATGGCAGCGGAGCACGTGGCCGGCCGAGTCCTGGCTCGTCGTCACGATCCTGGACGTGGGACAGGGCGACGCGACCGTCGTGCGATTCCCGACGGGGCGCACCTGGCTGATCGACGCCGGTGGTTCGGTGGGCGAGGGATTCGACCTCGGGGAGCGCGTCACCTCACGCGCGCTGTGGGCGCTGGGTCATCGCGACCTCGCCCGTGCCGTGGTCACGCACGCGCATCCCGATCATGCGGCCGGGCTGCCAGCCGTCTTCCGGCGCCTGCCGGTCCGCGAACTCGTCACGGGTATCGACGTCCCGGGCGACGCGGCTGGCCTGTCGCTGGACGCCGCGGCGCGCACGACTCGAGCGAGCCGCCGGCGGGTGGCGGCGGGGGAGCGGTTCGTCGAGGGCCCCGTCCACGTCTCGGTGCTGCATCCGGAGCGGCCGTTCTGGGAACGGCGGCGCGTGCGCAACGAGGACTCGATTGTGCTCTGGCTGCGGTTCGGCGAGGTCGGTGTGCTGCTGCCTGGCGACGTCGGCCGCGAACAGGAGGCGCTGTGGAGCGGCAGGGTCGCCTGGGCGCCGATCACCGTGCTGCGCCTGGCTCACCATGGCAGCACGACATCCACCGGCGCCGGGCTGCTCGCCGATCTGCGGCCGGTACTGGCGATCGGGTCGATGGGCCGCGGCAACCGCTTCGGCCATCCTGCGGCCGCTGTGCTCCGGCGCCTGGACGAGGCGCGCGTGCCGCTGTGGCGCACCGACGAACTCGGAGCGATTCAGCTCGCGACCAACGGACGCACGCTCCTCCTGCGGACCGCGAGCGGCCTCGCGTGGAGCATCACCGCCGCGCCGCCTCGGCCCGCTTCGTCGCCTGCCACGCCGATTCCATCTGCTCGAGCGACGCATCTTCGGTCGTCAGCCCGTCCGCCGCAAGGCGATCCTCGACCTCCGTGAAGCGGCGCACGAACTTCAGGTTGGCGCGGCGCAGCGCCGATTCGGCGTCCACGTCCAGCTTGCGTGCGAGGTTGGCGATCACGAACAGCATGTCGCCAATCTCGTCCTCGATGGCGTCGCGATCGCGGCTGTCGATGGCCGCGCGCACTTCGCGCGTCTCCTCGTCGAGCTTCGCCAGCACCGCCGCCGCGTCCGGCCAGTCGAAGCCGACCTTCGCCACGCGGCTGCAGATGGCGCGGGCCCGCGACAGCGCGGGTTCTGCGAGCGGGATGCCGTCGAGCAGGCCTTGGGGGGCACGTCCGGTCTCGGCCTTCTCGCGGGCCTTGATCTCGTCCCACTGCGTCTTCACCTGATCGGGTGTCAGGTGCGTCTCGGCGTCGAAGATGTGCGGGTGCCGGCGGACCAGCTTGGCGCACACGGTGTCGAGCGCATCGGCGACGTCGAAGCCGCCCTCGTCCTGGCTCACCTGGGCCAGGAACACACCCTCGAAGATGAGATCGCCGATCTCCTCCCGGAGCCCCGCGACGTCGTCGCGCTCGATCGCGTCGACGACCTCGGCTGCTTCCTCGAGCACGTAGCGCGCCAGGCTCTGCAGCGTCTGCTCGCGGTCCCACGGGCAGCCGTCCGGGCCCCGCAAACGGGCCATGATCTCGACCAGACTGATGAAGGAGGCGCCGGCGCGCGGGGAGGACATGAGCGTCGTGACCCGTATGCTAGCATCCGGGAATGACCGAGCCGGCCGACGCTTCGCTGACGTTTCTTGGCTATATTTCGGGGCTCGTGATGGCTGCCGCCGTGTATCTCGGCGACCAGAAGGATCCGATGACCGGCCTCCAGGCGGTCAACCTGACCTCGGCCGGACATGCCATCGACGTGTTGACCATGCTGCAGGAGAAGACGCGCGGCAACCTGTCGGACGACGAGGAGCGCTTCCTCGATGGCGCGCTCTACGAACTGCGGATGAAGTACGTGGAGGCGACCCGCAAGGGCGGCTCCCGCATCGTCGCGCCCTAGCGTGCGCGTCACCTTCCTGGGGACGGGCACCTCGCAGGGCATCCCGATGATCGGGTGCACCTGCGCGGTCTGCCAGTCGGCGGCTCCCGAAGACAAGCGGTTCCGCGCCTCGATCGTCGTCACGCATGACGACGGCGTGCAGGTGCTCGTGGACACGACGCCCGACCTGCGCAGCCAGGCGCTGGCGTCGCAGCTCACCCGCGTCGACGCGGTCGTCTACACGCACAGCCACGCCGATCACATCTTCGGCCTGGACGAACTGCGCCGCTTCATCGCCCTGCGCGGCGGCGGCACGATGGACGTCTACGGCGACGGCCATACGGTGGCCGACCTCACCCGCACCTTCGGGTACGCGTTCAGCTCGCCACCCGAACTCGGTGGCGGCGTGCCCCGCCTTGTGTCGACCATCGTCGACGGGCCCTTCGCGATCGGCGGCACCACCTGGACGCCGATTCCGATCCTGCACGGCCGGCGCACCATCTTCGGCTACCGCATCGGCACGTTCGCCTATCTCACCGACTGCAGCCATGTGCCCGAGGAGGCGTTCGCGCAGCTCGAGGGGCTGGATCTGCTCGTGATCGATGCCCTGCGCGAGCGTCCCCACCCCACGCACCTGTCGCTGCCGGAGGCCGTCGAGGCGGCGCGGCGCACCGGCGCGCGGCGCACGCTGTTCACGCACATGTGCCACGACCTCGGCCATGCCGAGACCAATGCGCGCCTGCCCGAGGGCATGGCGCTGGCGTATGATGGCCTCTCGGTGCACCTGCCGCCGGCCGCGCCCTCATGACCGACGTTCGACACGGCACGCGTCTGCGCGTCGAGGTGCTGCGCTATCCCGACGACCCGCCACGGCCCGGCCGCTGGCCCTATCCGGTCGTCGCGCTCGGCAATTTCGACGGACTCCACCGCGGCCACCAGAAGATCCTCGATCGCGTCGTGCGCCAGGCCCGCGAGCGGCACGGCACGCCGCTCGTCATGACCTTCGACCCGCATCCGCCGCGGGTGCTCCGTCCCGAGAAGGCGCCGCCGCTGCTGATGACGACGCCGCAGCGCATCGAGGCGCTGGCGCGGGCCGGGATGGAAGGCGTGGCGCTCGTGCGGTTCGACTACGAGCTCTCGCGCCTCGACCCGGACACGTTCGTCCGTCGCGTGCTGGTGGACTGGCTCGGCGCCGCCGAGGTCTGGGTCGGCGGCAACTTCCTCTTCGGCCGCGACCGGACCGGCAACTTCTCGCTGCTGCGCGATCTCGGCCAGCTCCATGGCTTCCGGGTGGAGAAGATCGATCCGGTCCGCTACAAGGACTTCGTGGTCAGCAGCACGCGGGTCCGGCGGCTGATCACCGAGGGACGCGTCGACGAGGCCGGCGCCCTGCTCGGTCACCACTACTTCATCGACGGCACGGTGGTGCCGGGGGCGGCCCGCGGCCGGCAGATCGGCTTCCCGACCGCCAACATCGATTCCGACAACGAGCTGCTGCCGCCGCACGGCGTCTACGCCACGACGCTGACCGTCGACGACCGCATTCACGCCGCCGTGACCAACATCGGTGTGCGGCCCACCTTCGAGGCGGGCGGCCGGGTGAGCGTCGAGACCCACCTGCTCGACGTGCAGCCGGACCTGTACGGCACGCGCGTGCGGCTCGCGTTCGTGCAGCGGTTGCGCGGCGAACAGGCCTTCCCGGGCGTCGACGCGCTGGTCCATCAGATCGGCGAGGACGTGGCCCACGCGCGGTCCATCTTCGAGCGCTTTTCGCTATAGAATCGCGTCCGTATGACAGAGTCTCGCGACGATGCGTCCGCCCTGCCGCTGGCGGTGACCTGCACGCCGGACAGCCAGCTTGCGGAGGCGTTGCAGGCGCTGGTGGGCCGGGTGGGGGCGCTCGCCGGCGATCCGGCCCGGGCCGAGCCGTTTGTGACCGCCGTCCAGGACGTGGTGCGCTGGGTGGCCAACCACCCCGACGCCGTGGCCGGCGATCTGGCCCTCGTGTTCGACCGATCGGATGGCACGCTGCTCGGCGACCTGCGCTGGGCCCGCGGCGGCCAGGACGGTGTCCCGCCCGCTGCAACATCGTCTGGCGGCGTCGAGGTCACCTGCGACGTCTCGGGCGACGAAGTCCACTGCCGCGTCTCCTGTCCCTGCGCCTGACGCGCGCCTGCGGCACGGACGCCTGGCGCGAGCGCCCGGACAAGTCGGCCGCTGCGAATCTCGCTGGAGCCCGCACCCGGTACCCGGAACCCGGCCCCCGTCACTCGTTCCCTGTGTACACCGCATGCGTCTCTACAACACGCTGACCCGCCAGGAAGAAGACTTCGCGCCGGCCCGTGACGGCATCGTCCGGATGTACGCGTGCGGGCTCACCGTGTACGCCCGCGGGCACATCGGCAACTTCCGCACGTTCCTGGCCGTGGACCTGCTGCGCCGGACGCTGCGCCACGTCGCCGGCTACGCGGTGCATCACGTCACCAACTTCACCGACGTGGACGACAAGACGATCAGCGAGGCGCAGAAGGCCGGCGTGCCGCTGCGCGAGTACACGACGCGCTTCATCGACGCGTTCCGCGAGGATGCGGCCTCGCTCGGACTCGAGGCGCCCGAGGACACGCCGCGCGCCACCGACCCCGAGAACCTGCAGGCGATGGCCGACATGATCGCGGCCCTCGAGAAGAACGGCCACACCTACCGCAGCGACGGCTCGATCTACTTCAAGATCGCGACGCTGCCGCAGTACGGCCAGCTGGCCCGGCTCGATCATGCCGGCATCCTCAGCGGCGCCCGCGTCGACAGCGACAAGTACGAGAAGGAGGACGCCCGCGATTTCGTCCTCTGGAAGGCGGCCCGTCCCGAGGAGCCGACCTGGGACTGCGGGGTCGGCCCCGGCCGTCCCGGCTGGCACATCGAGTGTTCGGCGATGGCCCTGCGCCTGCTCGGCCCGGCTCCGATCGACATCCACTGCGGCGGCGTCGACCTGATCTTCCCGCACCACGAGAACGAGATCGCCCAGGCCGAAGGCGCCACCGGCACGCAGTTCTCGCGCTTCTGGTATCACGTCGAACACCTGCTCATGGACGACGGCGAGAAGATGTCCAAGTCGCTGGGCAACGTCTTCTCGATCCGCGACATCCTCGACCAGGGCTACCGTGCGTCAGCGTTGCGTTACCTGTTGATCTCGGTCCACTACCGCAAGCAGCTGCGCTTCTCGTGGGCGACGCTGCAGCAGGCCGAGGAAGCGGTCCGGCGGCTGATGGACTGCGTCGGGCGCCTCGAGCGGGTCGCCGGCGGCAGCGGCGCCGACGGCTGGGAGGCTCGGCTCGACAGCGCCCGCGCCGACTTCCGCGACAAGCTCGAAGCCGATGTCAACGTGCCGGGCGCGCTCGGCGCGGTGTTCGAGCTGCTGCGCGAAGCCAATGCCGCGATCGATGCCGGGACGATGGCGCGGCCGCAGGCCGACGCGACGCTCGGCTTCTTCGAGGAATGCGACCGCGTGCTCGGCGTGCTGGTCCTGCGGCGCCAGGAGGAATCGGCGCCGCCGATCCCGCCGGACGAACTCGCCGCGCTGATCGCCGCGCGTGTCCAGGCCCGTCGCATGCGCGATTTCGCCGAAGCCGACCGCATCCGCGCCGAGCTCGACGGCCGCGGCGTGGTGCTCGAGGACGGCCCCGGCGGTACCATCTGGAAACGCAAATGAGCCTGCCCCACGCCCCGCACCTGACGACCCCGCTGCCCGGCCCCAATGCCCGCGCCATCATCGAGCGCGACGGCGTCGTCGTGTCGCCGTCGTACACGCGCGGCTATCCGTTCGTGATGGCCCGCGGCGAAGGTTCGATGGTCGAGGACGTCGACGGCAACGTCTTCCTCGACTGCGCGGCCGGCATCGCCGTCAACTCGACCGGCCACTGTCATCCGGCCGTCGTGCAGGCGATCGTCGATCAGGCGCAGCGCTACCTGCACATGTCGGGCACCGACTTCTACTACGAGCCGCAGGTGCGCCTCGCCGAGGTGCTGTCGGCCGCCGCGCCGATGCCCGGCCCGTGCCGGTCGTTCTTCGGCAACTCGGGAGCCGAGGCCAACGAGGCGGCGATCAAGCTGGCCCGCTACCACTCGAAGCGGCCCTATCTGATCGCGTTCATGGGGTCGTTCCACGGCCGCACGCTCGGCGCCCTGTCGCTCACGGCGAGCCGCGCCGTGCAGCGCAAGGGCTTCGGGCCGGTCACCGCCCCCGGCGTCTTCCACGTGCCCTATCCCGACGTCTATCGGCATGGCCCCGGCGCCGTGCAGGACTGCCTCGACTTCCTCGAGGAGAAGACGTTCGTGCACCTGGTCTCGCCCGACGAGGTCGCCGCGATCGTCGTCGAGCCGATCCAGGGCGAGGGCGGCTACCTGGTGCCGCCGCCAGAGTTCCTGCAGCGGCTGCGCGAGATCGCCGATCGCCACGGCATCCTGCTGGTGGTGGACGAAGTGCAGGCCGGCATGGGCCGCACCGGCAAGCTCTTCGCCGTCGAGCACTGCGCCGTCCAGCCCGACATCGTCACGATGGCCAAGGGGATTGCATCGGGGCTGCCGCTCGGCGTGGCGACGGCAAGGGCCGGCATCATGGACTGGACGCCGGGTGCGCATGCGAGCACGTTCGGCGGCAATCCGGTGGCCTGCGCCGCGGCCCTCACGACCATCCGGCTCCTCCAGGAGCAGCTGGTCGCCAACGCCGCGGATGTCGGCGCCTACATGCTCGACGGCCTGCGCGCGCTGCAGCAGAAGCACGGGCTGATTGGCGACGTGCGCGGCAAGGGCCTGATGATCGGCGTCGAGTTCGTGAAGGACCGCGCGACGAAGGTGCGTGCCGTGCAGGAGCGCGACCGCGTCGTCGACGAGGCGTTCAGCCGCGGGTTGCTCGTGCTCGGAGCCGGGCGCAACACACTCCGGCTGTCGCCGCCGCTCGTGCTGACGCGCGCCCAGGCCGCGACGGCCATCGACATCCTGGACCAGTCGATCGAGGCGGTCTCGCGGCAGTTCGGGATGGCGCACGCGCGAACGTAGGCTGCGATAGGAGCCATGACCATGAACCGCCGAACGATGCTCACGCGCGCCGCAGGCGCCACTGCAGGAGTCGCCGTCGCCCTCAACAGCCGGTCCGCAGACGCGGCGCCGGCCGGACCGGAGGTGATGGGGCAGGGCGCCTTCCGCTACCGTCCGATCGTCGGCTGGGGACGGCTGGATCGCGCCAAGGTGCCGGTCGAGGACTGTCACGCGATCACCGAGAACCGCGCCGGGCAGATCGTCGTGCTGACCAACGACAAGCGGAACAACATCGTCACGTACGCGAAGGACGGCAGCTTCGTGGCCAAGCGTGAGGACCGCTTTCCGGCGGCGCACGCGCTGGAGTTCCGCGCCGACCCGCGTGGCGACGAGCTGTTGTGGATCACCGATCACCAGACGTCGACGATCGCGCTGCTGACGCCGGACGGCCGCGAGGTCAAGCGGATCGACGCCAGCGCGCTCGCGGCGAAGTATCCGGACCTCTCGAAGTACCACGCCACGAACGTCGCGGTGCTGAAGGCCGGCGACTTCTTCATCAGCGACGGCTACGGGTCGCACTTCATCCACCACTTCGACCCCGACTGGAAGTACATCGAGACGTTCGGCGGCGCCGGCGCGGCGCCCGAGAACCTGAAGCAGCCGCACGCGGTCTGGGTGGACACCCGCAAGGGCCGCGAGGAGCTGCTGGTCTGCGATCGCGCCAACGCGCTGTTGAAGTGGTTCTCGCCCAGGGGCGAACTGCTGCGCACCGTCGCGGTCCCCGGCTCGCAGCCGAGCAACATCGCGCCGATGGCCAACGGTCACATCGCGATTGCCAGCCTCAACGCGATGATCCTGATCCTCGATGCCAACGACCGGGTCGTGTCCGTTGTCGGCGGCGAGCCGCCGGTGTACGAGGGCGACACGCTGCAGCGGATGGTGAATGCCAACGGCGTGTTCAACCATCCGCACGACGTGTACGTGGACGAGGCCGGCGCCCTCTACGTCGCGCAGTGGAACTCGAACCGCAGCTACCCGATCAAGCTGGAGCCCGTGAAGGGGTAGCGATCGGCATCGAGAACGCTGGTAGGGGCACGTCCCCGACGTGCCCATGAATACGGCGCCGGCCGAGCAGGCCGGCGGCCCTACAACTTCAGGAACAGCCGCCGCCGGTACATCGCGCCGCAGATCGCGATCCAGATCAGCAGGTACGCGGTGGAGCAGGCGAGCGACGCGAGCGCGAGGTCGGGAATCGCGGCCGTGAACACCCGCTGATACGCCCAGTCCCACAGCGACAGCCGCGTGCCGCCCCCGGCGCCGACAGTGCCGACGTGCAGCAGCTTGGCCACCAGGCCCGACGCCAGGTACGCGAAGATCGCGTTGCTGCCCAGCCAGATGAACGGCATCGCCCACGACGGCCGCACCCGGCGCGCGACGTCGACGGCGCGGACGCACGCCGCCAGCGCCAGCAGCGCCAGGCCCGCCGTGAACAGCACGTAGGTGCTCGTCCAGAGCATCTTGTTGATCGGAAACACGAGGGCATCGCGCACGGCGGGTTCGCCGATGATGCCGGGGCCGATGAGCGGCGGATTGCCGCCCCACAGCCAGCCGATGATCACGCCGGCCAGCCCGAGGAGCGCGAGCCGGATCACCGCGCGCGCCGACGCGCCGTGCTGCCTCAGCACCGCGCCCGCCAGCACACCTCCCTGTGTGGTGACGATCGCCGGCAGCGACGAGAGCAGGCCGTTGGCATCCCACGTGCGGTTGCCGTAGCCGAGATGCCGCCCCATCGTCAGCCGATCCAGCCACGCGGCCCAGTTCTCCGGCGCGAACTCCCGTGTCATCGGCACGACACCGGCGCCCGGCACCGGCACGAATGCGAGCAGCACCCAGTACCCCACCAGCAGCGTCGTCGCGACGATCACCTTGACCCTCGTCGTGGCATACACCTCGAGTGCCGTGACCAGCACGTAGCAGAACGCGATGCGCTGCAGCACGCCGGGGATGCGGAAGGTGTCGAGCGTGACGCTGAGGAACGGGAAGTTCTTCTCGAAGACGCCGAGCGCGAACAGGATCAGCGCGCGGATGGCCGCATGCCGGAGGATCTCGGCGTTGCTCGCGCCGGCCCGCCGCCGCGCCGCGATCGAGAACGGCAGCGCGACCCCGACGATGAAGAGGAAGAACGGGAAGATCCAGTCGGTCGGCGTCGCCCCGTGCCAGGGCACGTGCTGGAGCGCGGCGTAGCCGGCGCTGGCGTCGCCCTGCTTGTTGACGAGCAGCATGGCGGCGATGGTCACGCCGCGGAAGACGTCGAGGCTGACGAGCCGCTGCGGCGCCGCGGGCGCAGAGCCGGTATCGGTCATCGGCTCGGCCCGGGCAGCGCGAACGCGGTGTACGTGTCGCCGGACTTCGTCGTCATCTTGCCGCCACCCGCCGCGATCACGACGAACTGCCGTCCATCGACGACGTAGGTGGCGGGTGTCGCGTAGCCGCCAGCCGGCAGCGTGGTCTCCCACAGCTGCTTGCCGGTCTTCATGTCGAAGGCGCGGAACTTCTCGTCGTTGGTCGCGCCGATGAACAGCACGCCGCCCGCGGTGATCGCCGGGCCGCCATAGTTCTCGGTGCCGGTCGGCGGGTCGTTCTCGCGGCGCGCCTCCGGCCGATCGCCCAGCGTCACCTGCCAGGCGATCCGCCCCTTGCCGACGTCGATGGCGGTGAGGCTGCCCCACGGCGGCGTCACGCCCGGAAAGCCCTTGTCGTCGAGCAGGCGGGTGTAGCCGCTGAACGTGTAGGGGATGTCGGGCAGCCCTTCGTCTCCTGACCGTGCGCCTTCCTTCGGCGCGTCGCCGAACAGGTAGGCGACGATCTCCGCGCGCTGCTCCCTGGGCAGTGCCTGGAACGGCGGCATCTGGCCCTTGCCGTAGGCGACGATCTCGGTCGCGGCGTCGCGGCTCAGGCGCTTGTCCACGTCGACGAGCGACGGCACCACCCGCGCCGTGTCGCCCTGCCGCTCGATGCCGTGGCAGACGGCGCAGTTGATTTGATACTGGCGGCGGCCGCGCGCCACCTGCGTCGTCTCCTTCGCGCGATCGATCGGCACCATGTGCGTGATCCACGCCATGTCGTTCGAGTTGACGAAGAAGTAGCCGCTGGCCGCATCGAACGCCTGGCCGCCCCATTCGGCGCCGCCGTCGAAGCCCGGGAAGATCACCGTGCCTTCCTCGCTCGGGGGCTGCCACTTGTGGAATGGCTTGGCGCCCTGCAGTTGCGCGAGCACGTGGGCGCGGGCCTCCGGCGTGCGCGACGTGATGATGGCCTCGCTGAACGCCTGCCGCGAGAACGCCGGCAGCGTCGAGCGCGGCTGCGTCGGCCACGACTGCTCGCCCTTCAGGGTCGTCTGCGGCACCGGTATCTCTTCGATCGGGTAGAGCGGTGTGCCGGTGGCGCGCTCGAAGACGAAGAGTTCGCCGGTCTTGGTCGCCTGCATCACCACGTCGACGGTCCGGCCATCCTTGGTCACGGTGCCGAGGACCGGTGCGGTGGGCAGATCGCGGTCCCACAGGTCGTGGTGCACGAACTGGAAGTGCCAGACGCGCTCGCCGGTGTCCGCCTTCAGGGCGAGCAGCGAGTTGGCGTACAGGTTGGCGCCCTTGCGGTTGCCGCCCCAGAAGTCGAACGCGGCCGATCCGGTCGGCACGAAGACGAGTCCGCGGGCGGGATCGACGCTCATGCCGGACCAGTTGTTGGCCGCGCCGACACGCTGCCAGGCGTCGGCGGGCCACGTCTCGTGGCCGGCCTGACCTGGCCGCGGGATGGTGTGGAAGATCCAGCGCCGCCGGCCCGTCCGGACGTCGAACGCCCGGATGTGCCCCGGCGCGGCCGGCCCGGGTCCTTCCGACATCCGGGTCGGGACGAGGATCAGATCCTTGTAGATGGTTCCCGGCGTACTCGACATCACCGACAGGTTGGCGGCATCGGCGTCGAGTTCGAGACGCAGGTCGATCCGGCCGGCCGCGCCGAACGTGTCGATCGGCTTGCCCGTTGCGGCATCGAGGGCGTACAGGTAGGCGCCGGCCGACATGAAGATCCGCCGGTCGTGGCCGTCGGCCCAGTAGGTGACGCCGCGGCTGACGCCGACCGCGCTGCCGCGCTCCGACCCCTTGAACGGGTCGAACACCCACCGTTCCTTGCCGGTCGCGGCGTCGAGCGCGAACACCTTCAGCTGCGCCGACGCGCCGTACAGCACGCCGTCGACGATGATCGGATTCGTCTGGATCTGGGAGCGGTTGTCGGCCCGGGCATCGCCGGTGCGGTAGGTCCAGGCGACCTGTAGCCGGGCGACGTTGGCCGGTGTGATCTGGGCCGCGGGGGAGTACGACGTGTGGGCGACGTTGGCGCCGTGCGCGGCCCAGTCGATGCGCGTGGCCGGCTGCGTCCACACCTGCGCGCAGCCGAGCACCACGATCGCGGACACCACCAGGGTCGGGAATCGATGCGACATGGGAAGTGGTCGCAGTCTACTGCACGATCCGATAGGATTCGGCTCCATGGCCGATACGAACTCTCCGGTGGCGGCATCGCGCCGCGCCTTCCTCGCAGGTGGCCTGCTGGCGCCCGCGGCCGCGGCGTTCACGCCCTCGCTCGCAGCGGGCCAGGCCCCACGCGGCCGGGCGCCACACGCCATCAAGATCGGCGCCGTGACCTACAACATCGCCAAGGACTGGGATGTGCCGACGATCATCAAGAACTTCGCGACGGTCGGCCTCGACGCGGTCGAGCTGAGGACCACGCACGCGCACGGCGTGGAACTCGCGCTGACGCCGTCGCAGCGGGCCGAGGTCCGCAAGCAGTTCGAGGCATCGACGGTGAAGATCGGCGGGCTCGGCACGACCTGCGAGTACCACGCGGCCGACCCGGCCGTGGTGCGCAAGAACATCGAAGAGACGAAGCAGTGGTGCCAGCTGGCGAAGGACCTCGGCAGCCCCAGCGTCAAGGTGCGCCCGAACGGGCTGCGCAAGGACGTGCCCGAGGAGCAGACCCTGGAGCAGATCGGCAAGGCGCTGAAGGAGTGCGGGCAGGCGGCGGCCGACGCGGGCGTCCGCATCCAGGTCGAGGTCCATGGCGCCGAAACGCAGCGCATCCCGCGCATCGTCAAGATGCTCCAGTACGCCGAGCGGCATCCCGGTGTCTGGATCTGCTGGAACTCCAACCCGACGGACCTGATGGACGGCGGCCTCGAGAAGAACTTCGGCCTCCTGAAGGATCGCATCGGGCAGGTCCACATGCGGGACCTCTATGTCGAGGAGTACCCGTGGCAGCGGTTGATCAACCTGCTGCAGGAGATCGAGTTCCCGGGCTACTGCTTTGCTGAACTCGGCGAGGTGTCGAGCGACGGCGTGCGTGTCCTGAAGTATTTCCGCGGCATGTTCCGGCAGTTCGAAGGGGTCGTGACGCCGCCGTTGTCGGTGTAATCGTCCACACTGCAAAAGGGCGAAAAGGGCGAGAAGTTCAAAAAGGACAAAAGGGCAGCCCGGCGAGACATAGACCGCGGATGCCGGTGCCGTGTCGGTGCACCACCACAGACGCAAAACCGCAAACGTCACACAGTGCCCCTTCTTGCACTTTTAGCCCTTTTTGCCCTTCCAACTTTTGCATGAGCCCGTCGTTCGCCGACCGGGATGTGGTAAGCATCGTGCAACACGTCCTGGCATGCGACGCGGGCGCGGTGCGACAGATCGTTCCGACCAGGCCGACGATCCTCGACAGGTCCTGGGCCGGCACGGCGAAGCGGCGGCCCGGACGGCCGTGCGCGCCGCCGGGTATGTCGTGCTCGCCGAGCGCTTCCGGTGCCGGCAGGGCGAGATCGACCTCATCTGCCGGCACGGCGAGACGATCGTGTTCGTGGAGGTCAAGACGCGGCGCGACCTGGCCTTCGGCGGCGGCGCCGCGGCGGTCACCATCCGCAAGCAGCGGACGATCGCGCGCGTCGCCGAGGCGTTCCTCGCGCGGGCGTCGCTGCAGCACCTGCCGTGCCGCTTCGACGTCGTGGTGGTGGACTGGCCCCGAGACGCGCCGCCGCAGACTCAGATCCTCGCCGGCGCCTTCGACGCCCGCTGACGACCGAAGGCCGGCGACAATGAACACCGCCGCGATCGCCGAAAAGACGGCCCGAGGGTCTTGCGTGCCAGGCTGGGCCCTGTGCTACTATTCGGGGTCGCAGTCGCTCGGCAAGAGCGGGAATAACTCAGTGGTAGAGTGCGACCTTGCCAAGGTCGAAGTCGCGGGTTCGAATCCCGTTTCCCGCTCCAATCTCCGCCTCACCTGACCGCGCACGCACTCTCAGGCTGGCGCCGTAGCCAAGTGGTAAGGCAGAGGTCTGCAAAACCTCCATCCCCGGTTCAAATCCGGGCGGCGCCTCCAATTCCCCGGTTCAAATTCGATCGTTTGTGCGCCAGCAGCACGAGCGCATGCCTTGCAATTGGACGACGGTGGACTACTCCCCTCGAACCGCGGCCTTCCGAGCCCTCGCCGTCTGCAAGACGGTCGAACACGTCTTCGGATGCGCAGCAGCACGCCGATCGCTTACGACGTGAGTGGCTCACCGCCCAAGCGCGCGCCCGAACGTGGACTATTCGAGCGCTTCATCTGAAGCTCAACCGGACGCCCGAGCTGCGTGCGTGCAGCCTACAACCGGTCCACCGTAGGATCGGATTCATGCTGACCAGACTGACAGCCGTGATCGCCGCCGCCGCAGTGATGCTCGCTGCCGGTCCGGCCGTGGCCCAGTCGGCCGCTTCGGAACTCCAGGCGAAGGTGGACGCGATCTTCAAGCGCTGGGGGCCGACGACCCCTGGCTGCGCGGTCGGGGCCGATGTCAAAGGCCAGTCGGTGATTCGGCGCGCCTACGGCCTCGCCGATCTCGAGCACGAGGTGCCCCACGGCCCGGATACCATCTTCGAGGCCGGGTCGGTCGCCAAGCAGTTCACCGCGATGGCGGTGCTGCTCCTAGCCAAGGACGGTAAGCTCTCGCTCGACGATCCGGTGCGGAAGCACATCCCGGAGCTGCCGGCGTCGGCGGCCGCGGTCACCGTGCGGCAGATGCTGCAGCACACCGGCGGGCTGCGCGACTGGGGCTACGTCGTCGCCGTGCCCGGATGGCCGCGCGGCAGCCGCGTGCACACCCACGAACACGTGCTCGACGTCCTGTCCCGGCAGCAGGCGCTGAACTTCGCGCCGGGCACGAACTGGTCCTACAGCAATTCGGGCTACAACCTGGCGGTGATCCTCGTCTCGCGGCTCAGTGGCGTGTCGTTTGCGGCGTTCACCAAGGCGCGGATCTTCGACCCACTGGGCATGACCGATTCGTCCTGGCGCGACGACTGGACGCGAGTCGTCAAGCGGCGGGCCGTCGCCTACGGCGAGCGCCGTGGGGCGTTCGTCATCAGCATGCCGTTCGAGAACGCCCACGGCAACGGCGGCATGTTGACGACGATTACCGACCTGCTCAAGTGGAACGCCAACTTCGAGGTGCCGGTCGTCGGCGACGCGGCCCTGGTCGCCGAGATGCAGAAGCCGGCGGTCTTCGCCGACGGCCGGCCGCACGAGTATGCGTACGGCCTCTACGTGGACACCTACCGCGGCGTCCGCGAGGTCGATCACAGCGGCGGCACCGCGGGCTACGTCGCGCACCTCGTTCGCTATCCCGACCAGCGCGTGTCAGTCGCGGTGCTCTGCAACGTCAACACGGCGCCGGCCACGAACCACGCCAAGGACGTCGCTGCGCTGTTTCTCGGAGACCTGAGGCAGCCGCCGGCGCCGACCGCGGCGCACACGCTGACGGCGGAGGAGAGCGCGCGGCTCGCCGGACTCTATCGGGCGCCGCTCCCGATCGGCGTCATCAGGGTCGAAGCCGACAAGGACGGCCTGTCGATTCGCGGCATCGGACGCCTCATCCCCCAGACCGCGACGCGGTTCGTGACCGCCGATCGACGGACGATCGAGTTCGATGGTCGCGGCGGGCTGCGCGGCGCCGACGAGTTCGGCACCGTGACCGAACTGGAGCGCGTCGAGCCGGCGACGCCGACGGCGGCCGCGCTGCGAGCGTTCACCGGCCGCTATGTCAGCGACGAAGCGGAGGCCACGTTCGACGTCGCCGTCGATGGCGAGCACCTCGTGGTCCGGCGCCGGCCGGGCCTCATTACGCCGCTGACGCCGGTCTACGCGGATGCGTTCACCGGCGGCCTCGGTTGGGTGGTGTTCCGCCGCGACGCCGCCGGACATGTCGTCGGCCTGAGCCTTGGCTCGGAGCGGCTGTGGGACCTACGCTTCACGCGCCAGCCGAACACGGTGCCGGCGGCCGCGGAGCCGCAGTAACGGCGGATTGCTATTCCCCGGACCCGTCGGGGGAACCGGCTACGCGACAGCAAGGCGGGGAGGTATCACCGGCAGCTGTAGTCCAGACGTAGTCCAAAGGGCCCGAACTCGAGGCTCGAGCGAACGACGGAGCGGCGCGCGCCGCTCCAACGACGTCTCACCACGTCGCCTGCAGCCACACCGCGACCCAGCCGCCGCGCGACGTCACCCGCACCTCCCGCATCCCCAGGTGCCGGTACGCCCGGCTGACGTCGGCCGCGAGCACGGCAGGAATGCCCGACAGCACCAGCCGGCCGTGGTGACCGACCCGGCGGACCAGCGTTGGCGCCATCTCGACGAGCGGCGCCGCCAGCACGTTGGCGATCACGTACGGCCACACGCCAGTCACCGCGTCGGGCCCGCCGTGCACGACCGTCAGACGGTCGGCGAGTCCATTGATGCGCGCGTTCTGCAACGCCGTGGCGACCGCCGCGGCGTCCACGTCCAGCGCCGTCGCCTGCGGCACGCCGAGCGCGAGCGCGGCGAGCGCCAGCACGCCCGATCCCGTGCCGACGTCCAGCACGCGCTCCGGTCTCGCGGCCTCCGCCGTCTCGGTGATCGCCTCCATGCACAGGGCCGTCGTGGGATGCAGCCCGGTCCCGAACGCGGCCTCGTCCACCAGCCGGATGGTGTCCGGAGCGGCCGGCTCGTCGGCCGGCGCGATCCGGATCGGTCCGACGCGAACCGCACGTGGCCGCAGCAGCCACACAGACCCGTCGTCGCGACCCACCGCCGGCGACACGCACGTGTCTGCGGCGTCGGTGCCCGCGGCCCGCGCCACGCGCTCTGGCCCGACGTCGTCCGGCATCAACGCCGACAACGTCCCGCCGGCATCGATCTCGACATCCAGCGCGCCCAGATCGACGATGCGATCGAGAGCGTCGAGGGCAGGCGCACGGAGATCGATCCGGTAGGGCACGGGGTGAGTATGACTCCGGCGGTCCGGCGGGCCAGCCGCGTGTGCCTTGGGGCGTTGCGGTGCCTCTGCCCGATGGTGCGTCGCTACTGCCGGCAGCGCGTGTCGTCGCGGTTGACGATGTAAGCGCGATAGGCGGGCGACGACGTGTCCATGCATCCGGTCAGGTCGAGCAGCCGGACGTTGCGGAACTCGACGGGCTGGCTTTCCGCCTGCAGCCCGATGTATCCCGACGTGAGCCGCCGGCCATCGACCTTGATCGCCGGGTCGAATCCGGTGGCGACGCCGCCGCCGATCGTCGGATGCTCGTAGGCGAGCACCAGCTGCCCGTCGATGTAGTGGCGGATGGCATCGCCGCCGAGGACCTCCACCTGCACCTGCACCCAGGCGCCGTCCTCGACGTACCTGCGCGACGACGAGTTCGTGCAGTGCGCCTTGACCAGCGTCCCGTTCATGAAGATGTCGGTGCCCGGCGTGCAGACGTTCATCGTCGTCTGGTTGCCGGCGAGGAACTGCGCTTCGACCGAGATCGGCCAGTCCTGATCCTTCAGGATCGTGCGCGGCGCCTGGCTGTGCACCATCACGCCGCTGTTCAGGCGCGCGTAGGACGGGCCGCCCTTCTGCTGCGGTCCCTGGATGCGGTACTCGAGCGCGAGCACGTAGTGCGAGAACGGCGTGTCGTAGAACAGGTGGCCGAAGCGGGCACCGAAGTCGTCGCCGTACTTGTCGTAGCGGACGGCGATCGCGCCGTCGACGACGCGGAAGGTGTCGGCGTAGTTGTCGCCCACGTCGTGATGGGCGAGCTTGACCGTCCATCCGGACAGGTCGCGGCCGTTGAACAGCGACTGCCAGGCACTCGCCGGCGCGTCGCGCCACCCCGTTCGTGGCGGCCGGATTTGTCCGGCCGGACCGAGCGCTTCGGCCGGGCCGGCGGTTGGCTGCGACAGCAGCGCGAGGACGCAGAGGACGCTGACGATCATCGACATGGCGGCAGGCGAAGCGTACCCGATCGCACGGCGAGTGGCCGAGCCGACGCGAGTGGACCGCCATGACGATCGAACCGCGGCCGCGCTCTTGCGGCGTTCGACGACCGGCACTCGGTGGGCCGGGCCGGGACAGCCGGCCTAGCTTTCGTGCAGCCCGCGCTCGCGTCCGGTCACACCGGTCGCGAGCGTGAGGCGAGGGTCGCCGTCTCCCAGATGGCGAGGCGCTTGTCCCGGTACCGCCCGCCCGAATGCATGCAGCGTTCGTCCACCTGGAATGCCGGCGGCGGCAGACCGAAGGGCGGTCGTTCGAGGTTGAGCGGTCTCCATCCACCCGATCGGATGTCGCGGTTGTCCGGCTCGTCGACGAAGGTCGTCAGCACGAGGTAGCGCGAAGGCGACCCGGCCAGTTGGTCGAGCGCGGCAACGGCGTCGTCCAGCGACAGGTGTACGAGGCAATCGCGGCACAGTACGAGGTCGGCTGGCGGCAGCGGGCCGTGGGTCAGGTCGCCAACCAGGAACGAGCGCGTCTCGCTCCCGTGCGCGGCCTGGTTGCGGGCGATCAGGTCGGGCACGATGTCGATGCCGGTATAGCGATCGACGGCGTCGGCGAGTGGACGGGCCCAGTTGAAGTCGCCGCACGGGACGTCGACGATGGAGCGGACGTCCAGCGAGCGGCACAGCGCCAGAAGGTCGTCCAGGAAGTCGCTGGCGCGGGCCTGGGTCGAGCCGCCCCCCGACCGCGACTCTGCGTCGCCCCACGCGTTGCGGTGATAGATCGCGGCGAACGTCTGCGCGAGCGGGCGCGGCGGCCCGGCGACTCGATCGGCGAGGGCGCTTGCCATCCGTGCCAGACGATTGCCGCGCCGTCGGGCAATCACTTCGCAAGCGGGTTGGGCCGCATCTGGAAGCGCACGACCTTCGAACTCGTCCCCTTGCCGCCTTCCATGTGGAACGGCGCCCGGGTGCTGACCGTGGACCACAGCCCGCGCCCCTTCCAGCCGCCCTTCGGATCGTCGATGCGGCCGTCCATCCACTTGGTGTAGTAGCCGAGCGGATAGGGCACGCGCAGCACCACCCACTTGCCGTCCTTCAGCACCAGCAGCCCTTCGGACGCGTTGCCGGTGTTGATCGGCGTGTTGGTACTGCCGATGCCGAGCGTGTCGAACCAGTCGACCCACGTGTAGTAGCTCGCCTCGGCGCTGCCGCCATCGGTCACGCCCTTCAACTGCGGGGCCGGTTCGGTGTACAGCGTCCAGCCCTCGGGGCAGTGCGGCCCGGTCGCCTTGGGCCCGTTCAGCGGCGCCTTGCACTTGCGCCGGTCGAAGCTGGCCATGTGGCCGCTGGCCATTGCCGCCCAGACGACGCCGTTGCGGTCGACGTCCATGCCGCGCGGCGAGAAGCCGCGCTTCTTCGGGTCCGGATGATCGAAGGGCGGCTCGTACACCTCGACCAGCGTCGTCTCCGGCGGGTTGCTGCCGGGCACGAGACGGACGGCGGCGCCGGGGAAGCCGAGCACCGAGCCCCAGATCGAGCCGTCGGGCGCCGGCTGCACCGAGTAGAAGGCGCCGTTGTACCGCTTGTCCTTCGTCGGATCGACAGGCTGGTTCGGCTCGACGGCCCCGTCCCGCCTGCCGTTGCCGTTGGTGTCCATGATCAGCGCGGTCCAGCCCTGCGCCTTCTGCTCGTCGCCGGTCTCCTCGAACACCCTGGTGTTCAGCCAGCCGACGACCTGGCCGCCGCCGCTCGTCCACAGCGTGTTGTTGGCGTCCTCGGCGAACGCGAGGTGGTGCGTCCCGAAGCAGGTGCTGATGTGGGTGAGCTTCTTCGTCTTCGGGTCGTACATCTGCAGGTGGCGGCTGGCCCGGCCGATCGGCGTCAGCTTCGCCGACGGATGCGTCGAGCCTTCCTTACAGAACGCGGGATTGTCGGCCGGCCGCACCGCTGCCGTCAGCCAGAGCCGGCCCTGGTGGTCGAGCATCGGGTTGTGGACGTTGGTCCTGCTGTTCCAGAGCGGCTCGCTGCCCCAGTACGGCGAGGGCGCGGCCATCTCCTGCGAGGTCGCGGGCGTGGCGGGATCGCGGACCGTCAGCGGGATGCGGCTGGCGGTGTGCGTCTTCGGATCGAGCACCGGCACGTAGTCCGCGCTCAGTTCGAGCGCACCGTACACCGGGCCGTACGCGTTGATCGTCGGCGTCCGGCGATCGGTGGAGACCTCGTCGTGCAGGTAGTGCTTCGGGTCGGCCCAGTCCCACTGCGTGATCACGACGTTGCGCTCGAGCCCCTGCGGACGGGGCGGCGCCGGCGGCACCGCGCCCGCCTTGATGCTGTCGGTCCACTTGGCGAACTCCTGGACCATGCGCGGGCCGACGGCGCCCATCGTGCGAATCATGTCGGCGCCTGCCTGGCCCGACGCGAGGCGACGCGTCCAGGCGTCCACCGACGTGTTGAACTGGCCGAGTTCCGCCGGGATGGTCCGCGTGCCGATGCTCCCGAGCGAATGGCAGGCCGTGCAGCCGCCGTTCTTGATGACGCGCAGGTAGTGCTGCTGCGTCGCGATGGCCGGCTGGATGCCGTTGGTGGTGTTGCCGGGGAACTCGCTGGCGGCGGGCACCTCCAGCAGCGAGAGCCAGTAGCTGGCGGGGTAGTAGTGCGCCGCCGCCTTCGCATCGGGCGCCGTCACCGCCTTCAACGCCAGCGTCTGGCCTGGCGTTGCCGCGGTCTTCGGCGAATCGACAAGGCCGTAGCCGCGCACCCACACCTGGTACGACGCCTTCGGCAGATCGGGCACCAGGTATCGCCCCTGCTCGTCGGTGACGACGATGCGGACGAACGGGGTGGGGAGGTCGCGCGTCTCGGCGATCACCCAGACGCCGGCCTCCGGCCCCTTTGCGCCGGTGACCACGCCGGCGATGTCGTCGCCGTCCATCGGGATGTCCGGGCTTCCACCCTGCGCCGCCGTCACCCTGAGCGTCGCGGCGAGTACCACCGCCGTGCCGCCGCCCAGGACCGATGCTCCCAGCACTCGCATGCTCATGGCGTCCCCTGAAAATGGTGATGCGCCGCTCATGCTAGCGGAACGACGCTCCGCACGCACGTCCGGAGTGACTGCAAGCACGACGGTTGACAGCCCGCGCACTGCCACCGATACGGCAGGGGCTGTGCAGAGGCGCCCGCTTGGCGCACCGTGTTCACGCTCGCGTGCGTCGGTACGTCCTATGCCCGAGGGAGAACCTGATGCGACGACCTGTCATGCTCATCACGTTGTTCGCTACAACGGCCGTGCTCACTGCACAGGCTGTCAAAGAGACCGTGCGGCTCACCATCAGTAGTCCAGAGCTCGCGGCGCCGGTCGTGGTCACTGACGGCCCCATTCTGGAACGAGCCCAGGTCTACGTGGGCTCGTTCATTCGCGAACCGAGCCTGCAGCCTACCTGAGGCTGTAGGCCCGGCCCGTGCGCTGTACACACCCCCGCCCGTCCTGCCGTACTGTTAGGCGAAATGCCCGCCAAACCCAGTCAGACCTCCACCCGTCGGCAATTCCTCGGCCAGACCGCCGGAACCGTCGCCACGGCGTCGCTGCTCGGCAGCCACGCGGTCGCGGCCGGGCGTCAGCCCGCCGCGCGTGCGGCCTCGCGCGTGCTCGGTGCCAACGACCGCATCCGGCTCGGCTTCATCGGCTGCGGCATGCAGTTCCAGGACCTGCTGCGCCGTGGGTTCCTGCCGCGCCGCGAGCTGAAGAAGGACATCGAGTTCGTCGAGGTCTGCGACGTGTGGCAGCCGCGCGTCGAGAACGCGAAGACGCGGACCGGCGCCGAGCGCAGCGGCCGCGACTACGAGGCGCTGCTGGCAAAGAACGACATCGACGGCGTCGTCATCGTCGTGCCCGACCACCTGCACTACACGATCGCGCGCGCCGCGCTGCTCGCGGGCAAGGACGTGTACCTCGAGAAGCCGATGACGTACACGATCGACGAGGCGGCCAGGCTGCACGACCTCGTGCAGCAGACGGGCCGCATGCTGCAGGTCGGCGGCTCCGGCCTGAACTCGCCGCTGCACCAGAAGGCGCACGAATACGTGTCGGCCGGCAGGATGGGGAAGGTCGTGTGGGGCCTCATCAGCTACAACCGCAACACCACCGAGGGCATGTGGGACTACCCGATCCCGGGCATTGGCGGCACGCCCTGGCCCGACGCCCAGGTGACGCCCGAGAACCTGGACTGGAAGGCCTGGCTCGGCGGCGCGAAGAAGCGGCCGTTCAGCGCCGAGCGCTACTTCCGCTGGCGGAAGTTCTGGGACTACTCGGGCGGCAATGCCACCGACCTGCTGTTCCACCGGCTCGGTGCGCTCAGCGCGATCGTCGGCTTCGACTTCCCGACCCGCGTCGTCGGCGCCGGCGGCATCTACGTGCAGAAGAACCGCGAGGTGCCCGACACGTACATGACGACCGTCGAATACCCCCGGGAGTACTGCTTCAACATGGTGTCGTGCATGGCCAACGCCGACTCGGCACCGATCACCGTCTATGGCAACTGGGGCACGCTGCAGGTGCTCTCGGCGGCGCGGCCGACCGCCGACACGCCGCGGCCGGTGGCCCGGGCCGTGATCAAGGCGGAACGCCCGTTCGAAGCGAAGTTCAAGGAGGCCAACGAGGGCAAGACGGAGGTCGAGATCACGACCGACGAGCCGATGGAGGACCTCGCCGACAACTGGCTCGACAGCATGCGGAGCCGCAAGACGCCGATCTACGACGTGCTGAAGGGCTATCAGGTGACCGTCGCGATTCAGCTTGGGGTGCAGTCCTATCGCGAGGGCCGGACGATGGGGTTCGACCCCAAAACGCGCCGCGTTCTCGCCCGGCCGGCCGATCGGCCGGAGTATCCGCCCAAGGGGGCGTAGGGCCTCCTGTCGACCCGGTCCGGGCGTATAATCGCGGCACACCACAGCCGCTGCCCGCGCCGAGGTCGAATCATGCGTCTACACGTAGTTTCGTCGGTGGCGTGCGCCCTGGCACTCTCGCTGGCCCAGCCGGCTGCCGCGCAGATCATGAGCGGCATCCGCAACCAGCCGGGGCCGCGCGATCTGCCGACGCTGCCGCTCGACACCAACGTCGGCTCCGACCTGCGACCCAGCTTCCGGATGAAGATCACCCGGGTCGAGGTGAGCGCGCTCGTCGTCGATGCCGCCGGCAATCCGGTGCGCGATCTGAAGGCGGGCGATTTCGAGATCTACGACGGCGGTCGGAAGCAGACGATCGAGTCCTTCACCGCGTACACCTACCATGGCGGCGCGATTCCGCTGGACACCGTCGACTCGCTGACCGATCCGAACAACGCGGCGGCGCTGGTCACCAACGCGTGGAGTTCCTCGTCGCGGATGATCGGGCTGCTCATCGACGACCTCCACATCGACGCGCGCCGCGCCGAGCGGGCCCGCCAGGCGGCGCACCACCTCGTCGCCAGCCTGGCGCCGTCGGACCTCCTGTACGTCGGGCTCACGAGCACGCCGACCATCTCCACCGCCGGGTTCATCCGCGATCGACGACGGGCGATGCAGATCATCGACGCGTTCGGCGGCCTCCGGCTGCCGGATCCGACCCTCGAGATGCGCCAGACGCCGCAGACCTTCTCGAACCCGCAACTGCAGGGCACCGGCACGCCCGGCCTGGCGGCGTCGGAGCAGCAGCGTTCGATGCGCCTGCAGAACGCGTACGAATCGATCGGCCGCATCGCCAGCGCCGTGCGTGACGTCGGTGGACGACGCAAGTCGCTCATCTTCCTGACCGAAGGATCGTCGGTCGGCGGCGCCATCACGACGGCCGGAACGATGACTGGCGAGGCGACCAGCGCGATGGTCGATGCGATTGCCGCGGCGTCGGTCGCCGACCTGGCCGTGTATCCGCTCAATCCGGCTGGTCTCGACCTGCCGGGCGATCGCCTGATCGAGGGCTTCACGCGCGCGGTGGAGGTCGGGTCGCAGGCCGGCACGCGCGGCTTCGGCGGCCGCGAGGTGGCACACGAGGACCTGAGCAACGTCATCACCCAGTTCCTGCAGGCCAAGAACCAGCTGCGCGACCTGGCTTCGCTCACCGGCGGTGTGTCGCTCGTGGACGGCAACAACCTCGCCACGGCGATCGACCGCGTGCTGCGCGACGCCAGCGACTACTACGTCGTCGCCTACGAGCCCGACAGGGAAGTGAAGGGCCGCAAGGTCCGGCCGATCGAGGTGCGGGTCACGCGTCCCGGCGTGCGGGTCATGACGCGCAAGGGCTACATGCCTCCGCCTGCCGATCCGGACGTGCCGAAGGCGACCGCCAACCTGTCGCCGGCGATGCGGGCGATGTTGACCGGCAGCGTGCCGACCGATGCGCTGCCGATGGTCGTCCAGCTCGTGGCGATCGGCGAAGCGAAGGGCAAGGTGCGATTCGCGGTGATCACCGAGACCGCCGGCGGTCCGTTGATCGAAGGGATGAACGGCGATCGGGTCGGCATCGAGCAGGCCATCGTCACCATCAACGGCGACGGCAAGCTGGCCAATGCCACGCAGAAGCGCGCCGAGCTCAAGGTGGGGCCCGCCCAGGTGCGGACGCTCGGCATGCTCGGGCTGCGGACGATCTGGTGCGTGGATCTCCCGCCGGGGCCTCACCAGGTGCGTGTGGCCACCGTACACCAGCAGTCCGGACGCGGCGGCTCGATGTACATCGACGTCGTCGCGGAGGCTGGACAGCCGGTCCATCCAGCCGCGCTCTCGGCGCTGGCGCAGGCGCCAAAGCCGACGGCCTTCATCGATCCCGAGGCGAAGAAGCTCATGACGGCGGGCAGCGACCAGTGACAGGAGCCCGCACACGCGGCTGGCAGCCGACCGTGGTCGTGCTGGCGATCGTGTCGGCTGTCGTCGTCGGCGGCATCGGCGCGGTGAGGGCTGCCGGGCAAGCGCCGTCGCCGACAGGCCAGACCCCGGTCTTCCGCGGCGGCGTGACCCTCGTCGAACTCTCGGCTCTCGTCACCGACGACCGCCAGCAGCCATACACCGACCTCACCATCGACGACTTCGAGGTGCTCGAGGACGGCCAACCCCGCCCGCTCGTTTCGGTCCGCTACCTGTCCACTCGCACGACGGCACCAGCGGCGATGCCGGTGGCATTGCCCGGGCGAGCCGAGCAGATCGTCGGCAACGACACCGCCGACGCGCCGGCGTTCGTGCTGCTGCTCGACGACCTGAACGTCAGTCCCTACGACGCCCATCGCGCCATCCGTGCCGGACTCGGCGTGGTGGAGGCGGTGCCCGGCTCGGCGCTGCTGAGCGTGCTCACGACGAGCGGCGACGGCAACGGCCTGCTGACGCTGACGCCGCCCAACGACGACCACGCGGCGCTGGTGCGTGCCTTTCGTGGCCGCTTCATGCTGAGTGGTCCGCCGCCGAATCCCAATGCGCCGCAGACGACCTCGAGCAGCGTCGATGCCCCGTGCGGCGTCGGGTCGGCCGTCGACACCTCTCCCGACTGCGTCGATCCGACCCGTGCGGCCCGCCGCGCCGCCGCGGTCGAGGCGGTCGGCCGCCTGCTGTCGCGCGCCGGCTCGCGCCGCAAGGTCCTGTTCTGGCTGACCACGGACATGGGCGTGTCGCCGCTGGACCCGCGCGGCAACCGCGCCGCGCAGATGGCGGCGCTGCTCGGCGTGCTCGGCGGCGACGTGACGGTCTATCCCGTCGACCCGCGCGAGAACTACGTCACGCGCACGGGCGACAACGATCGGCGGACCGGCGGACGCATCCGCGTCGGCACGTCCGACACGGTGTTCCAGGGCGCGGGCGGCAGCAGGATGTCGCTCGATACCGACGAGATGGTCGGCGTGCCGCTCAGCCAGATCGCGCGCGACACCGGCGGGCGCTGGATCCAGTGGACCAACAACCTGGAGAAGGCGTTGGCGACGGTGGTGACGCAGAACACGTCCGCCTACGTCCTCGCGTTCGAGCCGGCCAATGCGGCCGCGCCGGGTCACCACCGCATCGAGGTCAAGGTCCGGCGCAAGGGCGCGCGCGTCTCGGCCCGGCGTGCCTATGTGCTGCCTGCAGACGTTCCCGCGCCGGAGGAGGCGACCGGCGATGCGACAACGGCGCTGTTGCGCCGCGTGCTCCAGGGCGCGGTGTCGCACGGCACGCTCGGCCTGCGGCTGCACGTGGCGCCGCAGTTTGCGTCTGCCGGCACGGGCCGCGCGCTCGTCACGCTGGCGGTCGACGCCGCCACGATCGGCGAACAGTCCACGGCGGTCGTGCACCTGGTGACGGTGGACGAGCGCGGCAGCGTGGCCAACGAGCGCCGTTTGACGCTCTCGAAGCCGGCGGATGGCGCGGCGATGGAAGGCAGCCTGACGCTGACGCTCACGCAGGGCCGCCACCAACTGCGCGTCGCGGCGGTGACCCCCGACGGCACGCGATCGGGACTCGTGCTGCATCCGATCGAGGTGGCCGCACCGGGCGACGCCCTCTCGCTCGGCATCCCGGTCCTGCTCGGTGAGGACGCGAGTGGCGTACATCCGACGCTGTCCCGCGACGTGCCGGTGGGGCACCCGCTGGCGGTGCAGCTCGAAGTCGCGTCGCGCGACGCTCGACGGCTTGCGGCTGTCGTCAGGGCCAGACTGCTGGATGCGGGAGGCGCCGCCGTGCGCGACGTCCAGTCGTCCGGAGAGCCGGAACAGTCATCGTCGACCCGCCTGGCCACGCTGGTCGTGGCGACGGACGGTCTGCCCCCCGGCGCCTATCGGCTCGTGGTGGACGCGCCGGACGCCGAGGCGCTGCCGGCCGACGGGCACGTGCTGCCGATTCGCTTGCTGCCGCCGGGGGAGGGGCGTCCCCTCGAGAGCGCCGCGCGTGCCGCTCCGCGGTCGCTCGAGGCGTTGCCGGTGGCGCACGGGCCGTTGATCAGGCATTCGACCGCCGGCCCGCTCGTCATCCGCACCGCCGCCGCCTGGACGACGTTCTGGAAGGCATTGCCTACGCGTCAACCGCCGCCGGAGATCGATTTCGACAGGGTCACCCTGCTCGCGATCGTCAGCGACGCGGGCGCCGGGGCCTTCATGCCGCTGGTCGAATCCGTGCACACCGAACCCGGTGGCATCGTCGTGCGCTGGCGTCGAACCATGCCGCCGCGCGTGGCCGATGCCGATGACGCCATCCGGCCCTTCGTCATCGTGGGCCTGACCGACGTCCACGGCAACGTCCGCTTCGAGGACGTGCCGTCCGACGCACGCTAGCGCGACCAGTGCACCGAGGTCGTCTGGCCGTTGGCGGCCAGGTTGCCGCCGACGGCGCGCAAGGTCAGATCGACGCCCTCGGCCGTCCACACCGATTCCACCCAGCCCACCGGCTCGCTGTCGGCGAAGTTGTAGCCGACGGCGGGCAGGTTGATCAGCTGCAGGCCGTCGCGCTCGCGCACTTCGTACTTGTGCGAGTGCCCGTACATGATCGCCTTGACCTGCGCGTGCGGCCGCAGCGTCTCGAACAGGCGATCGGCGTCGACCAACTCACCGTCGTTGATACCCAGCGTGTGGTGGACGACGATGATGGTCGGCGTCGCTGGCGCGGCGGCCAGCGTCTTGCCGAGCCAGTCGCGCTGCGCGGTGCCGAGCTGCCCTGGCGTGACGTCGGTCGCGAGCAGTGAGTCGAGCAGCACGAAGCGGACGCCGCCGGCGTCGCGGGTGGACGTGTGCTTGCTGGCGAGCGGACCCGGCGTCGAGGCAGCAGCCGACGCGGCCGCGAACGCCTCACGGAAGTTGGCGCGGTGATCGTGATTGCCGAGCACCATGCCCACGGGCATCTTGTCCACAATCGGCGCCAGCATCGTCTTCAGCCGGGCGTAGTCTTCGGGCAGGCCCTTCAGCCGGGCGAGGTCGCCGCCAATCAGCGCACCGTCGACCGAGGACGCCGTCACCTGCGGCACGACCTTCGCAAGGTTGTCCACCGGCGAGAAGCCGCGGTAGGCCTCGGCCGGATTGGCAGGAATGTGCGTGTCCGACAGCAGCGCCAGCCGCAGCGGCCCGCCGGTCCGCTGGCCGGCCGCGGCGGCCGGCGCGAAGGCCAGCGTTGCGACGGTGGCGCCCGCGGCGCTGAGGAATTGACGACGGGACGCGTGCGGCGAGGTCAGCAGCGGCATGCCGCCTTTTATACAGGATCGACGCGACGACGACGCGCCCTGTCCGTAGCCGCCCGACTCGTCCCGCGGTCGCGAGCGCCGTCGCGATCAGCCCGCGGCCGACAGATCGACGGGCGGCGGCCCGAACCGTTCCAGTTCGGCGACCAGCGCGCCGAACGTGATCGGCTTCGTCAGGTAGCCGTCCATGTCGGCGGCAAGGCAGCGTTCGCGGTCGCCGGTCATGGCGTGCGCGGTCATCGCCACGATCGGCATGCGGCGCCCCGACCTGCGCTCGCTGGCGCGGATGCTCGCGGTCGCCTCGAAGCCGTTCATCTCGGGCATCTGCACGTCCATCAGCACGACGTCGAAGGCCTCGCGGGCAATCGCCGCGACCGCTTCCGCGCCGTTGTCGGCGACCTCCACATGGTGCCCGCGCTTGCGCAGCATCGCGCACGCGACCCGCTGGTTCACCTGGTTGTCCTCGGCGAGCAGGACGCGCAGCACGCGTGACGGCGGCGTCGGCGCATCGGTGGGCACGGGGCGTACGGCGGTCGGCTGCGGAGACTGGCCGAGCACGTCCTGCAGCGCTTCGGCGAGGTCGCGCGGCCGCACCGGCTTGGTCAGGTGCCGCGCGATGCCGAGCGCTTCGCAGCGCGCCATGTCGCCGTACTCCCGATCCGACGTCAGCATGACGACGGGCAGCCGGTGGCCGCGGCCGCGCGCCTGTTCGGCGAAGGCGAAGCCGTCCTGTCCCGGCATGTGACGATCGAGCACGACGATGTCGTACGGCGCGTCGGCAGGCATGTGCTCGAGCAGCGCGAGCGCCGACGGCACGTCGGCGGCGGCCGCCACGTCCACGCCCCACACGCCGAGCAGTTCCTGCAGGATGCTGCGGTTGACGTCGTGGTCGTCGACGACGAGCGCCCGGCGTCCGTCGAGCGGCACGCCGGGCCGCGCCGCCGGCGCGGCTTCGGCCTCGACCATCGGCAGTGCGAACGCGAAGACGCTGCCCCGCCCGGGATGGCTCTCGACCTCGAGCGACCCTCCCATCATCCGCACGAGCCGCAGCGTGATCGACAGGCCGAGTCCCGTCCCGCCGTACTTGCGCGTCGTCGATCCGTCGGCCTGCGTGAACGCTTCGAAGATCAGCTGCTGCTTGTCCTGCGGAATCCCGATGCCGGTGTCGCGCACCGCGAACAGCACGAGATCGCCGCCCTCGCCGTCGGCGCCGGCGGTCGACGCGCCCTCGCGCGGCCGGCGCGAGACGTCCACCGCGACTTCGCCGCTGTCGGTGAACTTGATGGCATTGCCCACCAGGTTCAACAGGATCTGCCGCAGGCGCTCGCCGTCGCCCATGAGGCCCAGCGGCACGTCGGGCGCGACGCGCCACGCCAGCTCGAGGCCCTTGCGGTGCGCCTGCACCGACAGCGCCTGCAGGGCGTCGCCGACGACGTCGCGCGGGTCGTACGGCAGCTGCACCAGCTCCAGCTTGCCCGCCTCGATCTTCGAGAAGTCGAGCACGTCGTTGATGACGTGCAGGAGAGCCTCGGCCGAGCACCGTACCGTGTCGACGTACTGGCGCTGGTCGTGATCGAGCCGCGTGCCGAGCAGCAGTTCGGTCATGCCGAGCACGCCATTCATCGGCGTCCGGATCTCGTGGCTCATGTTGGCCACGAACTCGCTCTTGGCGCGGCTGGCGGCCTCGGCGGCGTCCTTGGCCCCGCGCAGCTCGGTGGTCTGCTGGCGCACTTCGGAGCGCAGCAGGATCACGTAGCCGAGCACCAGCAGCGTGGCCAGACTCACGAGGGCCAGCGTGCTGCCGAGCGTGCGCAGCGTCCACCACGACGGGCCTTCGAGGCGCACGACGCTCGACGCCAGCGGGACGAGCAGTTCGAGCCGGCGCAGGTTGTCGGTGCCGTCGAAGGACGGCAGCAGCCGGCATACGCCGGCCACCCTCAGTCGGCTGCCGACTTCGAGCTTGTGCTCGAGCGCCTTCGTGCCGTCCGCCGTGAGCAGCGCGGAGAAGAGCAGGCCCTTGCCTTCGAGCAGGAGTAACAGCCCGTCGGGCGTCGACACGCGCTCGACGAGGCGGCCTTCGAGCTGCACGAACTGGCTGTCGATCACGGCCTGCTGCGCGAGCGTGGTGTCGAGCACGGTCGGCTTGGGCAGCGCGGCGCGACCGACGTGCCGCAGCACCGCGTCCGCCAGCACCGGCGCAACGGCGCCGCGGGCGGGGAAGCCGGCGGCCTCGACGATGTCGCCGGGTCCGACCGGCTGGCGCGACACCGTCTGGATCTCGACGCCGCTGCCGGCATCGCTGACGTACACGGTGGTGCCGCGGGCAAACGTCACGACGCCGCGGATGCGCACCCGGTGGCCGACGTCGGCCTTCGCATCGAAGCGCTGGAGCATGTCCACCGGCCGCAGCGCGATGCTGAATGGATCGGCGGCGGCCGGCGTCGTCACGGCGATGCGATCGAGCGCCGGCACGAGCAGCTGGATGCCGGTGAGCTGCCGGCGGGCGTTGAACTCGGCGCCGGCGACGGCCTGGATGCGCACCTCTGCGTCGACGAGATGGGTCGGCAGGGGGCCGCTGAACGACGGCACCTGTGCCGTTATTCGCGCGCCCTGCGCATCCACGACGAGGTTGAGGTGCGCGGACCGGTCCACGGACAGCCGGCGCACGATGCCGTCGACCTCGACCAGCTGCGAGTCCATCAGGCCGGCGGTCAACTGCTGGAGATCGGGCCTGACCGGCGTGGGCCAGTCGCCGCGGCCCAGACGCGTCAGCGATTGGTGACGGACCGATGGCGCGAACTCGCCGGGGCTGCTCGACCCGATCAGCTCGACGCGATCGCCGGCCGCCACCGCCGGCGACTCGCCGTGCATGTCCACGTAGATGCCGGCCGTCCGGTCCTGCACGAAGAGCAGCTGCCACTCCGGATCGAGGTACGTGACGATGCCGCGCAGCCGCACCGGCCGTCCGAGCAGGCTGTCGCCGCGGCGTTCCCGGCGCAGCGCCGCCGCGTCGGTGTAGGCGAAGGTCGTCGGGGCCGACGGGGCCACGTCGCTCCCGCGCGGACGGGACTCGGCCTGCAAGAGCGTTGGCGTCGCGTCGGCGAGCAGCTCGGAGACGCCCAGGGTGCGCGCCTCGGCGGTGTAGCGGAAGGGGACGCCGGTCAACGACACGCGCTGGTTGAGCAGGGGCGCGGCGTCCGACATCGACCCCTGCCGCAGCCACGCCGTCAGGCGCCGGCCCGCCGTGAGCACGTCGAGCCGCAGGCGGGCCCGCTCGACCCTGGCGCTCGTCACCGTGCCTTCCACCTGGACGCGGCGGCCGTCGTAGCGGCCGCGCGCGACGTCGGGGCCGGCCGCCGGGGCGGCCTCGGGCTGGGTGTCGCGCGTCGCCTCCAGGATGGATTCGAGGGCCAGCACGAGACGGCCGTCGCGCTCGCGGAGCCGGCCGCTGGCGCGCAGGCGCATTCCTGCCTGGAGGTCCGTGCGGAGGGTGCCGGGAACGACCTCGATGGAGCCGGTCCCATCGCTGGCGAGGTAGAGGCCCCAGACGTTGTCGGCGTAGGTCAGTTGGGCATCGATGCGGGCGGGCGCACCCGGCTGCGGCGAGCTGGCGTGGTGCTGCCGCATCGCGGCGACGGATCCGAGGGCCTGTTCGGCCTCCGGCCGCGCCGGGCCGAGGCACCCGGCTGCCGCCATGGCTACGGCCAGGAGAACAGCGGGTCGGGGTTTGCGCCGGACGAAGAGCATGCGATGCAGGTGTCTGCACCGCATATTCGGCCGCACCGGCCGATTCTGTAATCGCCTCCCGTCGATAGGAGGGCGTGTCCTACCGAACGGCAGCCGAGGACGTCGGCCGCGTGATCTTCGGCAGCGTCCACGGGGCGCGGTAGGTGGGCAGCAGCAGTCGCTGCGCGTCCGCGTCATCGACGAAGCGCTCGCCGTCGACGTCCCACTGCACGCGCCGGTTCAACCGGAAGGCGATGTTGCCCAGATGGCAGGCAATCATCGAGTTGTGCCCGATTTCCACGTCCGACCGCGGCGTCTTGCGCGTGTCCATGCAGTCGAGGAAGTCCTGCACGTGCTTCAGGTGCGAGTCCTCGCCGCCGGTGCCCTTGCGCGGCTCGCCGGCCATCCGGTAGGACTTCTTCCGGTTCCTGGTCTCGGTCTCGGGCAACACTTCCCAGCCGCCACGGTCCACCACGAGCACGCCGTTGTTGCCGTGGAAGGCGACGCCGTGGTCGCGCATGTACGGACCCTGGCCGATCGCGGTCGCGTGCTCCCAGACCATCGAGAAGCCGTCGCACTCCCACAGCGCCTGCTGCGTGTCCGGCGTCTCCTCGGCATCGTCGGGGAAGCCGAACTTGCCGCCCACCGACACCGCGGCCTTTGGCGCCTTGACGTTCATCCCCCAGTTGGCGATGTCGATCATGTGCGCGCCCCAGTCGGTCATCAGGCCGCCCGAGTAGTCGTAGTACCAGCGGAAGTTGAAGTGGAAGCGGTTCTCGTTGAAAGGCCGCTGCTTCGCGGGCCCGAGCCACATGTCGTAGTCGACCTCGGCCGGCGGCGCCGCGTCCGGTTTGACCGGGATGTTGCCCATCCAGTCCTGATAGGCCCAGGTCTTCACGAGGCGAATCTTGCCGAGCGCGCCGCTCCTGACGTAGTCCACCGCGTCGGTGAAGTGCTGGGCGCTGCGCTGCTGCGTGCCCATCTGCACGACGCGGTTGTAGGTGCGGGCGGCGTCGACCATCACACGGCCTTCGCCGATCGTGAGGGCGAGCGGCTTCTCGACGTAGACGTCCTTGCCCGCCTGGCAGGCCATCACCGCCGGCAGCGCGTGCCAGTGGTCCGGCGTGGCGACGATGACGGCGTCGACGTCGTTGCGGTCGAGCACCTTCCGGAAGTCGCGCGTGGTGAACGCGGGCTT
Source organism: uncultured bacterium (assembly GCA_966211945.1). GTDB lineage: Bacteria > Acidobacteriota > Vicinamibacteria > Vicinamibacterales > Vicinamibacteraceae > Luteitalea. The sequence goes on from CBIHOS010000004.1 coordinate 47,235, forward strand.
CTGGTCGAACTGTTTGGCCATCGACGCGGCGGTCTTGGTCACCTGACGGTCGTCGACGTCGCACAGCGCCACGAGCTGGGCGCCAGCCTTCAGCATGTCGCGCAGATCGCTGTTGCCCATGCCGCCGCAGCCGATCAGCGCCACCCGCACGCGGCGGTTGGCGCCCGCCACGCGGCCCTGCGACTGCGCCGACGCCGCCGGCGCCAGACCCGCGGACACACCGAGCGCGCCTGCCGCACCAGCCGCGGACTGCGAAAGGAATCGACGTCGTGTTCCGCGCATCGCATCACTCCTTGTGCCGCAGCCTACGGCCTACGGCCTACAGCCTACAGCCTACAGCCACAGCCTTTGCCTTTGACTTTTGACTTCTGACTTTGACTGTCTCCCTTGTGACCGCCCAGCATACTCTGGGATCGGATGCGGGACGAGACGACGATCCGGCTGCTGACCTTCGTGGGCGTGCTCGCGACGCTGGCCATCGCGGAGGCGGTGCGTCCGCGCCGGCGGCGGCTGCGCAGGAGGGACCAGCGCTGGCCGCACAACCTCGGACTCGTGGCTGCCGGGACCGTGCTGGTGCGGGTCGTCGCGCCCGCCGGCGTCGTGTCCTTCGCCCTGGTCGCCGAACGGCGCGGCTGGGGCCTGCTGCGACAGGACCACGTCCCGATCGCGGCGGCCTGGGCGACCGGTGTGCTCGCGCTGGACCTGGCCGTCTACGGGCAGCACGTCGCGATGCACAAGGTGCGCTGGCTGTGGCCGCTGCACCGCGTCCACCACGCCGATGTCGATGTGGACGTGACCACCGGCGTGCGCTTCCATCCGGTCGAGCTCCTGCTGTCGCTGGGACTCAAGGGCGCGGTGGCGATGGTCGTCGGCGTGCCGACCGGCGCCGTGGTCCTGTTCGAGGTCCTGCTGAATGCGACCTCGATGTTCAGCCACGCCAACCTGCGACTGGCGGCGGGCGCCGACCGCGTGGCGCGCCTGCTCGTCGTGACGCCCGACATGCACCGCGTCCATCACTCGCGCGACCGGCGCGAGACCGACAGCAACTACGGCTTCAACGTCCCGTGGTGGGACCGCATCTTCGGCACCTACCGCGCCGCCCCGCTCGTGCCGCACGAGCGCATGGCGCTCGGCGTCGACGGCTTCGACGCGCCGGAGGAACAGCGGCTGGACCGCCTGCTCACGCAGCCGCTGCGGCTCTCAGGGAGGGATGCGCCGCCGGCGCGTCCGAGCAGGTGAGCGGACGGCCCGGCTTGGCGCGCCGAAGCCGGTGGCGTAGGCGGGCGGGCAGATTGGATGAAGTGGCTGGCCCCCACGAGCTGACGGGAGCCCCGTCGCTCACACTGAGACGTGCTCAAGGCACACAGGGAGGGAGACCAGCCATGGACCATGTTGCGATTGATTTGGGCGGAAGGGAATCGCAGATTTGCGTGCGGCAGGCGGACGGCACGATCGTGGAGCAGCGGCGTCTGCGGACGGGCGAACTGCCGCGGTACCTGCAAGAGCGGGCGGCCAGTCGGGTGATTGTCGAAACCTGCAGTGAGGCGTTCTGGGTGGCCGACGCCGCCCAGGCGGCCGGGCACCAGGTGCGGGTGGTGCCGGCGACGCTGGCGCCGACGTTGGGAATTGGCGCGTGCCGGATCAAGACCGACCGGCGGGACGCGCAGGTCCTCAGTGAGGTGTCCTGTCGGATCGACCTGCCGTCGGTGCATGTGCCGCGCCCCGCTGATCAATACCGTCCGCGGCTGGCTGCGGACGCAGGGCCGGCGGCTGGCGACCGGGGCGGTGCTGTCGTTTGGGCCGCGGGTCCGGGAGGCGCTCGGTGAGGCGCTGCCGGGCTACGTCGACCGGCCACTCCAGCGGATCGAACACCTGCATGCGGCCATTACCGACGCCGACCGCGAGGTGCGCGCGCTGGCGGACGCCGACCCGGTGGCGCGCCGCTTGATGACGGTGCCCGGGGTCGGGCCGGTGACCGCGGTGCGGTTCATCGCCGCCATCGATGACCGGACCCGCTTCACCGGGGCGCACGCCGTCGAGTCCGATGTCGGCCTGGTGGCGGGCCAGGATTCCAGCGGCGATCGCACGCGTCACCTGGGGATTACCAAAGCAGGCAGCCCGGCTCTGCGCTGGTGTCTGGTCCAGGCCGCGCACTGCGCCAAGCGGACGCGGCGCGCGGGCCCGCTTCGCGACTGGGTCGAGGCTGTGGAGCATCGCCGCGGGCGCCAGGTCGCCGTCGTCGCGTTAGCGCGCAAGCTGACCGGCATTCTGTCCGCGCTCTGGCGCGACGAGACGCACTACGACCCGATGCGGACCAATCGCGCGCCGCAAACGGCCTAAGCGGCCCGCGGGCCCGTCGCACGGAGGATCGGCTGCCAAGGCCGGGTGATCGCGAGTAGGGACGGAGAGGGCCAGGACGGACCTCGTCGGGCCGATGATGCGACCCCGCGCCGCAGCAACCTACGGCGCCACCAGAGCGCGAATACTCGAGTGGAGCAGTCCGATCCGAGGTGTGGCGTTGCTGCCCGTGACACGACCCCCCCGTGCGGGGCTCACGCCCCGCGACGGGACCGATCTGCCCTTGACAGGCCAGCCACTTCATACTCGTCCCTACCTTGCCTGCGCGATCCCGTAGACTCGCGCGGCGGTGCCACCCCAGAAGGCGGCCTGTTCGGCTGCCGACCAGGCGTCGGTGACGGCACGCACGGTGCGCACCCAGTCGATGTACTCGGTGCGCAGGCGGCACACCGGCCAATCGCTGCCGAACATGAGACGGGCCGGGCCGAACGCCTCGATGGCGACGTCGAGGTAGGGGCGAATCGCCCCGGCGGTCCACGTCCGGTCGCGGACCTCGGTGACCACGCCGGAAATCTTGCACGTCACGTGCGGCCGCTTCGCGAGCTCCGCGATCGAGCGCGCCCAGCCGTCGTCGAACTGCCCGGCCGCGATGGCGGGCTTGGCGATGTGATCGAGGACGAACGACTGCGCCGGGTGGCGGTCGACGAAGGCGAGGGCGGCGGGCAGTTGCGGTGCGTAGATCAGGATGTCGTAGACGAGCCCGTGGGCGCGCAAGGCGGCGACGCCGCGATTGAACGCCGGGCGCGCCAGGAACGCCGGGTCGGTCTCGCCCTGCACCACGTGCCGCACGCCGACGAATCTCGTCTGCGCCGCGTAGCGCGCGAGCACGCTGTCGGCGTCATCGGCGGCGAGATCCACCCAGCCGACGACCCCGCGGATGCGTCCCGCCGACGCCTCGGCCTGCGCCAGCAGGAAGTCGTTCTCGGCCAGCGACTGCCGCGCCTGCACCGCAATCGCTGCGTCGATCCGGGCGTCGTCGAGCTCGCGCGCCAGGTCGGGGTGCAGGTAATCGCGCCGGAGCGCCGCGGCCGATGGCTCGATCCACCCGTACTCGACCGGGTCGAACCGCCAGAGGTGCTGATGGGAGTCGATGCGCACGGCGTTCAACGTTCGGCGTTCCGTACCCGGTACCCGGTACCCGGTACCCGGTCTCTACTTGGCAAACATCGTCCGTGCGACGAACCACACGTTGGCGGGCCGCTCGGCGAGGCGCCGCATGTACCACGGGAACCAGTACTCGCCGTAGCTGATCAGCACGCGCAGCCGGTGGCCGTCGCGCGCGAGTCGCTGCTGCACCGATCGCTCGATGCCGTAGAGCAGGGCGAATTCGTAGTCGTCCTTGCTCACGCCGGTCGTCGCGGCGTGCTGCTGCAGGCTCGCGATGATGGCGGTGTCGTGGGTGCCGAACACGGCCCGGAACCCGTTGGCATGCGCCTCGGCTGCGAGCATGGTCTTGGCGAGCGAGAGATAGCTGGTGTCGACGTCGCTCTTCTTCGGATAGGCGACCGTCGGCGGCTCCTTGTAGGCGCCCTTCACGAGCCGGACGCCGCCGCCGGCCTCGAGGATGCGCTGGAGGTCCGCTTCGGTCCGATACAGATAGGCCTGGAGGCAGACGCCGACGTTGCGGTGGTGCGCGAAGACGTCGTGATACAGGTCCAGCGTCGCGTCGACATAGCCGTGCTGCTCCATGTCGATCCACAGCATCGCGCCCTGCGCGGCGGCGCGCTCGGCGAGCGCCATGACGTGGGCCCGGCAGCGATCGCGGTCGATGTCCAGTCCGAGCTGCGTGAGCTTGACCGAGATCTGCGCATCGAGGTGCCGCGTCTCGATCCGGTCGTAGGCGGCGAGGTAGTGCGCGGCGACCGCGTCGGCCTCGGACATCTCGCCGACGTTCTCGCCGAGCCGCGTGAGGATCGTCGCGATGCCGTGCTGCTGTCGCAGCGCGTCGGCGGCCGCCACCGCGTCTTCCAGGTGCTCGCCGGGCATGAAGCGCGTGACGGCCCGGCGGAACACCGGCAGCCGGGTCGCATTGGCCCGCATCCAGCGGTTCTCCGACGCGGCGAGCAGCAGGCTGCGCACGGGATGCATCGGTGGCTCTTTCCTTACCAGACGCCCTTGATGAGGCCGCCGTCCACCTGCAGGAAGGCGCCGGTCGTGTAGGCCGAGGCGTCCGACAGCAGGAACGCGGCCGCCCTGCCGAACTCCTCCGGCGCGCCGTAGCGGCCGAGCGGGATGGTCGCCTCCGACCGGCGCCGCTGCTCCTCGAGCGCTATACCCGCCGTCTTCGCGCGCCCTTCGTCGAGCTCGCGCACCCGGTCGGTGTCGATCCGGCCGGGCAGCAGGTTGTTGACCCGGATACGCTGCGGCGCCAGTTCGTTGGACAGCGTCTTCACGAGCGCCGCGACGCTGGCGCGGATCACGTTCGACAGCGCCAGGTTGGCGATCGGCTCCTTGATCGACGACGACGTCGTCATCAGGATGCTGCCGCCGCCGCGTGCGGCCATCACCGGCACCGCCAGGCGCACCATCCGCACGGCGCTGAGCAGCAGCAGGTCGACCGCTCCCTGCCAGGCCTGGTCGTCGAACGACAGCGCGGCTCCGGGCGGCGGGCCGCCGGTATTGACGAACAGCAGATCGAGGCCGCCGAAGCGCTCGATCGTCGCTTCGTGCCACGTCGCGATGTCCGCGGCGGTCTTGAGGTCGGCCGGCACGGCCAGCACCTGCGCCCCGGCCGTCCCCTCGCGCAGCGCCGCCGCCGCCGCGTCGATCCGGGCCGCGTCGCGTGACGCGATCGACACCTGCGCGCCCTCCTGCACGAGCGCGCGCGCCACCGCGAAGCCGAGCCCGCGGCTCGCGCCGCCGACCATCGCCACCTTGCCGGTCAGGCCGAGATCCATGCGAGTCCTTCCTGCGCCGCGGTCCAGGTGATGAGGCGATCGAGCGCCGCCCGCGTCCCCGGATCGATCGTCGCGCCCGGCGCCCGTGTGGAGGCGTCGGCGATCAGCCCACGTCGCTTCAGCACTTCCTTACGCACTGCCATGCCGATGCCTTCCTGGAACTCGAGCCGCATCAGCGGCACCGTGCGGTAGAAGAGGTCGGCAGCGCCGTCGCGGTCGCCGGCCTGCCACCGGCTGACGATGCCGACGAGGATCTCAGGGAAGGCGAATCCGGTCATGGCCCCGGCCGATCCCGCCATCAACTCCTCGAGCAGGTAGACGCCGCCGAGCCCGCCGAAGATCGTCAGCGGCACGTCGCCGGCCGCCTCGAGCAGCTTCGCCGTCTTGAGGGGAGTTGGCGGATCTTCGAGCTTGATGACGCGCGCGGCGGGAATCTCGCGGGCGATCTGCACGAGGAGCGAGGCCTCCATCGCGAAGCCCGACACGGGCGGGAAGTCCTGGATGACGATCGGAATCGTCAGCGTGTCGGCCAGGGCCGCGTAGTGGGCCTTCACGCTCGCGGAGTTCAGCTTGGCGGCCCGCGGCGGGCTCACCATGACCATCGCGGCGCCGGCCGCCTGCGCCGCCTTGCTGAGCTCGCGGCACGTGTGTAGGCCGTCGGCCGTGGTGCCGGCGACCACCGGCACACGGCCGTTCACCTGCGTGAGCACCGTGTCGAGCACCAGCCCACGCTCGCGTTCGGTCAGCCGCGCCGCTTCGCCGAGCACGCCGAGCGCCGTGAATCCGTTGACGCCGGCGCCGACGAAGTGCTCGACGTAGCGCCGCAGGCTGTCGACGTCCACCTCACCGCCCTGCCGGAACGGCGTGGCGAGTACCGAATACACCCCCTGCACCTTGTCGTCCTCCGTGTCGGCGCCGCCTGGCCCCGCAAGCGCGACACGGTATCAGAAGCGTTGGCGCGCCTGGTATCGCCGCCGCCAGCCGGACCGGTCGGCCTTTGGAACGCCCCACATTCGTGACTGATACCGGAAAACGGTGAAGGGCCTGCGATACCCGCTCCCCGATCCCCGATACCCGAGTACCCGGCCGCCGGCCCCGGGTAAGATGAGTCATGTCGATCACGTCGCAGGACGAGCTGACGGGGATGCAGCGGGCCGGCCGGGTGGTGGCGCTCGCGCTGGCGGCGATGCGCGAGGTGGTCGTGCCCGGCGCGACGCCGGCCGACATCGAAGCGGTCGGCGCCGACGTCCTGCGGCGCGAAGGCGCGCACGCAGCGCCCGTCGTCGTCTACCAGGCGCCGTGCGCGGCCTTCATCAGCGTCAACGACGCGGTGGTCCACGGCCTGCCGAGCCGCACGCGGCTGCGCGCCGGCGATCTCGTGAAGATCGACGTCACGCCGATGGTCGATGGCTTCGTCGCCGATGGTGCGATCAGCGTGCCGGTCGAGCCGTCGACATCACGCGGCCGCCGGCTGGCGCGGGCCGCCGAGCGCGCCCTCGCCGCGGCGCTCGCCGAGGTGCGGCCGGGCCTTGCCGTCCACGCACTGGGCGCGGTGATCGATCGCCAGGTGCGCCGCGACGGCTTCACCGTGATCCGTGAGTTGACCGGTCATGGGGTTGGCCGCACCATCCACGAACCGCCCGAGGTGCCCAACTACGACCCGGGCGGCCGTTCGCCGTTGCTGACCGAGGGTCTGGTGATCGCCGTCGAACCGCTCGTCGCGGAGCACTCCGGTGCCGTGCGCATCGGCGTCGATCGCTGGACCATCCGCACGCGTGACGGCGGCTGGACGGCCCACGCCGAGCACACGATCGTCGTCACCGCCACCGGCGCGCAGATCCTCACGCGGCTGGACGACGCGGCCGCGTAGGAATTGCAATTCTGAAATTCCCGCTATCCCTTCCTGGCCTTCCACGCGGCGATCACGTCCTTCTCGCGCTCCGGCGCGATGCCCGCGCGCAGCTTCGCCTTGCGCTCGGGCGTCCACGTCTCGACGAATGCGAGCGTGTCGCGCACGGTGTCGGCCAGCGGCCGGTGGGTGAGGCCCTTGGCCATCGCCGCCTTCACGCTGATCTGGCCGCCGCCGGCCTCGTCGCCGGTGAGCGGCAGCCACACCGGCATGTCGCTCCACGGCCGCACCTTCTGCGCCTCGAGAAACGTCGTCGGCACCCAGACGAACCGGGCATCGGACTTCGACACCTGCTTGCACGTGTCGAGCAGGCGGCCGATCGTGAGGCTCGCCTGCGGCGCATCGGCGTTGTAGATGCCCATCGTCGAGTTCTCCAGCGTCGTGACGATGAAATTGGCGAGATCGCGGACGTCGATCACCTGCACGAAGTCGCTCGCCGCGTTCGGCGCCAGCACCTCGCCGCCCTTCGACACGCGCACCGGCCAGTAGGTGAAGCGGTCGGTGTTGTCGCCGGGCCCGACGATCAGTCCCGGGCGGATCACGGTGGTCTTGCCCGGCATCGCCTTCTCGGCCGCCTGCTCGCACAACGCCTTGAGGCCGCCGTAGGTCTCGCCGGTGACCTGTTCGACGGTCGGGTCCTTCAACTGCGCGAGCGGGGCCCGCTCGTCCATGCCTGGCGTATCGAGCGCCTTGTAGACCGAGATGCTCGAGATGATCACGTAATGGCCGACGCTGGGCGCCAGCAGCGCCGCGCTGCGGGTGACGTCGGCCGGGATGTAGGCCGACGTGTCGAGCACGGCGTCCCACCGGCGTCCCTCGAGCGCCTTCAGATCCGTCTTGCGGTCGCCGCGCAGCTTCTCGACGTCTGGAAAGAGCTGCGGGTTGGTGCGGCCGCGATTGAACAGCGTGACCGTGTGTCCGCGTGCCTGCAGGCGTCGCACCGTGTGCGGGCCGAGGAAGCCGGTGCCGCCGATGATCAGCACCGTGCGGGACGCCGCGGCGCGGGTCGTGGCGGGCAGGGCCGTGCCCGCGGCGACCGCGAGGCTGGTACCGAGGAAGGTGCGGCGGGTGATCATCGTCGAAGTCAGGAGTCAGGAGTCAGAAGTTAGAAGTCAGTCGTAGCCGTCGGACTCCAATGAACGACGAACCGTACGGCCATGGACCACTCTTGTGACGCCCGGCCTACAGCCTCAGGTAGGCTGCAGGCTACAGGCTGCTCGACCATCGTCCTGGCGTCCTGGCGTTCGGCGTTCGGCGTTCGGCGTTCGGCGTTCGGCGTTCGGAGTGTGTCCTGGCCGAGCCTCGTCCTGTCAACGGCTACGACGTGAACCGCGCCGCGGGTGACGCGGTTGCGCCGGCACTGGCGAGGTGCTCGTCGTGGGTGCGGCCGACCCGCCAGCCGAGCAGCGCCCAGAGACACGCGACGACGAGGCCGGCCAGGGCGACCTCGCCGAGCGGGATGCGGAGGGCCACCACGCCGGCCATGATCCAGCCGACGACCAGGTCGCCGCCGCGGTAGATGGCGGTGTCGATGAACGCCTTCGCCTTGTAGCGCGACTCCCGGTCGACGCGCGTGAACAGGCTCTCGCGGGCCGGAGCGATCAGCGAGAAGTTGCCGGCCCGATGGACGACCTGGATGGCGGCGAGCAGCAGCGGCGTCGGCGAGGCCGCCAGCGACGCGAACCCGACCGCGACGACGATCGGCGACAGCATCAGCAGCGGCGTGACGCCGAACCGCGTCATGAGCACGCGCGTGACGAACACCTGCGTGATCACGGTGAGCCCGTTCACCGCGAAGTCGATGCGCGCGAAGTACGCGGCCCGCTCCGGCGGCGTCTTGAACGCTGCCGCGACGACGCCGGCCTGCTGGTAGTAGATGATCGTGTTGACCGTCACGTAGAGCAGCAGCAGCCCGACGATCAGCCGGAGGAACGGCGATCCGGCCACCAGCCGCGCCCCGGCGAGCACGGTGCCGCCGATCGCCTGGTCGGCGCCCCGCCGCTGCGTCGCCCAGGGCAGCAGCCGCAGGATGGCGACCAGCGCCCCGCACAGCAGCAGCGCCGAGATCAGCATCAGCTGCGGCACGCCGATCCGCTCGACGAGCAGCGCCGTGACGAGCGGGCCCGACAGCGCGCCGCAGGTGCCGCCGGCCGCGATGATGCCGTAGAGGCGTCGCGCCTGGTCGGTCGTGAAGATGTCGGACATCACGCTCCAGAACACCGACACGACGAACAGGTTGAAGACGCTGACCCAGATGAAGAACGCCGGGACCGCGACCCCCATGCCGGCGCCGGCGCGGAACACCAGGTAGAACACCACCAGGCACGTGATGAAGAAGCCGTAGACGACAGGCAGGAAGACGCGGCGTTCGAAGCGCGAGACCAGCGCGCCGTAGAGCGGCTGGGCCAGCAGCATGCAGATGAACGTGCCGCTGAACAGCCACTGGAGCCGATCGACGCCGTGCCGCACGCCCATCTCCTCGCGCAGCGGCCGCAGCAGGCCGTACGCGCAGAGCAGGGTGAAGAAGTAGAAGAAGCTCCAGACGAGCGCCGGCCGTTCGTCGCGGGTCACCCCGGTGAGCAGGGCGAGCGGCGAACGTGACGAGGCTGGGGAGGCGTCTGGCATCAGCGGACACAGGGTAGCCCAGACGTCGGGCCGCGGCCCCGGCGGCTACCGCTTCCGTCGCCAGAGCAGGACGGCCTCGCGATTGCGCATCGAGCCGAAGCAGTAGCGCTTGCGGTTGCTGTAGGTGTCGAGCCAGTCGCGCTCGACCCACAGGTTGGCGCCGTCCGGGTCGTCGTGCAGGCGCTGCGCCGATCCGTTCAGGCCCTTGACCGTGCGCTGGAAGTACGGGTCGAAGAACGACAGGCCTTCCGGGTCGGACTTGATCGCCAGCACGTAGTGCCAGATGTTGCCGCCGACGTGCAGGTTGCACAGCGCGACGCCGCCGGTGTTGAGGCACCCGACCAGCTGATTGCCGCGCCGCACGTGTACTTCGGGGCCGCGCAGGTACTCGGTCTTGAGCGCGAAGGTGCGCTCCTTGTACGCCCCGAGCCACTCCGAGGTGACCCGGATGCCCCATTCGTCGGTGCCGTCGCCGAGCGTGTTGCTGCGGCTCACGCCGTTCAGCGTGTACGTGTAGACGCGCTGGATGACGAGCGGCGGAATCTCGCCGCGCCCGAACAGCTTGGCGATGCCGTTCAGGAAGGTCGTCGGGACGCAGTCGGCTTCGCTGAACTGGTACCGGAAGGGCACCGGAACATCGGGCTGGCGCGACGCGCGGCCCGAACGCGGCCGGTGAGTCGGGACGATCGAGGGCAACGAGGTGAGTCTGCCATCCGCGTAGGCGTTCCGCAAGGCACATCGCGCGACTTGCGCAGATGCGCGCCACGCGGTCTGATCGGCAGCATGACCACGCCCGCGTTCCGCTTCTCGCGACGCTCGTTTCTGGCGGCCGCCGCCCTGGCCTCGGCGGCCCCCGCTGCGGCGACCGGGCGCGCCAGCCGCGCCGTCCGCACCCCGTCAGGCGGGCCGGCGGCAGGCCAGGCGCCGCAAACCTCCGTACGGTCCGGCAGCCTCGGGGCGCGCGTGCGGACGATGCCCCTGGCGGCCACCCTCGACCACCCGCAGGGCATCACCGCCAGCGCCGACGGCGGCACGTGGTACGTGAGCAGCGTGCTGCGGCAGGCCCGGAAAGGCCTCCTCGTGGCCTTCCGGGCGGCCGACGGCGGTGTCCTCCAGCGGGTCGAGGTGCAGGACGGGCCGCGCTATCACCCTGGCGGGCTCGGGCGCGCCGGAGACGTGCTCTGGCTCCCCGTGGCCGAATACCGCCGCGCCTCCACGAGCGTGATCCAGGCCCGCGACGCGCGGACGCTCGCGCTGCAGCGCAGTTTCGCCGTCGCCGACCACATCGGCGCGGTGGCCGTCACCACCGCCGGCGCGCTCATCGGCTGCAACTGGGACGCGCGCGTGTTCTACGAATGGACGGCCGATGGCGTCGAGACGCGGCGGGTGGATCACCTGGGCGCGGCCCGTTACCAGGATTTGCACTGGACCGGCGAGACGCTCCTGGCGGGCGGCCTGCTCGGCGACGACGGCGTCGTCGACACGCTGGAGTGGCCGTCGCTCGACCTCCGCGAGCGCATCGTCGCCGGCAAGACCGACCGCGGCGTGGTGCTCACGCACGAGGGACTGGCCGTGGCCGGCCGCGAACTCCTGCTGATGCCCGAGGACGACCCCTCACGCGTGTTCGTGTACGCCTGGTCCGGCCCGCAGGCCCCGGAAGTGGCACCGCAGCCGGATCCGCGCACCGCCGAGCCGGAGAAGTCGCTCTTCAAGAAACCGCAGCCCTAATCGGTCGGACGGCTCCGCCCTGTCGGTTCGAAGGCCCAAGGCCCAATGACGAAGGCCGGCTGTGTTCGCGCTACCCCCAGCCCAGCGCGCGGGCGATCGTCGCCGTGAGGAAGCAGACAAGGAACGCCATGCCGAGCGGCATCAGGGCGCCGAGGGTGGCCCAGCGGGCGCTGAGCGTTTCCTTGTAGATGGTCAGGATCGTCGTGGCGCACGGGTTGTGCAGCAGCGAGAACAGCATCAGGTTGACCGCCGTCAGCATCGTCCAGCCCTGCTGATCGACGAGCAGCCGGCGGAGGTCGCCGAGCCCTTCCATCTCGGTCATCATCCCGGTGCCGAGGTAGGCCATCACCAGCGTCGGGACGACGATCTCGTTGGCCGGGATGGCGATGACGTAGGCGAGCAGGATCACGCCGTCGAGGCCGATGGCGCGGCCGAGCGGGTCGAGCCAGCCGGCCGACAGCGCGGCCAGCGTCGTGTCGCCCCAGCGGACGTTGGCCAGCACCCAGATGACCGCGCCGGCCGGCGCCGCCGTCCACATCGCGCGCCACAGCACGAACAGCGTCCTGTCGATCAGCGACGTGTAGAAGATGCGGCCGACGCTCGGGCGGCGGTAGGGCGGCAGTTCCAGCGTGAAGGCCGAGGCCTCGCCGCGCAGGATGGTCCGCGACAGTACCCACGACATCAGCAGCGTGAAGCCGATGCCCAGCACGACCACGCCGACCACCGCCGCGGCGGCCGCCAGCGAAGCCAGGGCCGGGGCGAACGACGCGCCGACGAAGATCGTGCCGAGCATGATCAGCGTCGGGTAGCGGCCGTTGCACGGCACGAAGTTGTTCGTGAGGATGGCCACGAGCCGCTCGCGCGGCGAGTCGATGATCCGCGTGGCGATGACGCCGGCGGCGTTGCAGCCGAACCCCATCGCCATCGTCAGCGCCTGCTTGCCGTGGGCGCCGGCGCGGCGGAACAGGAAGTCGAGGTTGAAGGCGACGCGCGGCAGGTAGCCGAGGTCCTCGAAGATGGTGAACAGCGGGAAGAAGATGGCCATCGGCGGCAGCATCACGCTGACCACCCACGCGAGCCCGCGGTAGACGCCGTGCCACAGGAAGCCGGTGATCCACCAGGGCACGCCGACGGCGTCGAAGCCGGCGGCGGCCTGATCCTCGATCCAGAACAGGCCGCTGGCCAGCATCGCCGACGGCACGTTGGCGCCGGCGATGGTCAGCCAGAACACCACCGCCAGCAGCACCAGCATGATCGGCAGCCCCAGCCACGGCGACGTGACGAGGCGGTCGATCCGCTGATCCAAGTCGACGCCGGCCCCGTCGTGCGACACGGCGCGTCGCGCCACGCGCTCGGCTTCGGCGTAGAGCGACTTCACCGCCTCCTCGCGGAACCCGCCGCTCAACTGGCGTCGAAGTTCGCGCGCGCGCGCCAGCACGTCGTCGGGGGACGGGACGCGAGTGCGGTCGATGACAGGTGGGTCAGACATTGGATCGGGTACTGGGTACCGGGTTCCGGGTTCTCGTGGGTTCGTAGCCGCCGGACTTGTCCGGCGAACTCCTTGGCGTCCGACGTTCTTCGTTCTTCGTTCGGCGTTTCTTACTGCGCCCCCTGCAGCGCGATCTGGCGGCTGAAGCGGACGTCGCGCTGCTGCTGGCGCGACACGAGCCGCACCAGTTCGCCAGTGCGTAAGGCTTCCTCGACGCGTGCGTCGCCGTCGAGCAGCCGGATCGCGAGCCACCGGCTGTTGGGCACGCCGGGCGCCGCCGCTTCCACCTGCGCCATGAGTTCACCGACCGCATGCTCGAACTCCGGCGTACCCGTCACGCGGAGCGGGCGGGTCACGGTCGCGCCGTTCGCCACGCCATCGAGCGCCGACAGCAGCGCGTGCAGGCCTTCGCCCGTGCGCGCGACGATCGGCACGACGGGCACGCCGAGGTCGCGCGTCAGGCTGCGCGTGTCGACCTCGATGCCCTTGCGCCGCGCTTCGTCCATCAGGTTGACCGCCACCACGACCCGATCGGTGATTTCGAGCACCTGCAGCACGAGGTTGAGGTTGCGTTCGAGCGCGCTGGCATCGGTCACGACCAGCACGGCGTCGGGCTGGCCGAAGAGGATGAAGTCGCGGGCGACCTCCTCGTCCTGCGAGGCCGACAGCAGCGAGTACGTGCCCGGCAGGTCGACGACCTTGTAGCGCACCTTGTCGTACGAGAACCCGCCTTCGGCCCGCGTGACCGTCTTGCCCGGCCAGTTGCCGGTGTGCTGGTGCAGCCCGGTCAGGGCGTTGAACAGCGTGCTCTTGCCGGTGTTCGGGTTGCCGGCCAGGGCGACGACCCGATCGGTGGCGCCGACCTGGAGGCCCAGGGGGGCCAGTTCGCTGGCCACCGGGCATGTTTCACACTCGTGGGTGCTCATGAACAGGCTCCCGTGCCGGCGTCGGCTGCCGCCGTCCGGACGATCAGCGACGCGGCCTGGTCGCGGCGCAGCGCGATCGTCGTGCCGCGCACGCGATAGGCGCGCGGGTCGCCGACAAACGTCGCCAGCACCGGCTGGACGCGGGTGCCGGGTGTGAAGCCGAGGTCGAGCAGGCGGCGCCGCGTGAAGCCCTGGCAGGCGGGCGACAGCGACGCGATCTCGGCGATCGCACCAGTGGGCAGATCCGCCAGGCGCACCAGGGCGTTGGCGGCCGACGGCGGGTGCTCGATGGGTGCCGCGAACACGTTGCCGGCCACGTCCAGCGGCAGGCGCACGTGCCGGCCCTCGACGCGCAGGTGGAGCGCATCGCCGTCGACGTCGTCCACGCGGAACGCCTGACCGGGCTGCAGCCCCAGCTGGACGAGCCGCCGGTATGTCGCGTCCGGTTCGTCCTCGAGATGGACGATGCGGCCTTCGTCGCCGGCCCGCGAGGCGGTGATCGGCGCACCGGCGTCGGCCGACGACTCGCCGGCCGGGGGAATCGGATCGCCGTGCGGGTCGCGCTCGGGATGACCGAGGGAGGCCGACAGCCGATCGGCGTCGGCTTCGCTCAGACGGTGCTCGAGGCGCTCGGCGACACGGTGGACCGCGGTCACCGGCAGCCGTGCTTCGTCCACGAGATAGCGCTCGAGCAGACGGTGCGCGCGCACCAGGTGGCGCGCCCGTTGTTCGCCGCTCTCGCTGAGGCAGAACGTGGCGCCGTCGCTCGTGATGAGCCCTCCGGCGCGCAGGCGGCCGATGGTTCGCAGCACGCGCCGGTCGCCGACGCGCAGCGTGCCCTGCACGGAGGCGAACGTCGCGGCCCGGCCGGCCTGCGCCTCGTGCAGGAGGTGCTTGAGGACGTTGTCCTCCTGCTCACGGCGGCGCGCCGCGGTCCGCCGGCGCAGCCGCGCGATCAGGCCCGAGCCTGGCCACAGGAGCGCCGCCAGGCACAGCGCGGCGACGACGGCCCAGGCGAGCCAGCTGCTCATCGCGGACGCTCCATCAGGGCGCGCACGTCGGCCTCGAGCGACCCGCCCCGGCGCCGCGCCGCGCGCAGACGGCCGTCGGCATCGAACAGGAACGACGCAGGAAGCGTCTCCACGCCGAACAGCCGCGTCAGCGGCCCGTCGTACCCGAACCCCTCGCGCACCTGCGGCCAGTCCACCCCCTGCCGCTGCAGCCAGCTGCGGAAGTCCCTGGCGCTCGAGCGATCGAGGCTCACGCCGACGATCGTCAGGCCGCGATCGGCGTACGTGCGGTGCAGGCGCTGGAGTCGCGGCAGTTCGGCCAGGCACGGCGCGCACCACGTCGCCCAGAAGTCGACGAGCACGACGCGGCCGCGCAGGGCCGACGAGGAGATCAGGCGGCCGTCGATGTCGGTGGCGGTCCATGACGGCGCCGCGGGGCTGACGCCGCTCGCCGCGCCGGCGTGGAGCGCGGGCTGGCACAGCAGCAGTGCCGCGCACAACGCCGCGGGCGCCAGCGCTCGCAGGCCGCTCATCGCCCGATCCTCACGGTGGCCAGGACCGTGCGTGGGAACCGCGGCCCGTACACGTAGGCGGCGTCGCGCAGCGGGCCCTGATCGAGATCGCGCTGGTAGGCATCGGTCAGGTTGCGCACTGCGATCGTCAGCGTCACGGGCACCGGGCCCTTCACCACCCGCCGCGACATCGAGACGTCCACCTGCGTGAAGCCCGGCGTCGCCTCCAGCCGATCGGCGGCGATGGCGCCGGCAAAATGCGGCGCGAGCATCGACCCGGTCACGCGCGCGCCCACGAACAGGTCCACCGGCAGCACCTCCTGCACGGTCAACGAGACGTTGCCGTAGATGTCGGGCGTGCGGAAGAACCGGCGGCTGCCGAAGTCGGGATCGGGTTGGCCGAACGTGCTCCGCTGCAGCACGAGTCCACCCTGCAGGACGAAGTGATCGCCGCGGCCCCACCCGGCGTTCATCTCCACGCCGCGCACGGCGGCCGTGCCCAGGTTCACCTTGGAGAACTCGCGGACGGCGGTGCCCGGCAGGTCGTCCTCCTGGAGGTGGAACTGATCGCGCAGGCGCGTATGGAAGCCGTTGGCCTCGAGCAGCGCCTGGCCGCCCCAGAGCGACGGCTTCCACTCGCCGCCGACCATCCAGTTGACCGAGCGCTCCGGGCGCAGGGCCGGATCGACGATGACGAGGCGCGCATCGCCGCCGACCGACGCGATGTGCAGGTCCTCGTCGAAGACCTGCGGCGCGCGGATGCCCTGCGCGTACGACACGCGCAGGTCGAGCGCCGGCCGCGGCGAGACCCGGAGCGCGGCGCGCGGCAGCACCTGCGGGCGCGTGAGGGCCGAGTGCGCATCGACGCGCACGCCGGTCAGCAGCTGCCAGCCGGGGCGGAACGTCCATTCGTCCTGCACGAACGCGCCGATCTGCCGGTAGCGGGCATCGAAGGCGCGGCCGTAGCCGGGCTGACGGTCGCGCAGTTGCTCGACGGTGCCCTGGACGCCGGCCGAGACGATGTGGCGGGCCGCGTAGCGGTTCACGAGCAGATCGGCGACGAGCAGCCGGCTGCGGGTGTCGCCGTAGGCCAGCGGGTTCCTGCCGACGCCGTAGTAGCTGTCGCGGCGCGTGTCGGCACCCGAGAGCGTCAGCCGGTAGTCGGTCCGCGGCGTCACCGCGTGCAGCCACGTGACCGTGGCGGCGGCGCGCGTCGTGTCGATGTCCTCGGCGATGTCGGCCTCGTGCGGCGGCAGGTCGAGCGCGTTGCCGCCGCGCCGATCCTCGCGCAGCGCGCTGGCGTCGATCGTCAGCCGGGCCTTCGAATCGAGCAGCAGCCGGTGGGCGCGGATGCCGCCCGCTTCGAGCGCGCGTCGCGACACCTCGGTGAAGCCGTCGCCCGAGACGTCCACGGGCTGCACGCGGTCGGCCTGGCCGTACGCCGTGATCAGGCCCTTGCGGTCGCCCGTCACCCAGTCGAGCGCGGCCGCGGTGCTCACCGTCGGCTGTCCGCGGGTGACGCCGACCGTCGTGTCCAGTTGCGCCCCACGCTCGCTGGGGTCGCGCGTGATCACGTTGATCACGCCGCCGACCGACCCCGGCCCGAGCAGCGCCGCGCCGCCGCCCTTGGTGACCTCGATGCGATCGATCAGCCGGGCCGGAATCTGCTCGAGGCCGTAGACCTGCGCGAGCGACGACAGCGTCGGCTGGCCATCCATCAGAATCTGTGTGTACGGTCCTTCGAGCCCGAGCAGACGGACCTGCGAGAAGTTACAGTTCTGACAATTACTCTCGACCCGGACTCCCGTGGTGTACTCGACGGCGTCGGCCAGCGTCCGGGCGCCGATCTTCTCGACGAACTCGCGAGATACGACCTCGGTGCGGACGGGCGCGTCGCGCAGGCGGGCGTCGCGGCGCTCGGCGGCGACTTCGACGTCGGACTGGAAGGCAGGAACGAGGACCACGGGCGGCTGCCCAGGTGCGGCGTCGATCGTCGTGGTGACGAACCCCGGGACGTCGATGCGGACGCGGCGGGCCGCGTCGAGGCACACAGTGCCGGCGCCATCGGTGACGGCGATCACCGTCGCAGTGGCGGCATCGACGATGGTGGCACCGGGGAGGGCCGACCCCGACGCGTCGCGGACGTCGAGCTGGATCGGGCACGTCGCCGCGGGTTGGTTGGCGGCGGACATGAGGAGCGCGACGGCGAGCAGTGCGGGGGCCATTGAAATTTTGACTAATCAAAAAATGAACCCATCCCCATTCAAAGTCAAGCCCCATCTGTCAATGGACGAGATGTGGGTTCGTTCCCGGGCGAGCCGACGTTTTCGTTCTTGAGCATGGGCGCGCAACGCACACGACTTCTGGAGCTTGCCGCCTCGGTCGCGGACGGCTCGGCCGACATCGACTGGAAGCGCCTCGAGGCCTCCGTCGAGGACGACGACGATCGTCAGCTGCTGCAGGACTTGCGCGTGCTCGCCGGCGTGGCCGACCTCCACCGGTCGGATGCACTCGCCACGCCCGCGTCGACCGGCCATCGGGGCCGCGTCGTTGGCCGGATCGGTCCGTCGATGGCCGAGACCGACGCGCCGACGGTCGAGGAGCGGGTGCTGCCGCCGCCGTCGACAAAGCCGCTCGACACCTGGGGCCACCTGGAACTGATCGAGCAGATCGGCCAGGGCTCCTTCGGCAACGTCTACCGCGCCCGCGACACGCGCCTCGATCGCGACGTCGCGCTCAAGCTCCTGCGCAAGGGCAGGCAGACGGCCGAACTCGCCGAGAAGATCCTCCACGAGGGCCGCATCCTCGCCCGCGTGCGGCATCGCAACGTGGTCACCGTGTTCGGGGCCGAGGAGCGCGACGGCCGCGTCGGGCTGTGGATGGAGTACATCCGCGGACGCACGCTCGAGCAGCTGCTGCGTTCGACGGGCTCGTTCGGGGCCCGCGAGGCGGCGCTCATCGGCCAGGAGCTGTGCCGCGCGCTGGCCGCCGTTCACAAGGCCGGCCTCGTCCATCGCGACATCAAGGCGCAGAACGTGATGCGCGAGGAGGGCGGCCGCCTGGTGCTGATGGACTTCGGCGCCGGGCAGTACGTCCACGCCGTGGGCTCGACGCCCAGCGGGCGCCTCACCGGCACGCCGCTCTACCTGGCCCCCGAACTCCTCGCGGGCGGTGAAGCGACGGTCCGTTCGGACATCTACAGCCTCGGCGTCGTCCTGTTCCACCTGGTGACCGGCCAGTATCCGGTCACGGCGACGTCGCTCGACGACCTCCGCCAGGCGCACCTCGAGGGGCGCCGGTTCCGACTGCACGATGCCCGGCCCGATCTGGCCGACGACTTCGCCCGCGTGGTCGAACGCGCCTCCAATCCCGACCCG
Source organism: uncultured bacterium (assembly GCA_966211945.1). GTDB lineage: Bacteria > Acidobacteriota > Vicinamibacteria > Vicinamibacterales > Vicinamibacteraceae > Luteitalea. Next base: position 66,066 of record CBIHOS010000004.1, read on the forward strand.
TCGCGCCGCTATGCGAGCTGCGGGGCGCTGCAGGAGGCGCTGGCCCGATCGCTCGGCCTCGACAGCACGATCTCGGTCGACCGCGAGGCCCTGACCGCCGCCGCGGCTGCGATCGCCGCCGAGACGCCGGCCCCGGCCGACGCCGTTCCGGCCCGCCGCGCGTGGCCGTTCCGGTGGTGGCACGTCGCCGGCGTCGGGTTCATCCTCGGCGCCGTCCTCGTTGCGATGCTGGCGTGGCTGTTGCCGCGCGAGCCGGACGTGGTGCTGCAGCGCGCGACCGGACGCAAGCCCGTGGTCGCGGTCCGGCCGATCCCGACCGCGTCGTCGGTCTTCGATCCACAGACGTTCGCGGTCGCGGCCGGCCTGAGCGCGCGCCTCCGTGGCTCGCCTGAAGTGCGCGTGACGAGCCCCGATGCCGTGGCGGCGCTCAACGACACGGCGACGTCGAGCGCGTCGATCATGGCGACGCTGCAGAGCGACGCGATCGTCGAACTGAAGCCGGTGCAGCGCCTTTCCGACGGATATCACCTCAACGCCCGCGTGCTGATGGCCGGCGCCCTGCCGATCTCGCTGGCGCCGATCGGCCCCACCGCCGATCTCGCCGGGCTCGGCGACGCGCTCGCGAGCGCGCTGGCGCCGCACCTGCGGCTCGATCCCGAGACGTTGCATGCCGGGGCCGGCGCCGCCAGCACGGCCGGCAACGACGAGGCGCTCGGACACTTCGCGCGCGGCCTGCGTCACAGCGCGACCGAGAGCGACGCCGGGATGGCGCAGGCGTGCGCCGCGTTCAAGGCGTCGATCGATGCCGATCCGTCCTTCGCGGCCGGCTACGCCCGCTGGGCCCAGTGCCTGCTCACGCGCTACCGCGCCGGCTCGGTGCCGCCCGACGATGCGTTCCACTACGCGAGGACGGCGGCGTCGATGGCACTGGCGCGAGAGCCCGACAACGCCGACGCCCACGCCGCGCTCGCCGATCTGTTCGCCGAGGAACAGCAGGACTGGGCCCGCGCCGAGAACGAGTTCCATCAGGCGCTGGCCAGCGATGGCAGCAACGTCTACGCCCGGGCCCGGTACGGCATGCTGCTGGCCGGCCGCGGCCGCACCGCCGAAGCGGTCGAACAGCTGATGGAGGCCCTGCGCAGCGCGCCGTTGTCGTCGTCGGTGAAGGGCTACGCCGCGATCGCGATGCACTACGCGGGGCGCGACGAGGAAGCGCTGGCGATGTTCCGGCAGCTGCGGACCGTCGACACCGCGCTCGAGTCGGCCCTGGTCGGGCAGTGCCGCATCTATGTCGTCGTCGGCAAGTTCGAGGAGGCGCTGGTGGCGTGCCGGCAGCTGCTCGCGCGCCGGCAGGGGCGCGATGCGTTCGCGCAGGCGCAGATCGCCGCGGCGCTGGGACGGTCCGGCGAGACGGCGCAGGCCAGCCGCTACCTGCAGGAACTGCGTGCGCAGTACGACGCGGCCAAGGCGTCCGAGCGCCCCAACGTCGCCTTCTTCCTGGCCGCCGCCTACGCCGGCCTCGAACAGCCGGAGCAGGTGTTCCCGTGGCTGGAAGTGGCGGCGCGCGGCAAGAGCTCGCGCCTCAACTACCTGCGCGTCGACCCGCGGTTCGCCGTCGTGCGCGCCGACCCCCGCTGGTCGCAGATCCTCGCGACCTACGAGGCCCGTCCCTGATCTGTACGTAAGGGCCGGGTCACGTTACCATCACACCGCCGGCCGTCGCCGGCCTTTCCAGGAGCTCTCCCATGCAGAAGAAGCCGAAGGTCTCGTTGCGCCCGGTCGTCGAGGCGATCAGCGAGCTGTTGAAGGAACTCGACTCGCTCGAGGACGCGCGTGACGCCAAGGGCCAGCAGCGCACGAAGGCACTGAAGGCGACGCTCGAAGGCGCCTCGCTGATGCTCCGATCGGAGTGCTGGAGCAGCGACGCCAACGAAGCGGTCTACGAATTCCCGTCCTAGTTCCGTGAGTGACGCGGCCGACCCCAGCCACCGTCGGGTCCGCCGCGCGCCCGACGTCTTCCTCGTCTGGCGCGCCGCGGGCCGGGTCGTGCAGGCCGCCCGCCGCGCCCACGCCGTCCCCGCGAGCACCCTCGTGCTCGACGTGCTCGACCGGGTCGACGCGTGGACGACCTGCGACGATCTCGCCGTCGGCCTCGACCTGCCGGTGCCCGTCGTGTTCACGCTGATCGACGGTCTCCACGCCCACGGTCTCGTCGAGTTCGAGGACGGACCGGGCCCCGGCTCCGCGACTCCCGACCCCGACTCACCCTGGGCACGCTGGTCGCCGTCCGCGCACCTCTTCCACCTGGCGACCCGCGACGTCGCCTTCGGCCGATCCGGCCCCGCCGCCGCTCGCGGGCCAGGCGAACGTCCGGCCCCGGTGCTGCCGCCGCAGGGCACGACGCACGTGCCGCTGCCGATGCCGCGGCTGCCGCACGATCTGGCCGAGGCGCTGCACACGCGACGGACGCATCGCGGCTTCGCGCCGCTGCCGCTGCCGCTGGCGGCGGTCGGCACGCTGCTCGGCGCCAGCTTCGGCGTGCAGGCATGGGTCGGAGCCGATGAAGGCCGCCTCGCGCTCAAGACCTCGCCGTCGGGCGGCGCCCGTCACAGTCTCGAAGCCTACGTGTGGGCGCGGCGCGTCGAGGGCCTGGACGCCGGCCTCTACCACTATCGCGGCGACGACCATGTCCTGACCCGGCTGGATGGCCGGGAGCCGCCTCCACATGTCACCAGATGGTTACCCGTACAGGACGGCTACGAGCACGCGCCGCTCGTCGTCGTGCTGGCGTCGGAGCTGGCGCGGGTCGGCTGGCGGTACGGGAGCGCGCGGGCCCTGCGGGTCGTGCTGATCGAGGCCGGCCACCTGGCGCAGACGTTCTGTCTCGTGGCGAGCGGGCTCGGCCTCGCGCCGTTCTGCACGGCGGCGCTCGCCGACAGTGTGATCGAGGAGGGCCTCGGCCTCGACGGCCACGCGCGGCCGGTGGTCTATGCGATGGGCGCCGGCGTGCGGCGGGCGGGACCCTGGCGGCCGCACCTCGATCGGCCGGCGCCGGCCATCACTGCGACGCCGCTGGCCGACGCCATGGCGTCGCGTCTCACTCGTCGTGCGAGCGGACCTCGACGTCGACGTCCTCGCGGGAGTGGACGCTGACCACCACCGTCATCGGCCGGCAGCAGACCCAGCAGTCCTCGACGTAGGACTGGCGGCGCCCCGCCGTCACGTCGATGAACAGCGTCACGTCCTCGCCGCAGTAGGGACAGGTCGTCTCGAGTTCCATGGCAGTCGTTCAGCGCGCCGGTGCCGGCCGCGCGGCCCGTGCGGCGCGGAAGTAGCGCGACGGCAGCGGATGCCCGATGGCCGGTTCGAGTGCGGCCGATGCCGCCACCACGGCGTCGAGATCGATCTCGCGGGCCAGCCCGAGACCGTGCAGCAGGTAGAGCAGATCCTCCGTGGCGAGGTTGCCGGTGGCGCCGGGGGCGAACGGACAGCCGCCGAGTCCGCCGGCGCACGCGTCGAACACGCGGACGTGGCGGTCGAGCGCCGCGAGGACGTTGGCCAGCGCCGTGCCGCGCGTGTCGTGGAAGTGCAGCGCCGTCTGCGCCAGCGGCAGCACGCCGCGGACGTCGCGCAGCAGTGCCCGCACCTGGCCCGGATGCGCCACGCCGATCGTGTCGCTCAACGCAATCTCGAACACGCCGGCCGCGAGCAGCCGTTCGACCACGCGGATGACCGCGGCCGGCCTGATCTCGCCTTCGTACGGGCAGCCGAAGGCGGTCGAGACGTAGCCGCGGACGGCGATGCCGAGCGGCGCCGCCGCGGTGCAGACGTCGGCCGCGGCGCGCAACGCCTCGTCCACGGACTGGTTGAGGTTCCGCTGGCTGAACGTCTCGGATGCGGCGGGGAAGACCGCCACCTCGCGGACGCCGGCCGCCGCGGCGCGCTCGAGGCCCCTGCGGTTCGGCACCAGCGCGCTCAGGCGCACGCCACGCCCCGTCACGGCGTCCAGCGCCGAGGCGCGAGCACAGACCTCGTCGCTACCCGCCATCTGGGGCACGCGGGCCGGGTGGACGAAGGCGCCCGCCTCGATGCGCCGCAGGCCGGCGCGGGCCAGCCCGTCGATGAACGCGAGGCGCGACTCGATCGACACGGACGTGGCCTCGTTCTGCAGGCCGTCGCGCGGACCGAGTTCGACGACGGTCACCTCGCCGGCAAGTGGTGACGTCGATCGCGCCGGCATCAGTCGCCCTTCCCCGGCGCGAAATCGACGAGTGCCCGACCCGGGGTGACCCGGTCGCCCGGCACGCAGTGCACCGCCTGCACCAGGCCTGCGGCCGGGGCGCGCAGCGGCAGCTCCATCTTCATCGCCTCGAGCAGGATCAGGACCGTGCCGGCCTCGACGCGATCGCCGGCCGCCACGCGCACCGCCGTCACCTGTGCCGGCATCGGCGCCTCGAGGTTTGCCGCACCCGCCAGGCGCCGGCGGCGCGGCGCGTCCGGCGAGGCGACGAGCACGACCTCGCCGTCGAGATGGACCCACGTGCGCCCGAGCCCGTCGACGATGGCCTCGGCCACGAACCGGGGCGAGTGCGCGTCGGCGGCATCGACGATCCACGCGCCGTCGGCACGCGGATGGACCCGCCACTCAGCCACGCCACGCTCCGAGGCCGCTCCATGGCGTCGTCGCCTGCGCCGGCGACGCGGCGGCGATCGCGCCGGTGCGTCCCTGGCCGGTGCGCCGCAGGTGCGCGGCCAGGGCGTCGGCCGCCTCGACGACGTGTACTGGAGGGACCGCCACGAGGGCGTCGTGATGCTCCGCCAGCCACGCGGTGTGTACGCGCCCCGCTTCGACGTCGGGATGTCCGAGCACCCGAAGCAGGTAGGGCACGTTCGTCGCGAGCCCGAGCACGACGTACGCACGCAACGCGGCCCGGGCCCGCGCCAGCGCCATCGCGCGCGTCGGCGCCGTGGCGACGAGCTTGGCCAGCAGCGGATCGAAGTCCGGCGTGATGTCGTCGCCTTCGCGGATGCCGCTGTCCACCCTGATGCCGGGGCCCTGCGGCTCCCGGTAGCGAAGGACGGGACCGGCCTGCGGCAGGAATCCGTCAGCCGGCGCTTCCGCATAGAGACGGCACTCGACGGCGTGCCCGCGCGGCACGATGTCGGCCTGCCGGAGCGCGAGCGGCCGTCCCTCGGCGACGTCGATCTGCAGGTGGACGAGATCGCAGCCGTACACGCTCTCGGTGATCGGATGCTCGACCTGCAGCCGCGTGTTCATCTCGAGGAAGTAGAACCGCGCGTCGTCGCCCTCGCCGTCGAGCAGGAACTCCACCGTGCCGGCGTTGACGTAGCCGGCAGCGCGGGCTGCGGCAACGGCCGCGGCGCCCAGCCTGGCGCGGAGTCCGGCCGATACGGCCGGGGAGGGCGCTTCCTCGACGACCTTCTGATGCCGCCGCTGCAGCGAGCACTCGCGCTCGCCGATGTGCAGCACGGTGCCGTGGGCGTCGCCGATCACCTGCACTTCGATGTGGCGCGGTGCGATCAGCCGCCGCTCGACGTAGAGCGTGCCGTCGCCGAAGGCCGATTCTGCCTCGCGCCGCGCCGCACCCAGTGCCTCGTCGAGGTCCTCGAACCTGTCCACGGCACGCATGCCCTTGCCGCCGCCGCCGGCCGAGGCCTTCACGAGGAGCGGCACGCCGACCTGCACCGCCGCGGCGCGCAAGCCGTCGAGCGACTGGTCCTCGGGCCGCGCACCCGGCACGACGGGCACGCCAGCGGTTTCCATCAGGCGCCGGGCTTCGAGCTTCGACCCCATGCGCGCGATGACGTCGGCAGGCGGGCCGATGAAGGTGATGCCAGAGGCGGCACAGGCCGCGGCCAGTTCGGCGCGCTCGCTCAGGAAGCCGTAGCCCGGATGGATGGCGTCGGCGCCCGTCTGCCGCGCCGCGTCGACGATGCGGCCGACGTCGAGGTAGGCCGCCACTGCCCGCAGGTCGGCCGGGGCGTCGATCGCCACCGCCTCGTCGGCGGCGAGCACGTGGGTGCGATCGGCATCCGGACCGGCGTACACGGCGACGACCGCGATGCCCCGCTCGCGACATGCCCGGGCGATGCGCACCGCGATCTCGCCTCTATTGGCAATCAGGACCTTACGCACCGGACGGCTCCGGGCGCTGCCACCTGGGGGCGCGGCGTTCGAGGAACGCATTCAGCCCCTCCTGACCGTCGTCGCTGACCCGCTGCCGGGCGATGGCTTCGGCCGTCGCGCGGCGCTCGTCGGCCGTGGGCAGGGGCGCGAGCTCCGCGAGCAGCCGTTTGGTGGCCCGGTGCGCCGACGACGCGCCCATCGCGATCTCGTCGAGCCGTTCCCGCAGCCTGGCGTCGAGCCCACCGGCCGGACACACGTCGTCCACCAGGCCGATCGCGCCGGCGTCGTCTGCACTGAAGCGGTGGGCACGCAGGAACGCCGTTCGCGCCGCGGCCAGTCCGATCCGGCGGATGACGTACGGCGCGATCGTCGCCGGCAGGATGCCGACGCGGGCTTCCGTGAACCCGACCAGCACGTCGTCGGCCGCCACCGCGACGTCGCTGATGGCAAGCAGGCCGGCGCCGCCGCCGAGTGCGGCGCCGTGGACGCGCGCGACGAGCGGCATCGGCAGCGACGCGAGGGCGTGAAACAGCTCGGCGACGACCATCGCGTCGGCGAGGTTGCGCGCCTCGTCGTAGTCGCGCATGCGCCGCATCCAGGCCAAATCCGCCCCGGCGCAGAAGGCCGGGCCGTCGCCGGCGAGCACGACGACATCCACCATGGGATCGATGGCCAGCGCGCGTGCTTCGGACAGCAGCGCGGCGATCAGCCGGTCGTCGAGCGCGTTGCGCACGTCGGGCCGGCTCAGCGTCAGCCACGCCTCGCGTCCGCGCCGTTCGACCCGCATGCCGCTGCTCATCGCGTCACATCCGGAACACGCCGGTGCGCGGCGCCGCGAGCGGCGCGTTGTGGCTCATCGCGATGCCGAGACCGAGCGCGTCGCGCGTGTCGACCGGGTCGAGGATGCCGTCGTCCCAGAGCCGCGCCGTCGAGTAGTAGGGTGAGCCCTCGTGCTCGTACTTGGCCAGCAGCGGATCGCGGATCGCCGCTTCCTCGTCCGGTGAGAGCGTCCGGCCCTGTCGCGCGAGCTGGTCGCGCTTGACCGTTACGAGCACGCCGGCCGCCTGCTCGCCGCCCATCACCGAGATCCGCGCGTTGGGCCACGTCCACAGCAGGCGAGGGTCGAAGGCGCGGCCGCACATGCCGTAGTTGCCGGCGCCGAACGAGCCGCCGATCACGACCGTGAACTTCGGCACCCGCGTCGTCGCCACGGCGTGCACCAGCTTGGCGCCGTCCTTGGCGATGCCGGCCCGTTCGTACTGCTGGCCGACGATGAAGCCGGTGATGTTCTGGAGGAACACCAGCGGAATGGCGCGCTGGTCGCAGAGTTCGATGAAGTGCGTGGCCTTGAGCGCCGACTCCGAGAACAGCACGCCGTTGTTGGCGACGATGCCGACCAGATAGCCGTGGATACGCGCGAAGCCGCTGACGACGGTCGTCGCGTAGCGCGCCTTGAATTCGTCCAGGCGCGAGCCGTCGACGATCCGCGCGATGACGTCGCGCACGTCGTAGGCCTTGCGGAGGTCGTCGGGCACGATGCCGTAGAGCTCCTGCGGATCGTAGGCCGGTGGCTCCGGCGCGATGCGGTCGACCGGCGGGCGCGGCGCGACGGGCACGGTGGACACGATCGTGCGCGCCAGGTGCAGTGCCTCGGCGTCGTCGTCGGCGTAGTAGTCGGCGACGCCCGAGATGCGCGTGTGGACGTCGGCGCCGCCCAGGTCCTCGGCGGTCACGTCTTCGCCGGTCGCCGCCTTCACGAGCGGCGGGCCTCCGAGAAAGATCGTCCCGGTGCCGTTGACGATCACCGTTTCGTCCGACATCGCCGGCACGTAGGCGCCGCCGGCCGTGCAGGAGCCGAGCACGACGGCGATCTGGGCGATGCCGGCCGCCGACATGCGGGCCTGGTTGTGGAAGATCCGGCCGAAGTGCTCGCGGTCCGGGAAGACCTCGGCCTGCAGCGGCAGGAACGCGCCGCCCGAGTCGACCAGGTAGAGGCAGGGCAGCCGGTTCTCGAGCGCCACCTGCTGCGCCCGCAGGTGCTTCCTGACCGTCAACGGGAAGTACGTGCCGCCCTTCACGGTCGCGTCGTTGGCGACGATCAGCACCTCGCGCCCCGACACCCGGCCGACGCCGGTCACCAGGCCGGCCCCCGGCGCGTCGCCGTCGTACATGTCCCAGGCGGCCAGGGGCGACAGTTCGAGGAACGGCGTGCCGGGATCGAGCAGGGCATCGAGCCGCTCCCGGACCGTCAACTTGCCCTGGGCGCGCTGCCGCTGCTGCGCCTCGGCGCCGCCCCCCTCGCGGGCCTGCGCCCGGCGCTGACGGAGTTGGGCCACCAGGTCGCGCATGCGCGCTGCATGGCGCACGAACTCGTCGCTCGCGGGTTGGACCGCGGAAGGCAGCCGGTCCATGGTCTACCGCGCGGCCCGGCCGGGGTGGCGTGACATCGCCGGGATTATAGAGCGCGGGCCTCGCGGCGTCGGCGTGCCCGTCGAAGCCCCGTGCAAAGACGGCAACGGGGCGCGGTCGCTACAGCAGAGCCGGTGTAAAGATCGCCTATTCACGTCGGGCTTTGCTACGCTGGGTCCTTGTATGCATGTGAACCCAACAGTTCGCGTCTGGTCCTGTGACAGCGCGGCCCGCACGACATTGTCTGGAAGCAGGACATGACGCCTGAGGCGCCGCTGCGAATCCTGCTCGTGGCCAGCGACGATCCGGAGATCCGGAGCGGCCTCCAGCGGTTGGAGGAGCGCCGGACCGTCGACGTGCGCCGCGTGGCCACCCTCGGCGAGGTCGAGGAGTTCGTCGCGGCCTGGACGCCCGACGTCCTGCTGACCGATCTCGATGCCAACGGCACCAGCGGCGTCGATGCGGTGCGCCATTGGCGGCACGTGTTGCCCGATTGCGACGCCGTGGTCGTGCGGGCCGCGGCGTCGGCGATGCGCGCGGCCGACTGGCTGCGGGCCGGCGCGTTCGCCGTCGTCACGCGGCCGGTCGAAGCCGACGAACTCACCGAGGAACTCGAACGCGCCGCCGAACGCGTGCGCCTGCGGTCCGAGAACCGGCAGTTGCGGCGGCAGCTCGATGCGCCACGCCGCTTCCCGGCCATCGTCGGCCAGGGCAAGAAGATGCTCGAGCTCTTCGAACTGGTCGGCGCGGTCGCCAGCAGCGACGCCAACATCCTGGTGCTCGGGGAGAACGGCACCGGCAAGGAGATGATTGCCAATGCCATGCACGCGCACAGCGCGCGGGCCGAGGGGCCGTTCGTCAAGATCAACTGCGCGGCGCTGCCCAAGGAGTTGATCGAGGCGGAGCTGTTCGGCTACCGGCGCGGTGCGTTCACGGGCGCGTTCACCGACAAGCCGGGCCTGCTGGCGATGGCCGAAGGCGGCTCGCTGCTGCTCGACGAGATCGGCGAGATGCCGTCGTACCTGCAGGCCAAGCTGCTGCGCGTGCTGCAGGAGCGCGAATTCCGGCCGATCGGCGGCGATCGCAGCGTGCGCGTCGACTTCCGGTTGATCTGCGCCACCAACGTCGACGTCGAGGCGGCGCTGAAGGACGGCCGGCTGCGCGAGGATCTCTACTTCCGCATCAATACGATCACGGTGCGGGTGCCGCCGCTGCGCGAACGTCCCGAGGATCTGGCGCCGCTGTGCCAGAGTTTCCTGGCGCTGTACAACGCGCGGCACGGCCGGGCGCTGCGCGGCGTCAGCCCGGCGGCCTACCATCGCCTCATGCAGCACCGCTGGCCGGGCAACGTGCGCGAACTCGAGAACGTGATCGAACGCGGCGTGCTCGTGGCGCGCGGCCAGGACCTGCAGCCCGAGGATCTGCCCGAGTCGGTGATGGCCATGCCCGGCGTCGGGCCGGTGGCGCAGGACGTCCTGCCGCCGACGGCGACGCTCGCCGAGATCGAGCGGATGGCGATCCTGCAGGCGCTGCAGCGCACCAACTGGAACAAGCAGGACGCCGCGCAGCTCCTCGGCCTCTACCGGCCCACCCTGTACAGCAAGATGAAGAAGCACGGCATCACGTCGCCGCCCCGGGTGCGGCGTCGGCTCGGCCCGGAGACGTCCACCGAGCCGGCGACCGAGCCGGCCTGACTTGGTCCCGGGCCCTCGACGTGCTGAAATGGCACGACGCTGGTGTTCGGCCGGCGTGTGGAGGATCGATCGCGTGACGGAGCGAAGCAAGATCGTGTTGTCGGCGGCGGCGGGCGCCCTGGGTGGCGCCGTGGCGGGCTACCTGTGCTTCACCCGGCACGGTACGAAGCTGCGCGAGCAGTTCGGGCCCGGGCTCGACGATCTGCTCGGCCGGCTCCAGGATTTGCAGTCGTCGGTCCAGCATGCCCGTGGCGTGGCGGAGCAGAGCTGGTCGACGTTGCGAGACGTCACGCGGGACACGGGTCGAGGCTAGGCCCAGGGAGACCAAGACAATGAGCTACGACGAGAGCAGTGGCCGCAACGGCGGTGGGTTCCTGATCGGCTTCATCGCCGGCTCGATGATCGGCGCTGGCCTCGCGTTGCTCTTCGCGCCCAAGCCGGGCGACCAGACGCGCCGCGAAGTCGCCGAACAGGCCCAGCGCGTGCGGGAGAAGGCGCGCGAAGGCCTCGGCACCGCGTCCGATCGCGTGTCGCACTTCGCCGAGCGCGGCAAGGCGATGTACCAGACGGCCGCCGACAAGGCGCGGGAAGCGGCGCAGGCCGTGCGCGAGGGCCGCGATCCGCAGGTGGCGCCGCCGCCGGCTGCCGACGAGACGTTCGGCTAGGCACGATCAGACCGGCGGGCGGGGCAAGGGCTCCGCCCGCGCTCGAGGCGCCCACACCCGCCGCAGCCCTGCATGTCCGACGCCGTCAGCGCCCCGGTCGTCTACCCGCTCTGGCGGCTGCTCTTGTGGCGCACCTTCGTCACGCTGCCGCGGTCGACCGGCCTGGCGGCGTGGCGGGCCGCGGTGCGGTTCGCCAACAGCGACAACCTGACCTACGCGTCGTCGATCTCGTTCTACGCGCTGCTGTCGCTGTTTCCGTTCTTCCTGCTGCTGCTGTCCATCCTGGGCAGCGCCACCGCCGACGAGGGGTCGCGGCTCAAGGTCTTCAACTTCGTGCTGCGGTACTTCCCGCGGCAGTTCGACTTCATCTCGACGCAGGTGGACGCGTTCAGGCAGCAGCGTGTCCAGCTCGGACTGGTCGCCAGCCTGCTGATGATCTGGTCGTCGCTCGGGGTGTTCGGCGCCATCACGACGGCGGTCAACTACGCCTGGCGGGTCGAGCGCCAGCCGAACTACTTCAAGCACAAGCTGGTGGCATTCCTGATGCTGGTCGCCGCCGGCGTGCTGATGCTGGCGGCGCTGCTGCTGATCTCGGCCGGCAGCGTCGTCGAGGCGCACTGGTTTGCGAACGTCGTCAACAATACGCCGGCGCTCGAGTGGCTGCGCGGCATCTGGGCCAAGTGGGCCAGCACGCTGATGTTCATCGCGGTCAGCGGCCTGATCTTCTATTTCGTGCCGAACACCAACCGGGTGCGCTTCCGCGACGTCTGGCCCGGTGCGATCGTCGCGGGCCTGCTGTGGCGGGCCGCGCTGGGCGGCTTCCGGTGGTACGTGCGCGATCTCTCACGCTTCAGCGTCCACGGCACGATCGCGAGCGTGGTCGTGTTCCTGCTGTGGGTCTACGTCTCGGCCGTCGTCCTGCTCTACGGCGTCGAGCTGACGGTGGCCTACGCGCAGATCCGCCGCCTGGCGCGGCAACAGAAAGAGGCGTAGGAACGCCGAACGCCGAACGCCGAACGCCGAACGCCGAACGTCGAACGTCGAACGACGGAACGCCGAAGGACGAATGGTCGCCGGCCTCATCGGCCGGCGCCGTCCAATGGGCCGCTCGGGGAGCGGCCCCTACCTGCCGGCGGCGTCGCTGCCACGCCGGAACGCCGGAACGTCGGAACGTCGGACGGGAAGATGGTAGGGGCGCCTCCCCGAGGCGCCCATGAAGACGGCGCCCGCCGATAAGGCCGGCGACCGACTCACCGGAAGATCACCCACAACGCGACGACCGCCGCCATCAGGCCGATCGACACCGGCGCCTGCCACAGCATCGCCGCGCGTTCCTGCTCGGTGCGCGCGTACCCGCCCTCGAGCGTCGCGAAGGTCAGGCCGCGCAGCTGCGTGGCGGCCGGGGCCGGCGTGGCGAGCGACACGACCACCAGCGTCGCGACCGAGATCACGAACAGCAGCACCGCGAAGTGCAGGAAGTTGATCGACACGAAGTAGCTGAGCGCCGGGCTGTCGGCGACCAGGGGCCGCGCCTTCAGCACCTCGAAGACGAACCGGGCGGTGCCCAGGACCGCGCCGACGATCAGCGTCGAGATGGCGCCTTCCCGCGTGGCCCTCGGCCAGAACACTCCGAACAGGAACACCGCGGTGATGGGCGGGCTGATGTAGGCCGACACGCTCTGCAGATACACGAACATCTGCGAACTGAGCGTGCGGATGAACGGCACCCAGAGGATGCCGAGCACGACCATCGCCACTGTCGCGATCTGGCCGACGCGAACCAGCTGCGCCTCGCTGGCGTTCGGGCGCAGCTTGCGGTAGACGTCGAAGGTGACCAGCGTCGAACTCGAGTTGAACGTCGCTGCGAGCGACGACATCAGCGCCGCCATCAGCGCCGCGACCATCAAGCCGATGAGGCCGGTCGGCAGCAGCCGCAGGACGAGCAGAGGATAGGCGTTGTCGCCGTTGACGTCGGCGTAGAGCGCCCTGGCGATGATGCCCGGCAGCACCAGCACGAAGACCGGCGTGATCTTCAGCAGCGCGGCCAGCATCGTGCCGCCGCGCGCGTGGGTCTCGTTCTTCGCGCCGAGCACGCGCTGCACCATGGCCTGGTCGGTACACCAGTACCAGAGCCCGAGGATCGGCGCGCCGAAGAAGATGCCGGTCCACGGGAAATCGGGATGCGTCATCGGCCGGATCATCGAGAAGAAGTCGGCCGGCACCTTCGCCCGCAGCGCGCCCCAGCCGCCCACTTCGTTCAGGCCGAGCAGCGTCAGCACGATGGCGCCGCCGAGCAGGATGATCGCCTGCACGAGTTCGGTGTAGATGACCGCCGTCAGCCCGCCCGCGACGGTGTAGACGCCGGTGGCGAGCACCATCACCACCGCCGACGTGTAGAAGTCCCAGCCGAGCAGCGCCTCCATCAGCAGCGCGCCGGCGTACAGCGACACCGAGATCTTCGTGAAGATGTAGGACACCACCGACACGGTGGTCAGGTACCAGCGGCAGGCCGGCCCGTACCGCCGCTCGAGGAACTCCGGCATCGTGTACACGGCGCTGCGCAGGTAGAACGGCGTGAACACCCAGCCGAGCGTCAGCACCATGAACACCGCGAGCCATTCGAAATGGCCCACCGCCAGGCCGGTCGTCGCTCCCGAGCCCGCCAGCCCGATGAAGTGTTCGCTCGAGATGTTGGTCGCGAACAGCGACGTGCCGATGGCGAACCAGCCGACGTTGCGATCGGCCAGGAAGTACTCCTTCGACGAGCGGTTGCTGCGCGCGAAGGAGAAGCCGATGCCGAAGATCAGCACGAAGTACGCGGCGAGCACCGCGAGGTCGAGTCCGGTCATGAGGGTGGCGCGATTCTAATGCGCAATGCCAAATGCGCAATGCCGAAAGCCCGGCCGTCCGTTGGTAGGGACCGGCTCGCCGCCAGCTCGCCGTAGCGTTGCGAAGGCGGGAGCCGTCCGACAAACTTAGGTGCGGGACGGCACCAGCACCTGCGGACGCAGCCCGAGCTGCTCGCGCGCCGCGCTCGCGACTGCCGCAGCCACGCGCTCGGCCTGGCCGGCCAGCGTCAGGACGACGATCGACCCGCCGAAGCCGCCGCCCGTGATGCGGGCGCCGAGGACGCCGCGCTGGGCCCGGGCACATGCCACCATCCTGTCGATCTCGGGCGTCGAGACCTCGTAGAGATCACGCAGCGAGACGTGCGAGGCGTCCATCAGCGCGCCGAACGTCACGATGTCGCGCCGGCGCAGCGCCTCGACCGCCGCCAGCACGCGGGCGTTCTCCTCGAGGACATGGCGGGCTCGTTTGGCGAGCACGGCTGGCAGGCGGGCCAGCCGCGCCTCGTCGCCGCCGGCCTTGCCGCGCAGTTGGGTGACGCCGATGGCCGCCATCGCGGCCTCGCACTCCTCCCGGCGGACGCGATAGCCGCCGGTGGCGTGACTGTGGCTGATGCCCGAGTTGATGACCGCGATCTCCGCGCTCGACGGCAGGCGCACCAATGTCCACGAGAGGTCGCGCGTGTCGAGGAAGAGCGCGTGGTTGGCGGCGCCGAGCGCGCAGGCGATCGGGTCCATGACGCCGATCGGCACGCCGATGAAGTCGGTCTCGACCCGTCGCGCCAGGTCCGCCAGGACGACGTCGTCGAACGACAACAGGAAGAGCTCGCGCAGCGCGCGCAGGACCGCCACCGTCAGCGACGCGCTCGACGACAGGCCGCTGCCGAGCGGGACCTCCGATCGGATGACGGCGTCGAAGCCGGCGACGCGATACCCGGCGGCCCGCAGCACCGCCGTGGCGCCCTGCACGTAGTCGATCCACGACCCGACCCGCGCCTCGTCGCCGACCATGAACCGCGCCTGCTGCTGTTCGTGCGGCACGGCGCCGCTCCAGACGCGCGACGACGAGTCCGCGTTGGCGGCGACGGCGACCGCGGTGGTCTGCGGAATGACGGTCGGCAGCACGAAGCCGCCCGAGTAGTCGGTGTGTTCCCCGATCAGGTTCACGCGGCCCGGTGCCTCGCCGATGACCGTGCGGCGGTGGCCGAGCTGCCGGATGACGTCGTGGCGGGGGATGTCGGTCACGCGGGCGGCCGGGAATCAGGATGCCGGTTGCAGATTCCCCAGGGCCTTCAGGATGGCGGCCGCGAAGTGCGGTACGTCGTCGGCCTTGCGGGCCGTGATCACGCAGCCGTCCTCGACGACGGGACGATCGACGTAGCGACCGCCGGCGTTCTTGATGTCGATGGCGATCGACGGCCAGCAGGTGATGGTGCGACCGCCGACCGCCTTGACCGAGATCAGCAGCTGGGCGCCGCGATCGATGGCCGCGACCGGCTTGCCCGCCGCGATGGTGTCGCGCACGAGGTCGAGCATCGCGTGGCGCATCCGCATGCGGTCGGGCGCGTAGCCGCCGGGAATGAGCACGCCGTCGAAGTCGGCGGCGCGGGCCTTGCCCGCCGCCACCTGCGCCGTCATCTCGAGCGCCTTGCGGCCGCGGTACACGCGTCCCTCGATCGGTCCGACGACCACCACATCCACCCCGGCCGACCGCAGCAGGTCGCTCGTCCCCGCCACGTCGGCGTCCTCGAACTCGTCTTCCACGAGCAATGCCACGCGCTTGCGTTGGTCGGCGGTCACGAAAGCTTGTCTCCCGGGGCCGGATCTTACATCAGGCTAAGATGGCCGGATGGCCAACCGCCTGCAGGGGGAGCGCAGTCCCTATCTCCTCCAGCATGCCGACAATCCCGTCGACTGGTATCCCTGGGGACCCGAGGCGCTGGCCCGGGCCCGCGACGAGCAGAAGCCCATCTTCCTGTCGGTCGGCTACAGCACCTGTCATTGGTGCCACGTGATGGCGCACGAGTCGTTCGAGCACGCGGGGGTTGCGGCGTTGCTCAACGCGCACTTCGTGAGCATCAAGGTCGACAGGGAGGAGCGTCCGGATCTCGATCGCGTGTACATGCTGTTCGTCCAGGCCACGACCGGCCAGGGCGGCTGGCCGATGAGCGTGTTCCTGACGCCGGACCTGCAGCCCTTCTTCGGAGGCACCTACTATCCGCCCGCGTCGCGGTTCGGGCGTCCCGGCTTCGTGGACGTCCTGCAGGAGATCAGCCGCGTCTGGCGCGACGAGCGGAGCCGGGTGACCGAGTCTGCCGCCACGCTGACCGCCCGGCTGCGCGAGGCGACGGAGCCGGCCACTGACGCCGGACCGGGCCTGCACATCGCGCCGCCGGCCGCGCTCGACGAGGCGCTGGCGTCCTACGTGCAGGTGTTCGACGCGCGCTGGGGAGGCTTTGGCGCCGCCCCGAAGTTCCCGCGCCCCTCCGAGTTGCTCTTCCTGCTGCGGCAGCAGGCGCTGTCGGGCAATCCCGAGGGGCTCGAGATGACGCTCGACACGCTGCGGGCGATGGCCAGCGGCGGCCTGCGCGATCACGTCGGCGGCGGCTTCCATCGCTACTCGGTCGACGCCCACTGGCGGGTCCCGCACTTCGAGAAGATGCTGTACGACCAGGCGCAGATGGCCCTGGCCCTGCTCGAGGCGGCGCAGGCCTCCGGCGATCCCTTCTACGCGTCGGTGGCCGAGGACACGCTCGCCTACGTGACCCGCGACCTCACCGGGCCCGAAGGCGGCTGCCTGTCGGCCGAGGATGCCGACAGCGTGCCGGCCGACGAGGCGGACGCACCCCGTCCGCGCCGGCTCGAGGGCGCGTTCTACCTGTGGAGTCCCGAGGAAATCGTCGAGGCAGCGGGGGAGGCACTCGCGCCGCTGGTCGTCGAGCGGTTCGGGGTGCGGCCGGACGGCAACGCACACGATCCCCAGGGCGAGTTCCGCGGCCGCAACGTCCTCTACCTGGCCCGCGATCTCGAGGACCTGGCGGCGACGCACGATCAGCCGATCGACGCCATCATCCGCGACCTGCGAACCGCCCGGCAGCGGCTGTTCTCGGCGCGCCGCAGGCGGCCGCGTCCGGGCCTCGACGACAAGGTCCTGACCGCCTGGAACGGCCTGATGATCGCCGCCTTCGCCCGGGCCGGTCGTCAACTCCGCAGCCGCAGCCCGCAGGCCGCGACCTGGCTGCACGCCGCCGAACGCGCCGCGCAGTTCGTCCGCGACCAGATGTGGGACGCCAACCAGGGCCTCCTGCGGCGGGTGTGGCGGGCCGGCGACGCCGCCGTCGATGCGTACGCCGAGGATTACGCGTCGATGGTGTACGGCCTGCTGGAACTGTTCGAGGCGACCGGCGACGCCCATTGGCTCGAGTGGGCCCGCGACCTGCAGGCCCGCCTCGACGAGCGCTTCTGGGATCCCGGCGCGGCGGGCTGGTTCTCGACGACCGGCGACGACCCGACGGTGCTGCTGCGGATGAAGGAAGACTACGACGGCGCCGAGCCGTCGGCGAGCGCGCTGGCCGTGTCGAACCTGCTGCGCCTCGTCCATCTGATCCCGGACGGGGCGGCGGTCACGCGGATCGAACGGACGCTGGCGCGCAGCGGTCCCGGCATCGGTCAGGCCGGCCGCGCCGTGCCGTTCATGCTCGCCAACCTTGCGACCTATCACGCCGGCCTGCGACAGGTGGTCGTCGTCGGGCCGCCAGACGATCCGGAGACCATGGCCCTGCACGACGTCGTCGCCCGGCACTACCTGCCGTTCACGATCGTGATCCCGGTGACGCCGGGCGACGCACAGGCGCGCCTCGCGCACCTGCTGCCGTTCCTCGAGACGCTCACCCTGCGCGGCGGCCGTCCCACCGCGTACGTCTGCGAGCACTTCACCTGCCAGGCGCCGACCGGCGATCCCGACGTGCTGGCGCGGCAGCTCGGAGGCGCGGCATGAGCGGCAGTACGCCCCCACGCCAGCTCGAAGTCATCGTCCTGTCGGTGGACGATGCGGTGCGGGCGGAGGAGGGTGGTGCGACGCGCGTCGAAGTGGTGCGCGACATCCACGAGGACGGCCTCACGCCGGCGGTCGCGCTGGTCGACGCGCTGCTCGCACGCGTGCGCATTCCGTTACGGGTGATGGTGCGCCCGCGGAACACGTTCGTGGTCGGCGATGGCGCCCATCGGGACGAGATCGAGGCCGACGCGCGTCTCTTCGCCGGCCATCCCGTCGACATCGTGACCGGTTACGTGCGCGAGGCGGCCGATGGCTCGTCGGCGCTGGACGAGGAGGCGCTGGCGCTGGTGGCCGGGCAGGTCCCGCACGCGCGGATCACCGTACACCGCGCGGTGGAACGGCTGACGGCCGATCCTACCGAGGCGCTGCACCGGTGCGCGGCGGTCGATCGCGTCCTGTCCGGTGGCGGTGCCGGGACCTGGGCCGAACGGACGGCGCGGCTCGTGGACCTGCAGGCGCGGATCGGGCCGGTACAGGTGATCGTCGGCGGCGGCGTGACTGCGGACGGCGTGCCGGTGCTCGCCGCCGAGCCGACGCTGCGGGAACTGCACGTGGGTCGGCTGGCGCGCGTCGGCGCGTCGTTCATCGAGCCTGTCGATCCGGCCATCGTCGCGGCGTTGCGGCAACAGTTTAGGTAGGGACGGCCTGCTGAGCCGAGCCGTCCGGCTTCGATCGCGCGCCGTTCAGCCGCGCCGGGCGTCGCCCAGGCGGATCACGTCGGCCTCGTCCATCTGGACGGCGACCTCGGTGACGTGTCCGTCGATGTCGATGGTCATCACGACGTCGGCGTTGGCGACGAAGGCGTTGCCGGTGTGGCGCAGATGGCCCGTGACATCGACATGGCCGGTCGCCAGCCCATGCCGGGCCTCGAAGTTGCGGAGCGCGATCTCCGGCGTGCCCAGGGTGTACTGCAGCGCCGTGCCGAGCAGCCGGTAGGCGGCCGGCCCCCGCGCCACCAGCCGGACGAGCGGGTCGGTCGCGGGACGGCCGAGCATGTCCTCGTAGGCCGTGCCGTTCAGGCGGAACACGGCGTTCTTGTGGAGCAGGCCGTCGGGCAGGTCGAGGCTGCCCCGGTTGTAGGTGGCAATCCACTCAGCCACGCGCGCGACGAACTCGCCAGGCGTCAACACGCAAGCAGTGTAGTCAGATTGCGACCGGGT
>CBIHOS010000005.1:0-80626 GCA_966211945.1 uncultured bacterium
ATCATCCCGGAGTTCACGTCCCCGCGCACCGTCGCGGCGACGCGCCCCGCGCCGTCTCCCGCGGCTGCCGGCAGCGGGATACCGCGGCTGAATGTCGCGGTCGACAGGTACACGACAACCGACGCGACCAGCGCGGTCACGTACGGCGCCGGCCAGCCGAGCGCGATGCCGGCGAGCCACACGATGAATCCCGTACAGAGGCCGGCCACGGCCGACAGCGGTCCGCCGATGCGCGTGAAGAGGCCGAAGCACGCCACGACGAACACGCCGGCGCTGCCGAACGCCGAAGCGAACTCGACCAGATCCTTGATGCTTTCGGCACGGAAGGCGAGGCCGAACGAGAAGAGTCCCATCGCGAGGACGCCGAGCCTCGACACGCGCAGCTTGGCGCCATCCGACAGGTCCGGCCAGATGCGCAGCACGACGTTGTGCGTCACGAGCGTCGATCCCGCGAGCAGGCACGAGTCGACCGTCGAGAGGATCGCCGAGATGAGCGCGCCGGCGAACGGGACATAGAGGAGCGTGCCCAGGTGCTGGCTCGCGAGTGCCGGCACGAGCTGCTCGGCATCCTCGAGCCCGGGCACGAGATAGGGTCCGCACAGGCCGAGCACCGCCGGTATCAGGCCGACGCCGAGGTACAACCCGCTCCCGACGAGGCATGCCGAACGCGCCGTCTCGGCGGAACGGCAGCCGAGCACGCGCGACAGCAGTTCCACGGCGAGCATCGAGCCGACGATCGGCACCGTCCAGGCCTCGAGCAGCTCGTACCAGGGCACCGCGCCGCCCCCGAAGATGCGCAGCCGCTCGGGCGGGACCTGCGCCCACGCCGACTGCAGGTCGCCCGACATCGCCAGGATCGCCACCAGGACGATCAGGCCGGCGATGATCGCCAGGCCCTGCACCAGATCGGTCCAGGCATCGGCCAGCAGGCCGCCCACCGACGTGTAGCAGACGACGAACAGCGCAGCCGCGGCAATCGACCATTCGAGCGGCAGCGCCGAGGCGTGCGACACGACGTTGCCGAAGGCGCGCACCTGCGCGGCGCTCCAGATCACCGACGAGGGCACGATGAGCAGGACAACGAGCCGCTCGACGGCGGGTGAGTAGCGCTCGCGAAAGAGGTCACCGAACGTCGTGAAGCCCCGCCGCCACAGCGGACGCGCGAAGAGCAATCCGACCAGCAGGATGCACGTGACGTACCCGAAGGGGTCGGCGGAGCTGCCCGACAGTCCGTCGGCATAGATTGCCCCGGCGGCCCCCTGGATCGACTCGGCGCCGAACCACGTGGCGAAGATCGAGAACGACGCCACGCCCAGTCCGAGCGACCGGCCCGCGAGGATGTAGTCCGTCTCGTTCCTGATGCGCCTCGACACCACGAGTCCGACCAGCAACTGGATCGCGAGGTAGCCGAGGATTCCCGCCAGCAGCCAGTTCATGCGCGGCAATCCTAGCAGCGGCCGCTGCGCTACTCTCGCCGGTCCAACGGTGAACGAGAAGGGGCGCCGACGCCCCCGACGGGCTGCTACGGCGCGACGATGACGCGGAGTTCGCGGTTGGCGGTTGCGACGTTGCCGTCGAAGTCGCGTGCGAACACGCGCAGGACGTACTCACCGGGCGCAATCCGCGACGTGTCCCAGAAGTCCTCGGACGCGATGCCGTTCCGGTAACGCGTCGTCACGACATAGAGGAACTGCGTGCGCCGCGCGCCGTAGACGGGGATGCCGCTGCCGTTCGCGAACACCAGTCGCGGCGCGTCGGGCTGCCGCGGCATGCGGTCGAAGCGGAGCGTTTCGCGTGTGTCCGGCAGCCCTGCGACCGCGATGCCCTGGCGATCGACGACCTCGTACCCGGCCGAGTACAGACCGAGCCGCCGGTACGGCTGGTTGCCGTTGGCCTGGTCCCATGCGTCCACCACGATCCGCACGCGTCCGCGCACGACGACGGGAGCAATCGGCGGCAGCCGACGCGGCCGTGCCCGTCGTCCGCGACGGGCCGGGCCGAACCGATCGGGATTGAGCGGCTGCCACGCGTCGTCGAACAGCCTGATGCCGTGCGCTTCGATCGTCGGCGAAATGTCGTCGGCAAACTGCACGAGTCGGAACTGCAGGGGGTTGTGCTCCTCACCGGCCCAGCCGACGTTCAGGTGCACGTGGTTGAACGTGTTCACGGTGGCGATCGGCTGACCTGCAGTGAACGCGGCGCCGCGTTTCACCCGCATGCGGATCAGGCCGCCCTCGGCGTCGAACACCGGCGCGAAGCGCTGCTCGTCCAGCACCACGATTTTCGGCGGCACGCGGCGGCCGACGACGTTCTGAGTGCGGCCGGCGCGCACGTGGACGTACGCGATCGGGCCAATCCGCAGGAACTCGTTGATCGTGTCGAATGCTCCCGTCGAGATCGGGCTCGCGACGATGCCGTCGCGAACCGCGCGGACGAGCGTACCCTGCGGCTCGCGGATGTCGAGGCCGGCGTGGAACCGCTCCTGGCCGGCTTCGCCTCGCGCCTCGCCGAACGTCCCCGCCACTTCGTGCGGCGCCTCGATCGGCGCAACCGGCCACAGCAGCTGGCTGCGCCCGAACGCCGCGACGTCGAAGGCGGGCGGGCGGCGCGGAAGCGGGGGAGGGGCGAAGGCCGGTGCAGTGCCCAGCCCGCGCAGGACCTGCCATGCTGCGGCCCTCCGCCCGTCGCCGGACGCGTGCGCCAGCGTGCGCACGAGGGCGTTCCCCGCGTCGGCCACGAGGACAGCCGGTGGCGCCTCCGCCGATGGCTGCCGCAGCGCGAGTCCGGATGGACGGCGGAAGCGGGCCTCGGGACCGAGCCCGTTGTCGAACCCCACCGCGCTGCCGGCGAGCTGGACCGCGTCGCCCGCGGCGGGGAATGCGACGACCGCGCCGCTCTCGTCGGCGACGATCACATCGCCATTGGCGGTCACGGCAACGGCGATCGGTCGCTGCATTCCCAACACGGGGGAGCTGAGGCTCGTGACCGCTCCGTCGGGTGCAATCACGCGGACGACGGCGTTGCCGGTGTCGGCTACGACGATCCGGCCGTCGGGCGCCACGGCGACGCCGCACGGCGTGTCGAAGCGGGCCGTGAACGGTCCGCCGTCGACGTAGCCGGTCCCACCGCCGCCCGCCAGCGTCCTCACCTGCCCGTCCGGGCTGATGGCGCGGATGCTGTCGTTGTAAGTGTCGGCGACGATCACGTGGCCGCTGGCATCGACCGCCACTCCGACGGGGGCGTTGAAGCGCGCCTGCCCCGCCGGTCCGTCGAGGTTGCCTGCGATCCCATCGCCTGCCAGCGTCGTCACCTGGCCGTCCGGCGTCACGCGGCGGATCGCGTGGTTGCCGGTGTCGGCAACGTAGAGCACACCGGCCGCATCGACGGCGAGCGCCGATGGCGTCGCGAATCGCGCCTCGGGTCCGCGGCCATCGACGAAGCCGCGCTCGCCGCCGGCCAGCGTCGAGACATGGCCGTCGACGCCGATCCGGCGAAGGCGGTGCGAGTTGCCTGCGTCGGTCACGAACGTCGAACCGTCGGCAGCCACGGCCAGGCCGAACGGCTCGGAGAAGCGTGCCTCCAGGGCCGGCCCATCGAGCCAGCCGACCTGCCCGTCGCCGGCGAGCACGCCGACGAGCATGGCCACCGGCAGGCGAGGGCGTTCGGGCTCGGGCCGCAGTCGCCATGCGACGAGCGCGGCGGCGACGAGAGTCGCGCCAACGAGCAGCCATCGTGGCCGGAGTCGAACGGGCACGCGACAGTATCGCCGCTGTGCAGATCCCGCGCCGATCAGCGCGTCGCCCCACTGTCGTCGGCAGCTCTCTCCGTACGTAGCCGCCGATTGTCAGGTCGGCGGCCGTCCAGGGCAGAGCGTCACCGCCCCCGAACGCCGGCGGACGAGACGTGGCATGCTGGAGTCATGCGCCAGACGATGTATGCGACGACCGCGCTCCAGGCACGGCGGGCCGTGCTGTCCGCACTTGCGATCACGTCGCTGTTCGCAGGCGGTGCGGCGTCGGCGCAAACGGCGCCGGCCGACGCGCCGCGACTCGTGACGGTTGCCGAACTCGAACCGATGCTTCGCGAGGGCTCGCTCGTGTTGTTGCACGTTGGCGAGAAGGCCGAGTACGACGCCGAGCACCTGCCCGGTGCACGACACCTCGACGCCCGTGCGCTCGCCATGCCTCCGCAGGAGGGCGGGCTCATGCTGCAACTGCCGGCGCCCGCCGATCTCGAAGCCCGGCTCGAGGCGCTCGGCATCTCCGACGCCTCCCGCATCGTCGTGTACATGGGGAAGGACTGGGTGAGTCCGAGCACGCGCGTCGTGTTCACGCTGGACTACGCCGGCCTCGGCAGCCGCACGCTGCTGCTCGACGGCGGGATGCCGGCATGGAAGGCAGCAGGCAAGCCTGTGACTCGCGACGTGCCCGCGCCAGCCGTGCCAGGCCCGTTGACGCTGCGGCCGCGGCCAGCGGCCGTCGCCGATCTCGCGTGGGTCCGCGCTCACGCCGGCCGGAACGGCAGCGCCGTCGTCGACGCCAGGCTCGCGCAGTTCTACACCGGCGCCAGCGACAACAACGGCCGCATCCCGCGCCCCGGACACGTGGCGGGGGCGGTGAGCCTGCCGTTCGAGACCTTCATCCGTGCCGACGGGACGTTCAAGTCGCGCGACGAGCTGCGGGCGCTCTTCGAGAACGCAGGCATCGATGCCGGCACGTCGATCGCGACGTATTGTCATATCGGGCAGCAGGCGACCGTCCCCTACGTGGCCGCGCGGCTGCTCGGCTACGACGTGAAGCTGTACGACGGCTCCTACGAGGAATGGAGCAGGACCGGGCCAGCGCCGGTCACCAAGGGCACAGAACCTTAGAACCACCTTGAAAGTCCTGCACACCTCCGACTGGCACGCCGGCAAACTCTGGAAGGGGCGCTCACGCCTCGACGAACTCGCAGCCGTCCTCGAGGATCTCGCCGAGACGATCGAGCGGGATCGGGTCGACCTGCTGGTGATGACGGGCGACATCTTCGACTCGCCCTCGCCGGCCGCCGAGGCCGAGCGGCTGGTCTTCGGCTTCTTCCGGCGCGTCGGCCGCCTGGGCGTGCCGAGCGTGGTGATCGCCGGCAACCACGACAGCCCCGCCCGCGTCGAGGCGTGGGGGCAGCTCGCCGAACTCGCGCTGGTCACGACGGCGGGCATCCCGAAGCTGGCCGGCCGGGGCGGCTGCGTGCCGGTCGAGACCCGCAACGGCCGCGCGATGGTCGCGATGGTCCCCTTTGCGCCGGTGGCGCGGCTCGTGTCGGCGCAGCAGTTCGGCGACGCACCCGAACGGGCTCCCGGGCGCTACGCGGCCGAAATGGATCGACTCGTCGCCCGCACCTGCGAAGGCTTCGCCGCCGACGCGGTGAATCTGCTGCTCGCGCACACCCATGTCGAGGGCGCCAGGCTCGGCGGCACCGAGCGCCGCGTGCACGTGACCGACGACTGGGCGGCTTCGCTCGCCACGTTCCCGCGCACCGCGCAGTACGTGGCGCTCGGCCACATCCACTTCCATCAGCAGCTGCATGGCGCCGCCGCGCCGACGTGGTACGCGGGTTCACCGATGCAGCTCGATTTCGGTGAGGAAGGGCAGCCCAAGGCCTACAACATCGTCGACGTCCGTCCGCGCCAGCCGGCCCGTGTCGAAGTGCGGCCGTACGTCGGTGCCCGGCCGCTGCGCACGATCACGCTGTCGCCGCGCGCCCTGCACGTGGACGCCGCGCACCTCGCCGACCGGCCGCACGTGCGCGTGGTGGTCGAGGCGGGCGCCGGTCCTGTGGACGGCGATCTGAACCGACGCGTGCGGGCCGTCGTGCCCGGCGTGGTGAGCGTCGACGTCCGGGTCGCGCCTCGCGAGGAGGCGAGCCTCCCGCGGCCGCAGGGAATCGGCCTGGATCCGCGGGCCCTGTACGCGCTGTACCACGAGTCGCGACACGGCGTGGCGCCGTCGCCGGCAGTCCTCGCCGCCTTCGAGGATCTGCTGGACGTGGTGGATGCCGTCGAGGTCGTGTCGTGAGGCCGATCACGCTGCGGGTGTCGGGCTTCACGTGCTTTCGAGACGACCAGCCGGCGCTCGACTTCACGAACCTCGAACTCTTCGCCATCACCGGCCCGACCGGTTCCGGCAAGAGCACGGTCCTCGATGCGATCACGTACGCGCTCTACGGCCGCGTGCCGCGCATGGGCAAGCAGGGCGTCAAGGAGCTGATCTCGCACGGCCGCGATCGACTCACCGTGATGCTGGCCTTCGCGTCCGGCGGCGATCACTACGTTGTCAGCCGCAGCACGCGGCGGTCCGGCGGCACGCAGTGCCAACTCGATCGCCTGCACGACGGGCAGTCCTCACCCGTCGCCAGCGGCGTGAAGCCGGTGGCCGACGCCGTCACGCGGATCGTCGGCCTCGACTACGACGCCTTCACGCAGGCCGTGCTCCTGCCGCAAGGCGAGTTCGCGCGCTTCCTGAAGGGCGCCGCCGCCGATCGCCGCCGCATCCTGCAGGACCTGCTGCGCTTGACGATGTACACGCGGATGCGCGAGATCGCGGGGCAGCGCCACGCCACCGCACGTGCACGCGTGGCGGCTCTCGACCAGCAGCTCGAAAGCCTCGGGACGGCGACGCCCGCCGCTCTCGCCGCGCTGGAGGACGAGCGTCACGCGCTGGTGACCTCGCTCGACACCGTGCGCCGACACGTGGCCGACGCTCGCACGCGTCGTGACGCCATTGCGGACCGCGTGCGCCTCGCCCGCGAGCGCGCCGATCTGGCGTCACGGCTCGTGTTGCTGCAGGCCGCCGCACCAGAGCAGGACGAGCGCCGCCGTCAACTCGATCTGGCCGGCGCCGCGCGGCTCGTCGCGCCGTTGCTCGATACCTGCGATCGTGCCGAGGAGACCGTCCAGGCGCGCCAGCGCGAGGAACGCGGTGCGAGGGCTACGATGCGCGATGCCAAGGCGCGAGCGGCCACGGCCGCGCGCCGGCACGCCGCCGCTGCCACGGCAGCCGCGGCCATCCCGGCGTTGCGCGACCGCATCGCCGCGCTCGAGCGCCTCGAGGGTCGCCTCGAACAGCACGCGGCACTCGAACGCGACTGGCGCCGCTGGCGCGACGATCTCGCGGATGCCGACGCACTGGCCGCAGCGGAGGCGAAGAACGCGCAGACGGCCAGGCGCGCTCATGAGGACGCCAAGATCAGGCACCAGGCAGCAGTCGACGGGCACCGGCGGATCGTGTTCGACGAAGGCGAGCTGGCGGCGTGTGAGCGCGGCCGCGACCGCGCGGTGGAGTTGCGTCGCGACAGGGAGGAGACGACGGCCGTCGAGCGCCGCCGCGCCGAAGCCGCCCGCGCGCTCGACGACGCACGGCGAATCCATCGAGCCCGCGAGCAAGCGGTGACCGAAGCGCAGGCCGGGCACGAGCGCGCCATCGTCGAGCGTGATGCCGCCTGGCGTCATCAACAGCTCTTGTGGGATCGGCATCGCGCCATGACGCTCCGCGCCCACCTGGCATCGGGCCACACATGCCCCGTCTGCGAGCAGCACGTCGCGGTGGTGCCGCCGGTGCAGCCGGCGCCCGACCAGCAGGAAGCCGACGTCGCGGTGAACGAGACGGCGGAAGCCGTGCAGCTCGCGGTCATCGTCCAACGCCAGGCCCAGGATGCGTTCGCCCGGGCCGCAGCGGCGCTCGCAGGCGCCGAGGCAGACGACGCCCGGACGACGCACGAGGTCACCGCGCTGGCGGCGCGGATCGACGCGAGTGCCGCCGCGCTGCAGTCGGACCTGTCGGCGTATCTCCCTGCGGGCCAGTCCGGCCGACCCGAGCAGTGGCTGCTCGATCGCGTCGAGCAGCTGCGTGCCGATCGCGCCCGTGCAGAGGCGGCGGCACGGGCACTGCAGGTGGCGCGGGAAGTCTCGGCCGGTACGGCGGCGGCCGTCACGGTCGCCGAGGATGCGCATGCGGCCCGCATCCGCGAGGCGCAGAGACTGCGCGAGCGTCTCGACACGTGCGACGCCGATCGACGGGCCGTGGCGGCCGTCATCGCGCAGGTCACCGACGCGGCGGACCCGCACGCCGAACTGGCGTCGCTCACGACCGAGGTGACCCGCCTCGAGTGGGAAGCCGGTGCGTCCCGCGACGAGGCGACGCGCGAGGAGATGGCACTGGTCGCGGCATCGGCGCGACTCGACGAAGCGCGCCGCCGCGCGGCCGATGCCCGCGATGTTCGCGACGGCAGCGTGGCCGCGGCCCAGCGCAGCGTCGAGGAGCACGGCTTTGCCTCCACCGCCGACGCACGCGGCGCCTGGCTCGGCGATGCCGCCTATGCCGCGTGCGCCGCGGCCCGCGACGAGTGGGACGCGACGTACGCGCGTTTGACCGCGCGGGTCGACGAACTGGCCGCCGAGCTCGGGCCCGATCCGGCCGGCGAGGACGACCTCGCCGCGGCCGATGCCGCGTGCCGCGCCTCCGACGACGAGCTCGGGCGGGCGCTCGGGCGTCGAGGCGAGCTCGATGCACACGTGACCGCCTTGCGGCATCGGGTCGCCGACGCCGCCTCCGTCCGCGATCGACTGGGGTCGGCGCGCGCCGATCTCGAGGTGCACGGCGTCCTGACCGCGGACCTCCAGGCCAACGCATTCCAGGACTGGCTGCTCGGCGAGGTCTTCGAGCGTCTCGTGCTCGGAGCCTCGGCGCGGCTGATGGACCTCTCGAGCCGCTACACGCTGCAGTGGGTGGACCAGGAGTTCTACGTCGTCGATCACGACAACGCCGGCGAGCGGCGTACGGCCGACACGTTGAGCGGCGGCGAGACGTTTCTCGCGTCGCTCGCGCTCGCGCTCGAGCTCAGTGAGCAGGTACAGCGGGCCGCCGGCGCCGTGCATCTCGACAGCCTGTTCATCGACGAAGGGTTCGGCAGCCTGGACAGCGACGCGCAGGACGTCGTCGCGAGCGCGATCGAGTCGCTGCAGATGCGAGGGCGGATGGTCGGGATCATCACGCACGTGCGCGAACTCACCGACCGCATGCCCGCGAGCGTGATCATCGACAAGCGGGCCGACGGATCGCGTTGGTCGGTGCGCGCCGCCGGCGGTTGACCGCGGCCACCGGCGTCAGGCCGTCGCGACGACGAGGTGCGGCACGGCGTCGGAGCCGGCGCAGATGATGGCGTGCTGACGGTACGCGCGGGCGAGCGTCAGCGCCGCGGGCACGTCG
The DNA here is from genome assembly GCA_966211945.1 of uncultured bacterium. Taxonomy (GTDB): domain Bacteria; phylum Acidobacteriota; class Vicinamibacteria; order Vicinamibacterales; family Vicinamibacteraceae; genus Luteitalea. Next base: position 9,243 of record CBIHOS010000005.1, read on the forward strand.
AGGCCGAGCACGAGCAGGCTTGGTTCGCCCGGCCACTGGCCGGCGGGGTCGACGCCGATTCCCGGCAAGGCCCGAAGGCCGAGCGCGACGACGTCGTGTGACAGCCGCTCCATGGCCGCGTCGTTGACGGCGTAAGGCGTCGGCGTGCTGCACGGGTTCCAGGCCGTGATGAAACTCGAACAGCGGACGTCGAACGCCTCATGGCAGCGGCGGAGCGGTGCGCACTCCTGGTCAACGCGCATCACGAACGGGTTGTCGCCATCGAGAACGCGATACTCCGTGCGGCGATAGGCGTCGAGTAGATCACCGCTCACGGATGTCATGGCTTGCCGACTGCAACACGCCGTGGAAGCGCTCCGCGGCGTCGATCCATCCCAGCACCTCGTCGCGCGACGGCTGCAGGTCGTACGGATGGTGGTGGCAGGCGCGGCTCAACAGCGACCACGTCGCGTGGCCCTCGGCCGCCAGGCCGTCGTCTGCGAGGTACAACCGGAGGGCGAGGAACTGCCCGCGCGCCGTCGACTCGAGCATCGGCAGCGAACGCTGCGCCCAGAACTCGTCGAGTGACAGTTCCACGGCCTGTCGCGCCAGCACCGCGGCGGCACGCCCCCACCAGAACGCGGTGCCCCAGTCGTTGCCGTCGAGCAGCACCCGGCACATCGCGAAGAGTTCGCCGGCGCCGGGCGTCGATGGCTTCCTCACACCCTGGCCGCCTTGGCACGGATGAACTCGACCAGCGCCTCGCTCGCCGTCACCAGGGCGCCGGGATCGCCCGTGAAGTCGCCGTGCGCGCCTTCCAGGCACGCGCGGAACGTCTGCTTGTGTGCGGCCTTGCGTTCCGATCCCAGCCGGGTTTCGACCTCGCCGCCCTTCTCGACGTCGTCGAACAGCGCGAGCGCCATGAGGTTGCGGAGCCGGCCTGCCTTCACGAGCAGGTCCTCGACATCGGCATGGGCGTCGCCGCGCAGCAGCCGTCGCGCCCGCACGACTTCATGGCACGCGGCTTCCACCGCCGAGCGGCAGAAGTTCGGCACGAGTCGCAGCTTGAGGCCGTCCGGCATGACCTCGGTCTTCGCGATGGCCCGCGCGTCGTCCAGCAGCATCGACACCGGGCCCTTCACGCGCCGGATCTCGACGGCCGATCGATCCTTCCGCATGATGTCCACGAACGTCGCAGGGATCTCGAGCCGACGCACTGCCTCCGGCAACCGGTCGTCGTGTGTGAAGACGACGACTTGATGGGTCGCGGCCGCTTCGCCGAGCACGCGGGCGAGGCCTTCCACCTTGGCGGGATCGAGCGCCTGCACCGGGTCGTCGATGATCACGAAGCCGAACGGGCTCTCCTGCATCGTCGCGCGCGGCAGGAAGAGGCTCAGCGCGAGGCTGTTCAACTCGCCCTGGCTCATCACGCTCAGCGCCGACGTATCGGTGCCTTCGACGCTCACGTCCAGCTGCACGCCGCGGCGCGGCCCGCTGCCGACCATCTGCACGTCGCGCAGCTCGACGCCGCTCTGCAGGCGAAGCATCGACCAGTACCTCGTCGCCTGTTGCGCGATCGGCTCGAAGCGCTCGCGCCGGATGTCCTCGATGACGTCCTTCAGCCAGTCCTCGGCCTTGCGGAGGTGACGCTTGGCGTCGCGGCCGGCCTCGGCTCCACGCGCCCCCGGCAGCCACGCGGCGAGCTGCAGGGCCACGGGCCGCCACACGTCCTCGCGTCGCGCCAGGTCCGCCTGCGCCAACGCGACCGCGGCGTCGACGGCCGCCGTCAGCACCGGCAGCCGCTCTTCGACGTGACGCGCCAGCGCCTCCGGCCCGGCGGCGTTGGCTGGTGCGGCAGCGAAGTCGTTCCATCGGTCCTGCACGGCGAGGACGTCGAGGCCGGCGCGGGCCGCTGCCGCGAGCACGGGCGGCGGCGCGGCGCACAGCTGCATCACGCGGGTCCGGCTCTTCTCGAGATCCCGCTGGGCGTCGTCGGCCTCCGTCGCGTCGGAACGCAGACGGCTGACTGCCTCGGTGGTGCGTGCGCGCCACGCGGCGTCGATGACGTCGTCGGTGCCGCAGACAGGGCACGCGGCGGTCCCGGTCACCTTCGTGACGTCGAGCGCCTTCTCGAGCAAATCGGCCACCTGCCGGGCCCGGCCGGCCGAGCGCTCGCCGATCACGCGGGCGCGTTCGATGGCCGAGCGCAACACGGCGACGGCCTCCGCGGCGTTGCCGGCCTCGGGCGGCCGCAGCGTGGCGAGCTGGCGCAGGAGCTGCCCTCGCCCGTCGTCTTCGAGGTCGTCTGCCACCAGCCGCTGGAGCGCATCGAGGTCCCACGTCTTGGCCGAGAGAAGCGTGGCCACCTCGTCCAGCCGCGCGTCGTCGGCGCCGTCGCGGGCCGCGCGGGCCGCGGCCGCCAGCGTCGCCGCTGCCGCCTTTGCCTCGTCCTGACGCTTGTCGATCTCTCGTGCGGCGTTCATCAGGCGGGCGCGCACCTCGACGTATCGCTCGAGGCCGAGGCCCGTCATCAGCGCGTCGTACAGCGCCGACTTGCCGTCGAGCATCTCCCCGAGCTGGGAGTACGCGAGGAAGGGGCGGTAGTCTCGCGAGGCGCGGAGCCACGGCGTCGTCGCGAGCACGACCGTCGAGCCGCCGTCCTTGACGACGGTCTCGCCATCCGCGAGCGTCGCGTCCTTTCCCCATCGTCGCGAGAACGTGACCAGGCCAGTGGACTCCATCAGCACGTCGGCGGCGATGAACGGGTTCTCGTCGACGTGATGGTTGCGCCAGCCCTCGGCCGCGATGGCCGCCGTGAAGCGCGAACACTGGTCGGTCAGCAGCAGCTCCAGCGCCTCCGCGAAGCTGCTCTTGCCGCAGCCGTTGCGGCCGCTGACGATCGTGAGGCCGCGGCCTTCCGGCAGCGCGAGCGTGCGTTCGGGGCCGATGCCGCGGAACGCGCGCACCTTGATGTGCTTGAGGTACGCGCGAGGTACCGGGGGCCGGTCTGCCGTCGCTTTCGTCTTCGGCGTCTTGCGCCGTGTTGCAGCGGTCTCGCCCTTGACCGCGCCGGCGAGCGCCTCCTCGCCGTCGCAGGCATACGCCACGAACACGGCGAACGGCTCCTCGTCCTTGCCGGCCGCGGCGAGGCGGGTCAGCAGGTCGTCCAGGACCGGATTGACGGTCACGCGCGTCCCTCCGGCGCAGAAGGGGCCGTGAGGCGAGCGTCAGTCATGGTCGTTGGCGGCCAGCAGCGCGCGCGCGGCGTCGGCAATGGCCGGCACGTGCGAGGCGTCGACGTTGGTGAGCAGCGGCAGCAGCGGGCCCGTGGCGGCGATGCCGGCGCTCTCGACCGCCTGGTGCAGCACCCGGATCGGGTTGATCGCGTTCCGGAGATCTTCGAGTGGACGGAAGAGCGCGCGGACGCGCTCGGCCTCGTCCCAGTCCTTGCGCTGGACCGCGGCGAGCATCGTCTGCGACAACCGGGGCGCCACGCACACGCAGCCGCTGGTGAACCCGGCGAGGCCGAAGTCGCGCGTGTGGACGATGGCAGGCTGTTCGCCGATCCCGCTGATGATCTTCGACGTGTCCACGAGCGACACCAGCTTGCGCAGGTACGGATCGCTCGCGGTGTCGCCGCGCACGACCGCGTACTTGATGGCGCTGACAATGCCTTCCCTGTCGAGACCGGCGATCTCCTCCGGCTCGATGTAGCCGTCGTTCTTGACGTAGACGACCACCGGCAGCCCGACCGCATCGGCGAAGGCGCGGATGCCGTTGGCGACGCCGACGCTCGTGGTGATGCCCTGCTGCGGCAGCACCATCACGGTGGGGAAGGAGTGCCGCCTGATCGTACGAGCCTGCTCCATCAACAGGCCGTACGTCGGCCCGGCGGAGGGCACGACCAGCGATTCTGGCCCCGCCAGCCGCGCCAGCATCGACAGCGCCGCGTCGTACTCGGCGAGCGGCAGGTGGTAGAAGTTGGCGTTGCCGCCGTACAGCAGCAGCGTCACGCCGCCCGCTTCGAGGTGCCTGACGATCAGGCCGTTGGCTTCCTCGGCCAGCGTGCCGTCGGGCCGGCGCGCGAGGGGCGGCACGGCCATCACCGAGCGGGTGAAATGGTCGGGGGTCAGCGGAGTCGTGAGCATGAACGCAACCGGGCCTCTCGGGGTGTCGGGCGACGGCGTACAGGCTACCCGACTTGCGCCCGCGCCGGTGTCAGGGACGGTGACGCCGACGCCAATCTGACTCGGAAAGCCGCCACGACGATCTGTCCGTAGCCGCCCGACTTGTCGGGCGGTTCAGGTCCGGCAGTTCCGGTCGGCCGGGTTGGGACAACCGGCCCCTACCTTCGAATGCGCAATGCGTAATGCGCAATGTCGATACCCTGCGCAACCCGATACCCGATACCCGATACCCGATACCCGGTACCCGGCACCCGGTACCCGTTTCCGCCCCTCAGTAAATGTCCGGCTCAGGCGTCGGGTCGCCGCGCTCGAGGAACGCGAAGTCGCAGCCGCTCGGCGCCTGCGACGTCTGCTCCAGGAACAGCCGGCTGTAGCCTCGCCCGTAGCGCCTGGGCGGAGGGGTCCAGGCGGCGCGCCGCGTCGCCAGCTCTTCGTCGCTCACGTGCAGGTGGAGCCGTCGCGCTGCCACGTCGAGCTCGATGGCGTCGCCGTCGCGCACGAACGCCAGCGGTCCACCGATGGCCGACTCCGGCGCCACGTGCAGCACGCAGGTACCGTAGCTGGTGCCCGACATTCGCGCGTCGGAGATGCGCACCATGTCGCGCACGCCCTGCTGCAGGAGCTTCTTCGGGATGGGCAGCATGCCCCACTCCGGCATGCCCGGCGCCCCGACCGGTCCCGCGTTTCGGAGCACCAGCACGTGGTCGGCCGTCACCGCGAGCGCCGGATCGTCGATCCGCGCCTTGAGGTCGGCGTAGTCGGCAAAGACGAGCGCCGGCCCTGTGTGCTGCAGCAGTTGCGGTTCGGCCGCGGTCGGCTTGATCACGCAGCCATCCGGCGCCAGGTTGCCGCGCAGCACGAACGTGCCGCCGGCGCGGGCGAGCGGCCGCTCGATCGGGCGGATCACGTCGTCGGACAACACCTCGGCGCCGGCGATCGCCTCGCCGAGCGTCACGCCCGCAACCGTCAGGCAGTCCAGCGCGAGGTGCTCGCGCAGCCGCGTGAGCAGGGCGCGCACGCCGCCGGCGTCGTGGAAGTCCTCCATGAGGAACTCGCCGGCCGGCCGCAGGTTGGCAAGCACCGGCACCACGCGCGACATCGCGTCGAAGTCGTCGATCGACAGCGGCACACCGGCCCGCCGCGCCATCGCGATGAGGTGGATGATGGCGTTTGTCGAGCCGCACAGCGCCATGTCCGCGACGATGCCGTTGCGGAACGCGCTGGCCGTCAGGATGCGCGACGGCCGCAGGTCCTCCCACACGAGATCGACGGCCCGCCGGCCGCAGGCCGACGCCATGCGGCTGTGCGCGGCATGCACCGCGGGAATCGTCGCTGCGCCTGGCAGCGTCATGCCCAGCGCCTCGGTGATCGACGCCATGGTGGACGCCGTGCCCATCGTCATGCAGGTGCCGCTCGAGCGGGCGATGCCCTCCTCGACGAGGCGCATCGCGCAGTCGTCGAGGTTGCCGGCCTTGCGCTCGGCCCAGTACTTCCAGACGTCGGTGCCGCTGCCGAGGCGTTCGGTGCGGTAGCGGCCCGCCAGCATCGGCCCGGCCGGCATGAAGATCGCCGGCAGATCGGCGGAGATGGCGCCCATCAGGAGCCCGGGCACCGTCTTGTCGCAGCCGCCCATCAGCACCACGCCGTCGATCGGATGGGCCCGCAACACCTCCTCGACTTCGAGGGCGAGCAGGTTCCGGTGGAACATCGCCGTCGGCTTGACGAACATCTCCGACAGCGACAGCACCGGCATCTCGACGGGGAAGCCGCCGGCCTGCCACACGCCGCGCTTGACGTCCTCCACACGCTCCGGGAAGTGCCCGTGGCACTGCTGCAGGTCGCTCCACGTGTTGAGGAGGGCGATGACCGGCTTGCCCTCCGCATCGTCGGCCGCGTACCCCATCTGCCTGAGGCGGCTGCGGTGGCCGAAGCTGCGGAGATCGTCGGGCGCGAACCAGCGTTGCGAGCGGAGGTCGCTCACCGCGCGGCGGGCAGGTCGTGCCGGTCCGGTCGAGGCCGTGTCACGTGCGTCGGTCATGGCGGCAGGCTGGCAAAAACGGTCGCGGAAGTCTACGCTAACCGCCTCTTGAGTCCACTTCCGATCCTGGCGGTCGCGCTCGCGCTCGTGATCACCGGCGTGCTGGTCCTCCGGCTGCACGCGTTCCTCACGTTGATCGTCGCGGCGCTCGCCGTGGCGGCGCTCACGCCCGCCTCGTCGATCGAGCGCTACGAACTCACCCGCGAAGGCGTGCGGATCGACCGTGTCACCGACAACGGCCGGCTGCTTCACGTCACCGCGCGGCAGGGGCAGCTCTCGACGACCACCACCTACGACGTCTATCGGCTGGGCAAGGGACGCCAGAGGCCGACCCGTCTCGGCACCGCCACCGTCGCGCCGGCCGCGTCGCCGTCCGGTCGCCCCGTTGGCGACGTCGTCCTCGTCGGCGAGGTCGTCGCAGGCACGACGATCTCCGCTGAAGACTGGGTCACGACGTCGACCGTCGCGCGCACCGCGTCGCGCCTGGCCGGAGAGACGATCGGGCGTCGTGTCGCGGAGGGGTTCGGCCGGACCGCGCTCGACATCGGCATCCTCATCGCGATGGCCTCCATCCTCGGAGGCTGCCTCATGGCCGCCCGCGGCGCCGAACGCATCGTCGTCTCGCTGCGACGGGGCCTCGGCGCCTCGCGCACGCCGCTCGCGTTCCTCGCCAGCGGCTTCCTGCTCGGCATTCCAATCTTCGCCGAGGCCGTCTTCTATCTGCTGCTCCCGCTCGCCAAGGCGATGTGGCAGGACACCCGCAAGCGCTACGTCCTCTTCGTGCTCGCCATCGTCGCCGGCGCGACGATGACGCATTCGCTCGTCCCGCCAACGCCAGGCCCGCTCTTTGTGGCCGATGCGATGGGCATCAGCATCGCGTTGATGATGCAGCAGGGGATGATCGTCGCGGCGCTGGCGGCGCTGGCCGGCTATTCATACGCCCTGTACGCCGATCGGCGGTGGGGCGGCGAGGTCCACCCCGTCCTCGCCGGCGAGGGCGCCGTGCCGGTCGGAGACGACGCGCCGGTCGTCATCAAGCCGCGGCTGCCGCCGCTGATGCTGTCGCTGCTGCCGATTCTGCTGCCCGTCGTCCTCATCAGTGCCGAGTCGGCACTGGGCACCTCCACTCATGGCCTGCCGGCCTGGGTCGTGACGGCCATCCATGTCCTCGGCGACAAGAACCTGGCCCTCACCGTGTCGGCGGGCTGTGCGCTTGCGCTGCTCTACGCATATGCGCCGATTCCGCTGTCGGCGGGATCGACCCCGGCAGCACAGTCTGCGGCGCGCGCCGACGCGATTCGCCGAACGGTGCGCGAAGGTGTGGTCGAGGCCGGCGAGATCATCCTGGTCATCGCCGGTGGTGGCGCACTCGGTGCGGTCCTCCGGCAGGCCGGCATGGCCGAACTCGCGGCCGCAACCGTTCCGGAGCACAAGCTGTTGCTGCTGCCGATCGCCTGGGGCATCACCGCCCTCGTGCGCATCGCGCAGGGCAGCGCCACTGTCGCGATGATCACCGCGGTCGGCATCATCGGACCGATCGCGCTGGCGAGCCAGCTGCCGTACCACCCGGTGTACGTCGCCGTGGCGATCGGGTGCGGATCGAAGGTCGGCATGTGGATGAACGACAGCGGCTTCTGGGTCATCTCGCGGATGAGCGGGATGACCGAAGCGCAGACGTTGAAGACCGCGAGCGCGATGGTCTTCGTGGAAGGGTGCGCCGGGCTGGTCGTGACCGTTGTGCTCGCGCTCGTCTGGCCGCGGCTGTGAGTCGCGCCGCTCCGACGGCGTTCGTCACGCGCGGCATCCACGCATCGGCACGGCAACGCGCCGACGCACGTCAACGCCGCCGGTAGCCGTCGCTCGCTTCGCCAATCATTCCGCGCTCGACCAGGCGATCGATGGCCGCGTCCAGCGCGGCCGACAACGTCGAGCCGATCCGCTCGAACCCGAGGGCCGCCCGCGCTGCCGCCAGGACGGACTCGCGCCTCACACCGGTTCCCGGCGAGAGCGTCGCCAGGACCGCGGCGTCGAACTCTTCGGGCGCAATCCGCTCCGCACCGATTCCGGTACCCGCGCGGTCGCGTACGGCGCAGATCGACGGGTCGGCCCACAGGAATGCACCGCGCGTGGAGATCGCCCCAGCCGCGCCCGCGCCTGCGATCGCGCCCTGCACCCGTTCGCGGATGCGCGCGCCGACGCGCTGGTCCCAGAACGATGCGACGCGCGTCACGACGTCGTCCTCGTGGACCGGCGACTCCTCGGCGACGATCGCGGTGACGATGCGCGTCAGTTCGCGTTCGGGACAATCGAGGACCGTCTCGCCAGGCACTGACGAGGGACGCTGGGATTTCACGTACGGACGCGCTTCCGTTACGGGTGGCGGTGCCGGAGCGGCGGGCGGGCGCGCGCTGGCGGCCTCCGTGGCCGGCGGCTCCTTGTCGAGCGACAGGTCGACGATGTCGGGAATCGCCGCGGCGGCCTCGCGCGCCGTCCGCGCCTCGGCCTGGGCGTGCGCGATGGCGGCCGTCAGTCGTTCCAGCTGGCCGTGCCGGTCCTTGAACCAGTCGGTGCTCCACAGGCGAAGGATTCGCCAGCCGCGGGCTTCCAGCACCTGCTGGCGCAGGCGATCGCGATCGCGGGCGGTGTCCGAGGAGTGGTAGGCGACACCGTCGCATTCGATGCCGAGCAGGAAGCGGCCGGGCGCATCGGGGTCGCGCACGCCGATGTCGATGCGGTAGCCGGCGACGCCGACCTGCGGTTCGACCAGGAAGCCACGGCGCTGCAGGTCCTGCACCACCTCGCGTTCGAACGGCGATTCGGTGGCTGCGGCGCGGGTCACCGACGGGTGGTCGAGGCGGCCGGACTCGGCGTAGTCGAGGAAGGCCTCGAGCAGCGGCCCGCCCCGCGACTGCCCGCCGTGGATGTCGCCAGCCCGCATCGACGAGAACACGCGCATGGCGCGACGCGCGCGCGTGGTGATGACGTTGAGCCGGCGCCAGCCGTTGTCGCCGTTGAGCGGCCCGAACTGCTGGCGCAGGCGTCCGTCGCGGCCCTTCGCGTACGTCACGCTGAGAAAGATGACGTCGCGCTCGTCGCCCTGGATGTTCTCGAGGTTCTTGACGAAGAACGGCTCGTCGCGACTGCGGTCGAAGAACGGCTCGATCGCCGGATCGGCGCGGCGCCGCTCTTCGAGCAAGTCCTGGATGGCCAGTTGCTGGCGGAGGTTGAACGTGCCGACGCCGAGCGAGCGTGGCGTCCGCCCAGCCGCCGTCGCCGCCAGCTGCTCGCGCGCGAACGCGACCACTGCATCGGCCACCCGTCGCGCTTCGGCCAGGTTGAGGCCCTTGCCTTCGTAGACGCCGTCGCTCACGTGCTCGAGCCGCAGACCGTGCGTGTCCGACAACGGTTCCACGCTCGGGAACGTCAGCAGGTCGCCGTCGTAGAAGGTGACGTTCGAGAACGAGATGAGCGACTCGTGGGCGCTGCGGTAGTGCCACGTGAGACGGCTCATCGGCACGCCGCAGCCCATGAACGCCTCGAGGATGCTCTCGGCGTCCGGGAGCGGCAGGGCCTCGTCCTCGTCGATTGGCGGCGCGTCCGGCGCCGCCGCGAAGAAGCTCGTCGGCGGCAACTGCTTCGGGTCGCCGACCACGACGAGCTGTCGGCCCCTCGCGACCGATCCGACGGCGTCTTCCGGCGGCAGCTGCGACGCCTCGTCGAAGACCACGAGGTCGAAGGACGGCGCGTCGCCGCGGGTGAACTGCGCGACCGAGAGCGGGCTCATGAGGAAGACCGGCTTGATCGCCCTCACGGCCGCATCGGCCAGGCGCAGCGTCTCGCGTATCGGCCGATGGTTGCGCTGCTTGGCCATCTCGCGACGCAGGATGGGCATGGCCTGATCGACGTCGTCTTCGCGCAAGCGTGTCTGCACGCGGCCGCGCAGCGTGGCGACGAGGCGGGCGCGGTTGGCGATCAGCACCTGCCGGTCGAGCGCCTGGAACTCGCGCACGCGCTGGTCGTGCGTGAGTGCCTGGAAGCGGGCGAGCGGCGGCCGTTCGGCGACGGCCCGGGCCAGCCACGCGAACCAGAACGTGCGAAGGAACGCGCGCGGCAGGTCGGCCATCGTCGCGCCGTCGGCCGCGGCGAGCGCCGGCGCGGCGACGGTCTCGCGGACGTCCTGCCTCGCGGCCACGTACCCGCCCCAGCGCCCCGCCAGCGCTGCGTGCTCGACCAGGCCTCGCAGCCGCGTGCCGAGTTCACCGAACGCCAGCGCGGCAAGCGCCGTCGTGCCGCCGTCCCACTGCACCAGGGCGGCGAACGTATCGAGGCGCGCCGACAGACCGCCCACCGCCTCCTCGAGCCGGACGACGGCCGACAGGTCGACGTCGCCACGTGCCGCAACGGCCATCGCCGTGTCGTCGAACTCGCCGCGGCCGTACGCCGCCCGGAACTCGACGGCCCACGCGGCAAACGCATCGAGCCCGTCGGCCGACGACGAGGCGCCCCGCCAGTGGCTGCCGAACAGCGCCGTGGCGCGCGGTGTCAGCGCTGCGAGCCGGTCGTTGGCCTGCCGCACCGCCGCCACCGCCTTCAGGTCGTGCGCCTGCTCGGCATACGAGGACGGCGTGTACGCCGGCAGCCGATACGTCAGCCAGCGCTGACGGATCGCGCGCTGTCTGGAGTCGAGCCACCAGAACCACGTGCCCAGCAGGCCGGCGTGCTCCTCCATGTAGCCGATGTCGGCGCCGTGGTCGCCATCGCGGGCTTCCGGCGTGAAGCGCGCCGCCACCGACTGCTCGAGGCGCTGCGCCTCGCGCACCGCTGCGGTGATCGCGGCGGCGTCAGGCGGTACGGCGTCCCACTCGCTGGAACGCAGGATGTCGACCGACGCGCCCGGGCTTCGCCGGAGCAGGTCAGCCGCGGCGAGCACGCCGTCGAGGCCGGACACCGAGGTCAGTGTCGGCACGCCGATCAGACGGCTGGCCTCGGCGGCAAGCCCTTCGACGTCCGCCACGGCGCGCGCGGCGTCGCGCGCGGCGTCCACGACCGCATCGAGCTGGTCCTGCGGATAGAAGGTGCGGGTCGTGTCCCGCCACGGATGCGTGCGAGGGTCGCCCGCTGCCTCCGCCGCGCTGGCCAGCGCCTGCAGGCGCGAGCGCGCGTCGTCCAGTTGGGGCCGGGTGATCGCGGCGACGTCGAGATCGCACGGCAGCCGCGGCGCGTCGAGCACGTGCGCCAGCTCGCCGTAGCCGCCGTACGGTGTGACCTGCAGCGCGCCGAACGGCGCGTGGAGCGCCTCGACGTACGCGCCGAGCGCCGATCTGACCTCGCGCAGGGCAGCGCCGTGATCGGGCGCGTCCGGCGCCGGCTGCAGCGACGCGTCGAGGGCGCCGGCGATGCTGCGGATGACCTCGCGCTTGCTCGCCTTGGTGGAATGGAGCTCGAGGCAGAATTCACCCAGGCCGGCCTCCTGCAGCCGCCGGTGCACGACGTCGAGGGCGGCCATCTTCTCGGCCACGAAGAGCACGCTCTTGCCGCCGTGCAGGGCCTGCGCGATGAGGTTCGTGATCGTCTGAGACTTGCCGGTGCCCGGCGGACCTTCGACCACGAGGTCGTAGCCGCGATCGGCGGCCGCGAGCGCGCGCTGCTGGCTGCCGTCGGCGTCCACGACGTGCGCACCGCGTTCCGGCGGGTAGGACTCGTCCAGCCGCGCCTGCCGGACGTCGTCGGGCAGACCGAGCCCGCCGCCGGGCACGCTGCCGCGCCGCGTGATCAGCTGGGTGACCAGGCGATGCGCCGTCAGCGGGCCGGCGTTGGCCTCGAGATCCTTGTACATGACCAGCTTCTGGAACGCGAAGAGTCCGAGGAAGACGTCTGTCGTCAGGGTCCACGGCCGATTGGCCCGGGCGGCGGGCAGCCTGGCGATCACGGCCTGGACCTCCGCGAGGAACGGCTGGAGGCTCGTCTCGGCGTCCGACGGCAGATCGGGCAGGGACACGTCGTGCTGGCGCCGGAGCAGTTCGACGAGCGCCGGGTTGACCATCGGCTCGTCGTCGCCCGGTTCGAGCACGAACGGACTGCGGGCCGATTCACGGCGCAGCGACACCGGTACGAGCACGAGCGGCGCCCGGAACACCTCGTCGGACGCCTCCGCCTCCGTGTAGTGCAGCAGGCCGAGGGTCAGGAAGAGCGTGTTGACGCCCTGCTCCTCGACCGACAACCGCGCCTGCTCCTCGATGCGGCGCAGCGAGCGATCGAGCGCCTCGGCATCCAGCGTGGTCTGGAGCACGGTGTCCGTGTGCGCGCCCTGGAGTGTGTCCGGCGTGTAGGCCGCGATGGCGGCTCCGCCGGTCACGTGCTCCTCGCCGGCGAACGGGTCCTCGCCGTCGGCAGTGGCCGACCCGGTCGGCTCGGTCGGCCTACTCGACCCCGTGGGCCCGGCCGCCGCCGTCCGGGCCGCCACGGCGAAAGTCAGCGCCCGCTCCTCGTGCACGAGCAGCCGATAGATCTCGGCCGGCAGTTCGTCGACGATGGCGACGGTCGAGACCTTGAGGGGGCGAAAGTTCAGGGCCCGGTTGCGCCGGGTGAGGTCGAGCAGCTGCCGCTTCCAGGTTCCCACTGCCTCCTGGACCTTCGCCTGAACGTGATCCTGGCTGGCCACCGCCGCATGGTACCCGGCGTTGCCTCCGTTCGGACGCATCTGGCCGGACGTTCACCGTACAGGACCCACCTCTCCCGGAGTCGAATGTGCGGATCAGTCGTGCCCTCTCGCTGTCGTTGATTGCCCTGGCCGTTTCAGCCTCTTTCAGCCAGCCGGTGTTCGCCCAGAATGCAGCCGCCCTCAAGAAGGCGTTCGAGGGGCGGGAAGTGACCGTGTTGCTGGACATGCCGGCCAGCCACAAGGGCGTCGACCTGTACCTCCAGCAGGAGCCGGAGATCAACTTCGCCGACTACGCCGAGCGGACCAAGGACTTCGGCGTGTCGCTCCGCAAGGAGGACCGCGTGATGGTCACGCTCATCAAGGTGAACAAGAAGAACATCGAGATTCACCTGGGCGGCGGCGGCTACGGCACGTTCGGCGACGATTCCGGATACGTCTCGCCGACCTACGTTGGCAAGTCGAGCCGCGAGCGCGACCTCGAGAAGGAGCGCAACCGCACCACTGACGGCAGCCGGAGACGACAGATCGATCGTGAGCTGGGCTACCTGCGCGACGCGCGTGAGCGCGAGCAGCGGGCCAACCAGCGCGAGGCCGAGGCGTTGTCGGCGATCAAGAAGTCCGAAGTCGCGAGCAAGCGGCTCGATGGCGGCTCCCGGTTCAACATCTGGTACGCGGACAAGCGCCTCGAGCAGTGGACGCCGACGCCCGAGGAGCTGATGTACTCGCTGGCCAAGTACCTCGACTTCGGCGACGGGCGCAACGGCGACGGCGTGCCTGGCCTGTCGCGCGGGGCGCCTGCCCGGCTGAACCTCGCCGACAACGGCCGGAACCAGGCGTCGCAGGACGTCGAGACCGCCGCCCTGTCGCTGCGACGCGGCCAGAGCACCGAGGACGTGCACGACCTGCTCGGCCGGCCGACGCGCCGCCGTTCGAGCAAGCAGGGCGATCTCGAGGCCGTCATCGAGACCTGGGAGACCACCGACAGCGTCACCGAGGTGACCTTCGTCGGCGGCGTCGTCGTGAAGTTCACATCGTCGAGCAAGTGATGCGCCTCGCAGGGCGGTGCCTCGGCGCCGGCTGGCTGACCGTACTGCTGGCCGCCGGGCCCGCGTCCGCGCAGCCCGCCGGCGCGGCCGCCGCGCTGAAGGCCGCGCTCGAGGGCCGGCAGGTCACGGTGCTGATCGACATGCCTGCCACGTCCGGTGGAGTCGATCTGTACCCGCAGCGCGAGCCCGACATCGACGCAGCCACCCACGGGCTCCGCCTGAAGACGATGGGCACGGCGATCCGCCGAGGCGACCGCGTGCCGATCACGCTGATCAAGGTCAACAAGAAGAACATCGAGGTGCAGCTCGCCGGCGGCGGCTACGGCACGCGTGGAGACGACGTGGCGATCCTCGTGCCCATCATCGCGTCCAAGACGACCCGCGAGCGCGACCTCGAGCGAGAGCGCGATCGGGCGCGCGACCCGGCGCGCCGGCGCGAGCTCGAACAGGAGTTGCGCGGGCTGGCGGACGACCGTCAGCGCGACGCCGTGGCGGCCAACCAGCGGGCGGAACTTGCGCACGCGGTCAAGCAGGCCGAGATCGCCCGCAAGCGCCTCGAGAAGGGCTCGCGTTTCAACGTCTGGTATCCCGACAAGCGGCTGGAGCAGTGGGTGCCGTCGCCGGAAGATTTCCGGCAGGCGCTGTCGCAGTACGTGAGCTTCAGCGATCCGCGGCTGGCATCGCTGCGTCGCGGCATGAAGGTGGCCGACGTCTACAGCCTGCTCGGGTTCCCCGACCGCCGGCGCCCGACGCGCGAGGGCGAGTTCACGGCCAGCGTCGAGAACTGGGGCACACGTACCGGGGCGATCGAGATTACATTCGTCGACGGCCTCGTCGTGAAGGTCACATCATCGAGCAAGTGATGCGAGCCACGCCGCAATGGACGGGGAAACACGTCACGGCCGGCGGCGCTGGACGTCGGTCGTCACGGCGGGGCAATCAGAACATGCCCAGCGCGATCTTGGCGTCCTCCGACATCAGGTCCTTGGTCCACGCCGGCTCCCACACGACGTCGACGAACGCGTCGGTGACGCCCTCGAGCGCCTTCACCTTGTAGCGGACCTCACTCGGCAGCTGCTGCGCAGACGGGCAGGCCGGCGACGTGAGGGTCATGTCGACCTTCACGCGGCTGTCGGCATCTGCCTCGATCCTGTAGATCAGGCCGAGCTCGTAGATGTTGACCGGGATCTCCGGGTCGTAGACCGTGCTGATCGCTTCGACGATCTTCGGCGTGAGCTCCGCGGTGCGGCCCTCGTCCTTCGGCCCGATCTGCGACGCGGCGCCTCCGGCCGGTGCCGGCGGCGGCTCGAGCAGCGCGCCGACGTCTAGGCCGTACGCGCCCGGCTGCGGCACGTCTGGCGCTTCGACCTCCATGGCGGCGAGCGGGTTGTCGGCAGCAACGGACGGTGCGGACGCCGTCTCCGGCGCCACGGCCGGCCTCGGCGCTGCGGGTTCCGGCGTGGACGCCTGCGGGTCGGATTTCTTGAAGAAGGAGAACATCGCTTGCCTCAATTCACAAATTCTCCGCGTTCACTCTGTGCTCACCGTCGCCGCGGCGCCGTCCATGGCGGCCAGCAGCGCGTGCCAGGCCAGCATGGCGCACTTCACGCGCGACGGGAACTCCTTGACGCCGGTCAGGGCCACGAGCTTGCCGAGTGCTTCGTCGTCGGGCTCCACCTTGCCGGTGACGGCGTCCTGGAACAGCGCGAACAGCGCATGCGCCTCGGCCGTCGTCCTGCCGGTCACGGCCTCGGTCATCAGCGACGCCGAGGCCTTGCTGATCGCGCAGCCGGTGCCGACGAACCGCGCTTCCTCGACCCGCTCACCCGACATGCGTACGTAGACGCTGACGCGATCGCCGCACATCGGGTTGTGGCCCGCCGCCTGCGACGCGCCCTCGAGCGTGCCGAAATTGCGCGGCCGCTTGTTGTGGTCGAGGATGACTTCCTGGTACAGGTCGCGAAGATCCATGGTCGTCCGTTGGTAGGGCGCGTTCCCCGGCTTGTCCGCCGGAGCCTCGACGAAGGTGCGACGCGCCTGTCAGGCGCCTCGGGGAGGCGCCCCTACCTTCATGAAAAGAACTGCTGCACGCGGCGGACGCTCCCGATGAGCGCCTCGACGTCGTCGTGCGTGTTGTAGAGCGCGAAGGACGCCCGGACCGTTGCCGGGACGCCGAAGAAATCCATCACCGGCTGCGCGCAGTGTTGTCCGGTGCGCACGGCCACGCCGTCCTGGTCCAGGAACGTCCCGACATCGTGCGGATGCACGTCGCCCACCAGGAACGACACGACGCCGGCCCGCGCCGGCGCCTCCCCCATCAGGCGCACGCCGTCGATCGCGGCGAGTTCTCTCGCGGCGTGCTCGACGAGCGCGTGCTCGTGCGCCGCAATCTCGCGCAGGTCGAAGCGCGAGAGGAAGTCGATCGCGGCGCCGAACCCCACCACGCCGGCGATGTTCGGCGTACCCGCCTCGAACTTGTACGGCACCTGGTTGTACTCGGTGCGCTCGAAGGTCACCGACGCGATCATGTCGCCGCCGCCCATCCAGGGCGGCATCGACTCGAGCAGCGCCCGGCGGCCGTACAACGCGCCGATGCCGGTCGGGCCGTACATCTTGTGGGCCGAACAGGCGTAGAAGTCGCAGTCGAGCGCCTGGACGTCCACCGGCAGGTGCGGCGCCGCCTGCGCGCCGTCGACCAGCACCGGGATGCCGCGTGCCTTCGCCAGCCGGATGATCGTCTCGATCGGGTTGACCGTGCCGAGCGCGTTCGACACGTGGATCATCGACACGATCGCCGTGCGCGGGCCGAGCAGCTGCTCGTAGGCCGCCATGTCGAGCACGCCCTGCGCGTCCATCGGCACGACCTTCAGCACCGCCCCGGTCTGCTCGGCGACGATCTGCCACGGCACGATGTTGGAGTGGTGCTCCATGCGCGACACGAGGATCTCGTCGCCCGGCTTCAGGCGCGGCCGCGCGAAACTGTACGCGACCAGGTTGAGCGCCTCGGTGCAGCCGCGCGTGAAGACGATCTCGGCCGACTCGCGCGCGTTGAAGAAGCGGGCAATCCGATCGCGGGCGCCTTCGTAGGCGCGCGTCGCGCGCTCGCTCAGCAGGTGCGTCGCGCGGTGGATGTTGGCGTTGTCGGTGCGGTAGTAGTGGTCCAGCGCCTCGAGGACCGACAACGGCTTCTGCGTCGTGTTGGCGTTGTCGAGATAGACGAGGGGCTTGCCGTGGACCTGCTGGTCCAGGATCGGGAACTCACGACGTATCGCAGCAGCGTCGAACATTCGCACCAGGCCAACGGGCTAAGGGGCTTCAGGCTACGGGCTACCTGTGGCAACGCAGCCTGTGTAAGCAGCCTGCAGCCCGAAGTCTGCAGCCTGCGCGTCGAACAGGGCGCCTCAGAGAGGCGCCCCTACCTACTCTCTGATCGGCAACCGCGCCAGCAGCACCTGCTCGAGCGCGTGGCGCACCGAGTCGATGCGGATGTTCTCCACCACCGACTCGGCGAATGCGTGGACCAGCAGGGCGCGCGCATCGTCTTTGCCGATGCCGCGGGCCCGCAGGTAGAACAGCGACTCCTCGCTCAACTGGCCGACCGTCGCGCCGTGCGTGCACTTGACGTCGTCGGCGAAGATCTCGAGCTGCGGCTTGGTGTCGATCGTCGCGTCGTCCGACAGCAGCAGCACCTGGTTGGTCTGCTTCGCGTCGGTCTTCTGCGCGTCCTCGCGGACGAAGATCTTGCCGTTGAAGACGCCGCGGCTGCGGCCGTCGAGCACGCCCTTGTAGATCTCGTAGCTGTGACAGTGCGGCTTGGCGTGGTCGATGGCGGTGTGGTTGTCGACGAGCCGGTCGCCGTCGGCCAGGTACAGGCCGTTCACCGTGCACTCGATGCCTTCGCCGTCGAGCGTCGCGTTGATGTCGTTGCGCGTCAGCAGTCCGCCCAGCGAGATGTTGTGGGTGGCAAACACCGACGCCTTCGCCAGGTGCATGTGCGTGCTCGACACGTGCTGCGCCTTCACGCTCTCGCGGTTGACCTTGTAGTGGTCGACGTGGGCGCCCTCGGCCGACAGCACTTCGGTCAGCGCGTTGACCACGTAGCGGCGGTCGGCTCCGGCAAAGCTCTCGACCAGCGACACCTGGCTGTTCTCGGCCGCGACCACCAGCGTACGCGGATACGACGCGCCCGCACCGGTCGAGAAGTACAGCACGTGGATCGGCGCCTCGACAACGACGTTGCGGTCGACGATGACCACGATGCCGTCGGTGAACCAGGCGTCGTTGAGCGCGGTGAAGCCGTGCTGGCGGAACTGCACCGCGGTGCCGAGGTGGCGCTGCAGCAGCTGCGGATCCGTCTCGAGCACCGAGCGAAGGTCGCTGACGCGGACGCCGGCCGGCAGGTCGCGCAGGCGCGACAGGCGCGGTGCGTAGCGGCCGTCGACGAACACGAGCTGTGGACCGTCGAACGCGCGGAACAGGAACGCCTCGACGAGCGCGGCGTCGGCCTCGGTCGTCGCCACGGGCTGGCCCGGCACCTCGGCGACCGCGGTCACCGGCGTGAACCGCCACTCCTCGTGGCGTGTCGTCGGCAGGCCTTCGTCGCGATAGGTGGCGGCGGCGCGCGCCCGGCTGGCGCGCAGCCACTCGGGCTCGCCGGGGCGGGCGGTGAACTCGTCGAACCCCGTCAACAGGGAATCCTGGGCAGCAGTGAGTGACATCGTCGATTTGTAGGGCCCGCTCGCCGCGCGGGCCATCTGAACATCTGGCCTACAGCCTGCGGCCTGCAGGCTGCGTGAAGCGTTCTACGCGCCGACCGCGCTGGACTCGATCCAGCCGTAACCCTTCGCTTCGAGTTCGTGCGCGAGCTCCTTGCCGCCGCTCTTGACGATGCGGCCCTCGGAGAGCACGTGCACGAAGTCGGGCACGATGAAGTTCAGCAGACGCTGGTAGTGCGTGACGATGATCACGGCGCGCTCAGGGCTGCGCAGCGCGTTGACGCCCTGGGCCACCACCTGCAGGGCATCGATGTCGAGGCCGGAATCGGTCTCGTCGAGCACGCACAGCTTCGGCTCGAGCATCGCCATCTGGAAGATCTCGTTGCGCTTCTTCTCGCCGCCCGAGAAGCCCTCGTTGACCGAGCGCTGCAGGAAGCTCGGGTCCATCTTGAGGAGCTTCATCTTCGCCTTCATCATGCGGGCGAACTCGATCGCGTCGAGGTCCGACTCGCCACGGTGCTGGCGGATGGCGTTGAGCGCGGCCTTGAGGAAGTAGCCGTTGTTCACACCGGGAATCTCGACCGGGTACTGGAAGGCCAGGAACACGCCTTCGCGGGCCCGTTCCTCCGGATCCATCTCGAGGAGGTCCTTGCCCTCGAACAGCACCTCGCCGCCGGTCACCTCGTAGGCGTCACGGCCGGCCAGCACGCTGGCAAGCGTGCTCTTGCCCGAGCCGTTCGGGCCCATGATGGCGTGGATCTCGCCGGCGTTCACCGAGAGGGTGATGCCCTTGAGGATGTCCTTGTCGTCGACGCGCGCCTTCAGGTTCGTGATTGTCAGCATGTTCGTGTATCGCGCCGGCGCTAACCGACGCTGCCCTCGAGAGAGATGCCGAGGAGCTTCTGCGCCTCGACGGCGAACTCCATCGGGAGCTCACGGAAGACTTCCTTGCAGAAGCCGTTGACGATGATGTTGACCGCGTCCTCGGTCGAGATGCCGCGCTGGCGGCAGTAGAAGATCTGGTCCTCGCCGATCTTCGACGTCGACGCCTCGTGTTCCACCGTCGACGAGGTGTTCTTCACCTCGATGTACGGGAACGTGTGGGCGCCGCAGCGATCGCCGATCAGCAGCGAGTCGCACTGCGAGTAGTTGCGCGAGCCGGCGGCGCCCTTGGCGATCTTCACGAGCCCGCGATAGGTGTTCTGGCCCTTGCCGGCCGAGATGCCCTTGCTGACGATGGTGCTCCGGGTGTTGCGCCCCAGGTGCACCATCTTGGTGCCGGTGTCGGCCTGCTGCCGGTTGTTGGTCACGGCCACCGAGTAGAACTCGCCGACGGCGTTGTCGCCCTGCAGGATGCAGCTCGGGTACTTCCAGGTGATCGCCGAGCCGGTCTCCACCTGCGTCCACGTGATCTTGGCGTCGGTCATCGCCTTGCCGCGCTTGGTCACGAAGTTGAAGATGCCGCCCTTGCCGTCCTTGTCGCCCGGATACCAGTTCTGGACCGTCGAGTACTTGATCGTCGCCCGGGCGAGCGCCACGAGCTCGACGACCGCGGCGTGCAGCTGGTGCTCGTCGCGCATCGGCGCCGTGCAGCCTTCGAGGTAGCTCACGTGGGCGCCCTCGTCGGCGATGATCAGCGTCCGCTCGAACTGGCCGGTGCCCTTGGCGTTGATCCGGAAGTACGTCGAGAGCTCCATCGGGCAGCGCACGCCCTTGGGGACGTAGACGAAGGAGCCGTCGCTGAACACGGCGGAGTTCAGCGCCGCGTAGAAGTTGTCGGTGTGCGGCACGACCGAACCGACGTACTTGCGCACCAGATCGGGGTGCTCGCGCACCGCTTCGGAGAACGAGCAGAAGATGATGCCGAGCTCGGCCAGCTTCTCCTTGAAGGTCGTCGCGACCGACACGCTGTCGAAGACGGCGTCAACGGCGACGCCGGCCAGCGCCATCTGCTCGGCGAGCGGAATGCCGAGCTTGTCGAACGTCGCCCGCACCTCCGGGTCGACCTCATCCAGGCTGTTGAGCTGCTTCTTCGGCTTCGGCGCGGAGTAATAGCTGATGCTCTGGAAGTCGACGGGCGGGTAGTGCACGTTCGACCATTCCGGGTAGCTCATCTTCTGCCACGCGCGGAACGACTTGAGGCGCCAGTCGAGCATCCACTCGGGCTCCTTCTTGCGGCGCGAGATCTCGCGAACCGTCGACTCGTCCAGTCCCGGCGGCAGCGTATCGGCCTCGACCTCGGTCGTGAAGCCGTACTTGTAGTCCTGGGTGGCGAGTTGTTCGATGGTGTCTGTGGACGTACTCATGTGTGGTCCTTCTGGGTTGGCTTCGAAGAGCCCCATCCCGGAATGGTTGCGGTGGAATGCCGCCGCGGCTGGCCGCCATGGCGAGCGCCGACGTACCCGCCGAACCTTCCTAATATACGACTTACGCGGTCGGTCATCAAGGTGCAGCCGATCTGCAAGTGGCTGACCCGGAAGAAGTTAGCGCCTCGAAGTTGAGACCAGTCGCAAGATTGAAGGGACCGCAGTACGGCCACCGAGGACGTGTGTGGGGGAGCCGCGGCCCCGGCAGGCCGGCGGGAGTCGGCCGCCAGACTCACAAGTCCGGCAGCCGCAAGGACTTGGCGCTACTGGCCGGACGAGGAAGGCGGCACCAGCCCCTTCACCCGCAGGTAGGTGACAAGGTTGCCGTAGTGCTCGCTCGAGTGCGAGACGTTGATGGTCAACGCGGCGAGCCGCGGATACTTGCTGCCGAACATCTCGATGATCTCGACGCCCCTGGCGTCGTTCATCGCGTCATACACCCCGTCGCAGTAGGCGATGGAGTCCTGCAGCGCCTTCACGAGCGCGGCCTTCCCGGTTGTCTTTTCGAAATCCGTGTCCGCCTGCGGGTTCTTCTCGCCCTTGACGGCGCTGCAGATCAGGTAGTGGTCGTTGGCCAGGTGGCCGATCAGCTGCCCGAACGTCCGCACCGTGGGAACCGGCTTGAAGCCGTAGTCGGCCTCGCCCATGAGGGCAGCCGAGGCCGCGAGGTTCTTCTTCAGGCCGCCCCAGCCCGACTTCACCGCCGTTGTCCACGGGCCCGGCGCCGCCTGCGCCCACGCCACGCCCGCGCTTGTCGTCAATGCCAGCACCGCGCCGGCTGCCCATCGCATTCGCATCATCGTTCCCTCCCTCTCGAGCGGACGCGCCAGCAGCACGCCCAGACGAGACCCGAGACGAGAGTACGGGAGCGGTTCCGACAGCGTTCCAGGGCTCCGCCTTCGCCAAGGCTCCGGCGCGGCAGGAACGCGGCCTCCAAGGTAGGGCCCGTTGTCCCAACGCGGCCTGACACTACTGCCTCATCGCGGACGCCGGGTCGGTACGGGCCGCCTGCCAGGCCGGGATGACGCCGGCGACCGCACCCGTGAGCAGCAGCACGACGGCAGCGCCCGTCAGCGTGACCGGGTCGTTCGGCTCGAGGCCGTAGAGCAGGACCTCGACAGCGCGCGACGCGTACAACGCGCCGACGGCGCCGATCGTCACGCCCGCCGCGACCAGCAGCGCCACGCGGCGGAGGACCAGCGACACCACCGAGGTCGGCGTGGCGCCGAGCGCCAGCCTCACCCCGATCTCGCTCCGTCGCCGGCTCACGGCATAGGCGGTCACGCCGTACAACCCGATGCCGGCAATGGCCAGCGCGAGGGCCCCGAACAGGCCGGCCAGGATCGCCAGCAGGCGCTCCTGCACCATGGTGCTCTCGACCTGCCGGCTGAGGGCGACCATTTCCACGGCGAGCGGGATGCCGGCGCCTTCGATTGCCGAGGCGATCGGGCGCTCCAGCCCGTTCGCCCGCCCACCCATCGCCCGGGCGCTGAGACTGATCGTTGCGGGCAGCACCGGAATCTGCGCCAGCGGCGCGTACATGATCGGCGGCGGTGCCTCGCGGGCGTTGCGATACTGCGCGTCCTCGACGACGCCGACAATCACCGATCCATCCTCGTCGTCGCGATCGCCCTCGACGAGGCGGCCGATCGGTTCTCCCTGCGCGATGAAGCGACGGACGAAGGCCTGGTTGACGATCGTCACCTTCGGCGCCCCGGCCGCGTCGGTCTCGAGGAAGTCCCGTCCGGCCAGCAGCCGCGTGCCGTGCGTTTCGAAGTAGCCCGGCGAGACGGCGTTGGACCAGGTCATGCGCTCACGCCCCTGGCCCTGGACCGCGCGACCGTCCACCGACCCGACGCGCCAGTTCCACCCTCGGCCCGACAGCGGCGAGATCACCGCCACGGTCGTCTGTTCGACGCCCGGCACCCCGGCGACGATGCGACGCAGGCGTGCGTAGGCGTCGCCACGCCGCTCCGGCGCCATCGCATCGCGCGACAACGTCACGGTGGCGACGATGACGCGCTGCGCATCGAACCCGAGCGGCTGCGATGCCAGGCCGGTGAACGTCCGAATCAGCAGGCCGGCGACGACGACGAGCCCGAGTGACATCGCGATCTGGGCAACGATCAGCGCCTGTGTCAGTGCTGGCGTCGCCTGGCCGGCGATGGCGCGATTCTGATCCTTGAGGGCTTCGCCGGGCGAGACGCGTGTGGCCCGCAAGGCCGGCACGACGCCGAACAGCGGTGTCACGACCCCTGCGACGAGCACCGTGAACAGCAGCACCCGCCAGTCGAGCGAGACGTCCATCGTGTACGCCACACGCACCGTGCTCAGCTGCGACACGATCAGCCGCGCCGTCCACACCGCGAACACGAGGCCGACCGCGGCGCCGGCCATCGCGAGCAGCCAGCTCTCGATCAACATCTGGCCGACCAGTCGCGCCCGTGAGGCGCCGACAGACAGCCGCAGGCTCATCTCGGCGCGCCGTGTCCCGGCGCGTGCCAGGAGGAGATTGGCGACGTTGGCACAGGTGATGAGCAGGATTACCGCGACGACGGCCATCAGGATCATCAGCGCGTCCCGGTATCGGGCTCGCAGGCCGGACGTCCCCTGGGCGGCGGGCGCCAGGGAGAGCGGCTCGGTGAGATACCGCACCTTCTCTTCCGGCGGGTACCGATCCGGAATGGTCATCTCGCGGACCTGCGGCTGGATCTGCTGCAGTGCTCGCGTGGCTTCAGCGACCGACTGTCCGATCTGGAGGCGCACCATCACCTTCACCCACCAGTTCGAGCGGGCGTCGAGCGAGCTGCCTTCGCCGGTGATCATCGGCTCGGTGCCGAACGGGATCATGATGTCGAACCCGCGACCGACCTCCGCGCCGAAGAACGACGGCGGCATCACGCCGACGATGGTGAACGGGATGCCCTCGATCTCCACCGGACGTGCCAGCGCGGCCACGTCGCCACCCAGCGTCCGCTCGAAGTACCGCGCACTCACCACCGCCACCGGTCCCTCGACCCCACCGCCCCGCACATCGTCGGACGCCGCGAGCGTCCGGCCGACCATCGGTGCGACGCCCATCAGCTCGAAGAACCCGCCGCTGACGTACACCACCTCGGGCCGCGCCGTGGCCCCGCCCGACGAGACGGCCATGCGATTGGGGCCGGCGAACGCGCCGACCCCGTCGAACCGCGACGCGTGCAGCCGCACCGCCTCATAGATGGGGAAGGTGTAGTCGCCACCGAGCGCGGCCGTCGCTGGCGCATCCGCCGCCGTCAGCAGTGTGAGACGGCTGGCGTGCTGGACCGGCAGTGACCGCAGCAGGAGATGGTCGACGATGGAGAAGATGGCGGTGTTGACGCCGATGCCGAGGCCCAGCGAGAGCACGGCCACGGCCGCGAAAATCGGATTGCGGCGCAGCATGCGCACGCCGACCCGCACGTCCCGCCCCGCCGCCGACAGCCAGCCCAACCCGCGTCGCTCGCGCATCGTCTCCTGGACTGCGGTGACGCTGCCCCTGCGCGCGAGCATGTCGCGGCGCGCCTGCTCGGCCGGCACGCCCGCCGCGAGTTGATCGTCGAGCTGCAGGGCGGCCAGCGTCTCGAGTTCCTCGCGGAGATCCGCGTCGTGACGGTCGTGCCCGAACGTCGCGGCGAGCCGCCGGGTGAATGCCCGTAGCGCCTTCACGCCTTGCCTCCATCGGCCAGGAAGCGCGCCATGATCGCCGTCGCCTGGGCCCACTCACGCGAGGCGCGGGCCATCTCGGCGCGTCCGCTGCGGGTCAGCGTGTAGAACTTCGCCCGCCGTCCGTTCTCCGATTGTCCCCACTCGGACGCGATGGCGCCTTCCTGCTCCAGCTTGAGCAGCGCGGGGTGCAGCGTGCCGTAGTTGACCGTCAGCCGGTCGCCGCTGATCTGCTCGATGCGGCGCGCGATCCCGTATCCATGCTGCGGCCCGAGCGAGTCGAGCGTGCGGAGGATCATCAGGGCGAGCGTGCCCTGCCAGACGTCTGTCTTGCTGCCCATGCGGTCTCCTATGGCCTTCCCATACTACGCAGGCTTGTATGGGGACGCAATAGGAGAGGAGGAAGTTCCCTGGACACAGGGGAACTTCCTCCCGAAGTAATGCGGGAATGCTCAATGCTGAATGTCGAAAGCAATGAGGTAGGGACGGCTCTCCGAGCCGTCCATGGCTGCCGACCGCGTGAAACCAGACACCGCAGCGATGGACGCCTGAGACAGGCGTCCCTACCGACGCTTTCGCTGCAAATCGCGGAGCGGCCGCCAGCCGATGCGTTTGACGCCGCGCTGCTCCATCAACCGCCTCACGCTCGCATCGTCGGTGAACAGGTGGAACTCGCTGTCGCGTTCCTGCCAGCTGTTGGTGATGTGCTGCATCTCCTCACCGGCGACGGCGGGGTGGATGTAGAGCTCGGTCACGCCGGGCTTCAGTTCGCCGATGATGCGCTTCCAGTAGGCGTCCACGGCCTCGCCCTTCCGGCGCTGGTCGTGAATCAGATAGTCGGGGTAGACGGTGCCGTCGGCATCGAGCTCGCCGCGCAGGTGACCGGCGCCCATCTTGGCCAGCAGCTCCTGGCTGCCCATGCGAATGGGCAGATCGAACTCCCTTGCCAGCGCGCGATACATCGCGTGGTAGCGCATGTCGTACTGCAGCGCGCCCATGTGCGAGTCGAGGTGCGTGATGTCGATGCCTGATGCCTTCGCCTTGGCGACCTGGGCGCGGGCCTCGGCGAGCGCCTGCTCCGGAGTGGCGTGCTTGTAGACCGACTCGATGTCCGGCCACAGATAGCCGAGCGGCGTCACCAGTCCGGCGACGCTGTCGCGGCTCGCCACCGGCCCCCATTTGTAGACCTTCCACTCGCTCGTGTGCGTGAGGTGCAGCCCGAAGTCGGCCGCCGGCGTCGCGCGCGCGTAGGCCGCGATCTCCTCGAACCACGGGCACGGCACCATGATCGTCCCGCTCGTGATCAGGCCCTTCTCCATGCCAGCCTGCGTCGCGGCGTTGGCGGCGTGGCTCATGCCGACATCGTCTGCGTTCACGATCAGCAGGATGTCGGACGCCTTGTAGCCGAGGCGCTCGGCCAGCGACCTTCCGGGCGCAGGTGTCTGCGCACCGGACCGCGTGATCATGAGCAGCAGAATCGCGATCAGCGCGCCCGCGACGAGTAGAAGGATTCGACGCATGGCCGAAGAGGCTATACCAGGAACGCCGACTTGTCCGCCAAAGCCGAAAAGCACGAGCGGGCCCGGCCGTCACTGTCAGGCGCGTTCGGGGAACGCGCCCTACCAGCGCGTCGCACTGCCGACTGCCTAAAGCGTCTTGAGATATTCGAGCAGTGCGAGCTTCGCGGCCTCCGGCAGGTCGGCGCCGTACAGGTGGCCGCGATTGGCGTTGCCGCGCAGCGTCGTGTCGAACCGCACGCCCTCGCGCTCGGCCTCCGCGCCGCGGCTCACGAAGCCGACGCGCTCCCAATCGTAGACGTCGTAGGCGCGATAGAACGTCGCCGGCCGCTCGGCCGGAAAGAGGAGCGCGCGCAGATCGGGCACCGATCCGTTGTGCAGATACGGCGCCCGCAGCCAAACGCCGTCCAGCGGCGCGTTGGCGTAGCCGTTGGTCTTGCGGAAGTGCGAGAACGCCCACGGCCGCCCGCGTCCGATCGTGTTCATGCGCGCCGCCAGGGCCGGAGTGAACGAATCGAGCCGTTCGCGGTCGGTGCCCACCTCGTCGATCGGCGTCACCTGGCCCACCTTCGCGCCGCCGAGAGCGTGGCACGACGCGCACGCGTCGGCATAGACTGCGGCGCCTTCCGCGGCGCGGGCGCGATCGATGCGGGCCTCCGGATACTTCGGCGCGGGGACGTCGAGCGCCCAGTCGGCGATGCGCTGCATCGACGGCAGATCGAGCGACTTCGGTGTCGCCCCGGCACCAATCGCCGCGCTCTTGTTGCGCTCGTCGACGAGGTCGTTGTTGCCATCCCAGTGCAGCCACAGGCCGCGCCTGGGCCGCTGGTTCCACAGCGACGGCAGGTCGACGGTGCCGACCACGGTGTCGATCGGCAGGTCGAGCAGGACCTTGTACGGATTGAACGTGTCGACCCGCCCCGGGCCGAACGGCGGTCGCGTGTCGAACCAGGCGTTTTCCTTCGCGCGGTCGAGGATGCCGTTGCGCGCCGCCCGCACGACGAAGAGCCGGTAGGCCAGGCGCGAGAAGAAGCCGAAGTCCGGATTGACCTTGCCGATCGCGTCGATCATCGCGCCGGTTTCGAACGCCGGGCTCCTGGCGCAGGCCGTAAGGAAGCGTGCGTAGCCCTGCAGGTCCATCTGGTTGGCCGGCATCCCCACCACGACCTGCCGCGGCGCATCGGCGCGTTCGCGCAGCGTGCCGACGTGACACGTGGCGCAGTTGAGCCCGACGCGGTCGCCGCTGCCGGGCCTGTACGACGTCCCGATCGGGCGCCCATGCGCTGCGCCGTCCTGGATGAAGCCCAGGCGCTCGTAGCCGGTGCCCGGCCGCTTCGGCAGGTGCTCCGCGCACACCTCCGGCATCACCCGCCAGATCCAGTAGGGAATGCCCGATCCTTCCTCGGCACCGATCGATCCGTACTTGAAGTGCTCGACGATGTCGGGGAAGGATGGGGAGTCGTGCCGCACCGGCCCGGCGGCGCGCAGGCAGACGCTGCCCATCGCCACGAGCAGCGCGACGGGCCACCAGCAACGCAGCGCCATCCACTTACGCATGGCGGTCACGCCTGGAACGGCGCTGGTGTGAACACCGTCATGATCTGCGCGATCATCGCCTCGTGCGACGCGAAGCGGGTGACGTCGTAGCAGCCGAGCGGGTTCTCCACCGCGTTCACGAGACAGCGATTGCAGTACGTGCACGGATTGGCCGGACGGCCGACGCCCGCGGCGAACTGCTGCACCAGGTCGTTGTTGGCGATCAGGGGCCGCGCAATCGTCACGGCGTCGCAGAACTCCTGGCGGATCGCTTCACGGATGATCTCGGCGGTCTGGAAGCCGCCGGTACACAGCACCGGCACACCGACCGCCGCCTTGATTGCCCTGGCGGCCGGCAGGTTGATCCCCTCGATGCGGTCGCCGCGCGCCTCACGCCAGCGCCGCTCGAACAACCGTTGCGTCGGCTCGAACCGGAACAGCAGATAGTTGCGCAGTGCCAGGCTGCCGCTCGACAGCAGCTGGTCGTACGTCTTGACGAGCTCGTCCACGGGGAACTCACCAGGAGGATTGCGCGGGTGCGGGAAGTAGCTGCCGCTCGACACGTGGATCGCGTCGACGCCGGCCTCGTCGAGCCAGCCGCACACCTGCACCGTGTCGGCCAGGACGTTGCCCGGCTTCTCGTCATCGTCCAGCGCGTCGTTGTGGTCCTCGGCACTGATCTTCACCTGCAGATGGAAGTCGCTGCCGACCTCGGCGCGGATGGCGGCGACGACCTCGAGCAGGAAGCGGGCGCGTTGCCGCAGTGGCCCGCCGTAGCCGTCGGTGCGGTCGTTGATCCCGGAACTCAGGAACTGCGTGAACAGGTAGCCGTTGGCCGCGTGCAACTCGACGCCGTCGAGACCGGCCAGCCTGGCCCGACGCGCCCCGGCGGCAAACGCCGCGACGGTGGCATCGATGTCGGCCTGCGTCATCGCGGCGGCAGGAAAGCCGTGCAGCGGGTCGTCGCGGCCGGTTGAACTCAGGGCCTCGGCGTACTCGATGCCCGGGATGTCGCGCTGCCGGCCGGCGTGCGACAGCTGCATGATGAAGCGGCAGTCGTGCTCGTGCACGGCCTCGCCGAGCGCGCGCCAGAACGGGATGCGCTCGTCGCAGTCGACCGTCGCGTAGTTGGGCACGATGCGCCCGCGGATCGTCACCGGGACGAACGACGAAATGATTGCGCCGACTCCGCCGCGCGCGAACTTGGTCTCCCAGTTGATGCGCGCCTGGTTGCCCGAGCCGTCGTAGTTGTCGAAGCGTCCGCTGACGTTGGACCGGAAGATCCGGTTCTTCACCGTCAGGTTACGGAACGCGAGCGGTTCGAAGATCTCGTCGGCCATTGTCGACCTCGGGGCACGTGTCGGCCGGGCTGGGACAGCCGGCCCTACCTGGGACACCCACCCGATACCCGATACCCGATACCCGATATCCGGCCTACCCGGCCTACCCGGCTTACCCGGCTTACATCCGTTTGAGATACGCGATGAGGGCGCGCTTGTCCTCGTCGCTCAGACCGGCGCCGTACGTGTGGCCGCGATCGAGCACGAAGTCGGGCACCACGTTGTTACGCAGGAATCCCCGGAACAGCGCGTCGTCGGACAGCAGGTTGAGCACCACGCGGTTGCGGACGATGTCCGGCAGCCGCGTCGGGTCGACGCGTGCGATCAGGTCCACCGGCGTACCGGCGGGAATCTGCACCGGGCGGTCGCGCCCCATCACTTTCAGCTCGCTCGGCACGCTGGTCACGATGATCGACTGCACGCCGAGGCGCTTCTCGGGCCACAGCAGCTTCTCGACGGCGTCGTTGAACGCCGTGAGCCGCCCGCCCACCGACGGATCCTTCACGTACGTGCCGAGCGCGTTGTTGTGCAGGTAGGGCGCCGTCGCCCACATCGACACGAGCGACGGCGTGCGGTAGTAGCCGCCGCGGTCGATGGTCACGTCGAGCGGGTCGTCGGGCTTGCGCGGGTTGTACAGCCCGTCGATCCTGCCCACGCCCTTCAGTTGCTTGTAGGTCGTGGAGGAGAACTCCTCCCACACCTGTCCCTGCTGCGCGTTGGTCCCCATCGCGCGCGCGACGTTGGTGCCGAGGTCGCGCACCGAGTACCGCGCGTCGTCGGAGAGGAAGTTGTCGGTCAGGAAGTCCGGCTGGCGTACGGCCTGCTCGAACCAGGCGATTCGCGCCTTCGGATCGGCCGTCGGCGTCGGCGGCTGCTTGCTCGAGTGGCACGACGCGCACTCGCGCGCAAAGACCTGACCGCCCTGCGTCACCTGTTCGACCGGTTCGGTGAGATGCCGCGCGCCGCCCTGCGCATCGGCCAGGTGCATCGGACCGATCGTCGTGAGGAAGGCTTCGGCGGCTTCCATGCGCGCCTCGGTGTTGCGCCAGTCCTCGCACTTCTCGCGTGCCTCCTGCATGCGGAACGGCTGCTGCGGCACCAGGCCCGCGACCGGATCGATGCGCGTCAGCCAGATGTCCGAGCACATGCCGATGTTGACGTACACGCGCAGCGAGGCCCCGGCCACGCCGATCGAGTCGGCGCCGTCCTTCAGGATGTGGTGCACGGCGCGCTCGGTACCGTCGCCCATGCGCTCCATCGCGGTGGGGCGTTTGCCGAGCAGGAAGACGGCGTTGATGTTGCTCGGGTTGTGGATGTGGTCGGTCGCAAAGCGCGACGTGTCGGAGGTGCCGGGCGGCTGCCGGTTGCCCAGATGCCAGCGGAAGTCCTTCGGCGTCATCTTCAAGTTGAAGAGGCGTCCTTCTTCCCAGTACTGGTTGCCGATGGCGCCAGCCAGTTCGCTCCATCTCGGCCGTTCCGGATCGACGGGCGGATTGAGCGGGTTGAAGCCGACATGGCAGAAGCCGCACGCCATGCCGACGAGGTAGGGCGGCTGCATCTTGCCGGGATGGGTCTTGTAGGTCTCGGCGTTCCAGTTGGCGGGATCGAACTTCGGGTTCACGAAGCGGCGAAGTCCGACGATGCCGGCGGGTTTGCCGAACTCGGCTGGAAGGCTGTCCTCAGGGCAACTGTCGAGCCAGAGGCCGTACTGATCGGCAGAGGTAGCGGCGGTACAGCCCGGCTGTGTGATCGCACCCAACTCACGGAACCGCCGGCCATGGCGGCGTGAATCCACGTAGTTCAGCAGATCGACGTTTCCGTCGGTAATCTCTGCCATTCGCGCCCAGAACTTCTCGTTGCCGCCGGTCCAGAAGTACCAGGTGTCGCGGCCGCGGCGCTCGCGCTCGGACAAGCGCGTCCCGTAGCCGTAGTCCTCTTCAGACCCGTAAGCAGGTCGTGCAGTATCGACCGGCTGGCCCTGCGGCGAGCGCGAAGCCACGAGGCCTCCCCAGCCGAGCACGATCGCCGTCAACGCCGCCCCGAAGATGCCCTGGCGCAGCATGAAGTCCTCCTGACCCGCGGTGTGCGTGTACCGACAAGAACGGCGGACCGCCGCGAATCGCACACGTGTTCGCCGCCCGGTCGGCGCAGCGTTTGAGGCATTGACCCGACAACTCGCGCCGCAACCCCGCGTTCATGGGAGCTGTTTCCAATGGCCAAGCGTCCGACCGCCAACACCACTCGCCGCGGCGCCGCGCCGAGAGCGGCAGCCACAACCGCGGCACCGACCTACGCAGCCACCTGTCACGCGCTACTGGTGTACGCGGCGCCGGCCGAACGCGACGACACGCGCGCGCTCGCCATTGCTGAGGTGGCCGTGCGCGATGCGATCGGCGATGGCTATTCGGTCCAACCGCTCGGTCCTGGCGCTCGTGATTTCCGCGTGACACCAGCGGGCGGCGGCGGCATCGCTCCGGGACGGGCGTGGACGCTGACGCGGAGCCTGAAGGCGCATCGCGACATCGCCGACGCCGAACCGGCGATGGAACAGCCGGGCCTCGAACCGCCTCCTGGTGTCGTCGAGGACCGCCCTGCTGCTGCCCCGCGCGACTTCAAGCCCGATGTGCCGCTGCCGTGCGCGGCCAGCAACCACGAGTGGAGCCTCGACCTGTGCCGGGTCAAGCAGGCCTGGGCGCTGACACCGCCGACGCCGGCCGGTCGTACGCACGGCGCGGGCATCGTCGTCGGCCATCCCGACACCGGTTACACGCGGCACGCCGAGCTCTTCGACGCCCCGCCCCGCGTGCGTGTGCACGACAGCTACGACTTCGTCCTGCGCCAGCCCGATGCGGCCGATCCGCTGGAGCGCGGCAACCCCGGCCACGGCACGACCACCGCCAGCGTGATCATGAGCGGGGCCGGCGGGCCGGCGACGCCGTTCGTCTCGGGGGTGGCGCCGGCCGCGGAGCTGATCCCGATTCGCGTGACACCGCGCGTCGTGCTCCTCGGCTTCGATCGACTCGCGGAAGCGATTCGTTACGCGACCGACAAGGGCTGCCACGTCATTTCGATGAGCCTCGGCGGCGTCACGCCGTCGGGCACGCTCGAGCGCGCCGTCGAGTACGCCGTCGGCCGCGGCGTCGTGGTGCTGGCCGCGGCCGGCAACGTCTGGCCGTGGGTCGTGTACCCAGCCCGCCTCGATCACGTGATTGCCTGCGCGGCCTGCAACTGCCAGCGCCAGATCTGGGATCGCTCGGCGAGCGGCGACACCGTGGACGTGACCGCGCCCGGCGAAACCGTGTGGGTGGCGCGTCCCGGCGCTACGGCCAGCCCCGCCGACGATGTGGTGGCGTCCGGATCGGGCACGTCGTATGCGGTGGCCACGACGGCCGGTGCGTGCGCGCTGTGGCTGGCATTCCACGGCCACGACGCGCTCGCCGCGCGCTACGGTGCCGGCCAGATCGCCGCCGTCTTCAAGGAAGTGCTGATGACGCACGGCGTCGACACCCCGTCGGGCTGGCGTGCCGACCGGCACGGCGCCGGCATCCTCGACGCCGAGAAGCTGCTGCAGGCACCGCTGCCGGCCACGCCGCCGGCAAGCGGCCTCCGCATGCGTGCCGCGGCGACTTCGCGCCCCTTGAACGACGTCGACCGCTTCCTGCCGTACTACCCGGGCGTCGATCCGGCGCGGGTGCGGCGCGGCCTCGTGCGGGTGCTCGACACCGCGGATACCGATCTGCCCGGTGTGCTCGCCGAGTACGGCGACGAGCTGCTGTTCCACGTGGCCACCAACCCGCAGGTCCGGGCGCGCGTGCTGAAGGGAGACGGCCCGAAGAAGCGGGGGCAGCTGCTGCCGTCCCGCACGGCCCGCACGGCCCGCACGGCCCGCGCCACCGCGCCCGCCGCCGCCGGCCGCCTGGCCCGCGAGGGCTCGCGTGCCCTGCTCGTCCGCATCGGAGCCTGAGGCCGCATGTGCCCGGCATCTGGGAGACCGACGCGGAGTGGCGCCGCCTGCGGCGTGAACTCGCCACCTGGCGAGACCATCGCCGGCAGCGCGATGCCGACGGCCAGCACCGTTCGCAGCTGGAGGGGTGTGCCGCGGTGATCGACGCCGCCCTGCAGGAGCTGCACGGGCCGATCGCCGCGATGACCGATGCCGACCCGCGGGCCGCCGCGCATTGCCGCGTGCACGACCGCCGGCTTGCGTGGCTGCGCCGCACCTGGGACTTCTTCCGCGACCGCTTCGACCAGCGTGACGACGACGAGCTCGCGCCGCTGCTGCGCGCCGCCGACGAGATCGCCTGGAGCTGTCATCGCGAGGCGTTCGGCGCGCCGCTGGCGTCGCGGTCTGCGACTGTCGATCCACCGCCGCTGCCGTACGTCGAGCCGCAGCTGACGCCCGAGGTCTTTCCGCGCGGGCTCGTCCCGGGTGCGCTGCGGCGCGACGTCGACGCGGTCTTCCTGCGAACCGCGCTGGAGTCGCTGCCGTTCGCGGTCGTGCGCGTGCCGGCGTCCTGCGTCACCGCGCCCTGGTGGCTCGTCCACCTCGGTCACGAGGTCGGTCACGTCGTCGACGACCAGATCCTCGGCCATGGCGCCCGCACGGCGATCGTCGAGGAACTCGGGCTCGGCGATCCCGCC
The DNA here is from genome assembly GCA_966211945.1 of uncultured bacterium. Lineage (GTDB taxonomy): Bacteria > Acidobacteriota > Vicinamibacteria > Vicinamibacterales > Vicinamibacteraceae > Luteitalea. The sequence goes on from CBIHOS010000005.1 coordinate 42,953, forward strand.
ACCGAGGAATGGACGCGATGGAGCGGCGAGCTCTTCGCGGATCTCTACGCCGTGCTCATGTTCGGTCCGTGGGCGCTGTGGGCACTCGCGACGGCCGAAGCGCGAGACGCCGACGCCATGCGCGCGCCGCGCGACGCCTATCCGCCGCCCGTCGTCCGCCTGCTCGTGATGGCTCGCGCCTGCGACGCACTCGGCCACGGCGCCGGCCCGGTCGACGACGCGGTGCCTGCCTGGCGGGCCTTGGTCGACGGCGATCCGCAGCAGGCCGCGCGAGTGCGCGACGGCGGCCGCCTGGTCGACGCGCTGTTGTCGTCGCCGGCCGGCGCGCGCGCGTGGCAGGCGCGGACCGCGCACGAGCCGGCGCGCTGGACGCCGGCGTCCCTGCAGACGTGGGTGACGCGGATGCCGACCCGCCCCGCCGTGGCGCCCGGCAAGCCGCGGCGGCGCTGGGCCCGCGAAGTGATGGCCGCAGGCGTGCTGCGCCGTCGCGCCGCCGACGGCACCCAACCCGGCGCGTTCGACGGCGCCGCGCTCGCCAGCGATCTGCTGGCGTGGCTGCCTGCCGTGCGAGAAGCGGGCGCGCGATCCACGACGGCCGAACCGACCGTACGCACCGCGGCCCGTGGCGCCGCGCTCGCGCAGACCTTGATGGCGGCGGAGCCGCTCACATGACTCCAGTCAGGTTCACGATCGCGCTGCAGTCCAAACCGGGAAGCGGTTGGGCCGCCGAGGTCCGCGACGCGCACGGGGTGACGATCGACGGATCGGTACGCACGCTCTCGCCTGTGCCCCTGCCCGATCCCGACGACGAGTTGCTGACGTTTCCGGCCTGCGCGCTGCCGCTGCCCGGCGGCACGCCGGACGCCCAGGCGCTCGAGGCGCTCGACGCCGCCAGTCTCGGTGCGTGGTACGCCAACATGGCGTCGGGACAGGCGTCCGACGGTATGCCGCGGACGTTCGGCCGGTATCTCTTCGAGCTCGTGCTCGGCACGCAGGTCTGGGCGGCGATCACCGCGCGGGCGGCGGCCGCGCCGATCGATCTGCGAGTCGCGTGCGACCCCGCCGACTGGGCGCTGATGCGCCTGCCCTGGGAGTTGATGCACGATGGCCAGTACTTCCTGGCCGCGCGTCCCGGCCCGCTCGTGCTCATGAGCCGCGAGATCGTCGCGCCTGGTGCGCCGGCATCGCCGCGCCGCTTCGCGCCGCGCGTGCTGTTCGTCATCGGCTCGCTGGTGGGCGACACCGAGATCCGCGCCGGCGCCGAGTACCTCGGCCTGCTGCGCCGCCTGCAGGCGCTCGATCTGACCCTCGACTGCCGCGTGCTGCGCGAGGCCACCGCGGAACGCCTGCAGGCGGCCATCGCCGACTTCCAGCCCTCGGTCGTCCACTTCATCTGCCATGGCGGCTTCCTGGAGGGTCGAGGATCGCTGCGGCTGTTGCCGTCCGACCAGGCGTTGCCGTTCCAGGACTACACGGCGCCGCAGTTGCTGAACCTCCTCGCCACCACCGACGCGGCCGGCACCGTCACGTTCCCGGCCGTCGTCGTCCTCAACGCCTGCTACAGCGCCACGCCTCCTGCGCCGGGCGTCACCGATCCGCTCGACCGGCTGGCGACGTCGGAGGTGCTCGGCAACGGATCGGGTGCGCTGCCTGTCGGACGCGGCGCGGTGCCGCTGGGCGCCGAACTTGTGGCTGGCGACGGGGCGCACGGCGGCCCGGCGCTCGTGATCGGCATGGGCGGACAGGTCGCCGACCTGGCCTGCCGGCTCTTCACGCGTCAGTTCTATCAGTCGCTGCTGCGCGGCGATCCGACGTGGTCGGCTGCGGCCGGCCGCCGCGGCGCGTTCACCCACGGCTTCGACCCGCGCGACACGATCGACTGGGCGACGCCGGTCGTCTTCGTCGAGTCGCAGGCCGCCCTCGTCGTCGACCCGCAGGAACTCGATCTCGCCCGGCGGCGCGCCATCGTCGCGCACCAACTGCGCAGCCAGGACGATCCGGCGGCGTTCTGCGGCCGCCTGACCTACTTCGACGACTGGCGCGAGATCACGCACGCGCCGCGCGGTTCGTCGCGGCGGCTGCTCGGCATCTCGATCAGCGACACCGATCCGGAGAAGCGCGTCGGCGGGTCGCGCCTGCTCGAGGAGCTGGCGGTCGCCGCCATCCACGCCGGGCACGTGCCGTGCCTGCGCGTCCATCGCGAGGCGTCACCGGAGCGGCCGTCGGACATCTCCGGCATCGCCCGCGAGATCCTCGCCGTGGCCCTCGACGTGCGCGTCAAGTACGGCCTGCTGCCGCACGACTGGGCGCCGGAGGTCATCGACCTTCATCTGCACCTGCGCGGCACGGCGGTCGACCTGCCGCTGCCGGTCGCGCGGGCGCTCGCCATCAGCGAGGCCGACGCCTTCCGCACCGCGTTGCAGCGCGACCTCTGGCGCATTCGCGACGAGGTCGCCGCCCACGTCACGGCGCCGGTTGGGATCCAGGGGCGTCCGCTTGTCGTGGTGCTGCTCGACGAAGTGCAGCGCTATGCCGGCGCGGCGGGCCGCTTCGTCGCCGATCTGCTGCGCGCGGGCGGGCTTGGCACCGAGCAGGATCCGATTCCGGTCGCCTTCACGTACCGGAAGGACCTGAACTACGCCGAGCCGTACGAGCAGGTGCGCAAGGCGCTCGACGCCGTCTCCAACTGGGCGATTCGCCACGAGCTGCACCCTCTGCGCGAAGCCGCCACTGACCGCTCTATCTATTTGCACCTCCTGCTCCAGCGGACGCCGCCGCTCGTACCCGCGGCCAACCTGCCCTCCGGTCAACTGGACGGCTGGCTGGGCATCATCCACAACGCGACAGACAGGGGTTACCCGTCGCAGCTGAAGAGCACCGCCCCGGCTCTGAAGATTGCCCTCATGGCCTGTCAACTCGCCAACGTCATCGTCGAGGCCGACGACGAGCGTGTGCTCGCCGGGCTGGGGAAGTGAGCGCATGAGGCCCGAGACGACGTTCACGCCACAGCACGCCGCCGACCTGCTGGCCCAGGCCCGGGCCGAACTTGAACTCGAGTCGCTTGCGCGCCTGCCCACCGTCACGCTGCCGGAGACCGCGCGCTGGCTGTGCCTGGTGCCGGCATGGACGCCGGCACTCGCGGTCCGATGCGGTCTGCCGGGGTGGTCGGACGGCGCCGAGGTGGCCGTGCTCGATGCCTGGCGCGACGAAGGACTGGTCGAGACCACGCTGACGGCGCTGGCGATCGACGATCTCGGGCAGTTCATTCCGGCGCAGCGCCTGTTCTGGATGCCCCGCGACGCCCGCCTCGCGTGGCTGTCACGCGTCCTCGCCGAGGACGGCAGCGAGCGGCTCGTGGCGCTGATGCGCAGCATCGCCCGGCGCGTCTCAACGCAGCCGCGCGATCAGCACCTGCCCCAGGCCACCTGGCGGTGGGCGACGCTGGCCGCGGTCGAACCGGGCGCGTCGCCGACGCTGGCTGCCGTGTTCGAGGCGGCGATCGACGAGGCGCTGGCAGGCAGCCGGCAGGACGATGCCTGGTTGTGGATCGAGGCGATGCAGCGCGTGGCCGACGTGACGCCCGGCGAGGCGACGACGCTGCACCAGCGTGCGGTGCGGCGGCTGGCTCTATTCGATCGACAGCGGAACGACCGCGCCTCCCTGCGGCACTATCTCGCGCGTCCGGAGCAGTTCGACGCGTGGCGCGCGCTGCTGACCGGGCCGCACGATCGATGGGCGCTGCACTACCTGGGTGGCGGCGGCGTCGGCAAGACGATGCTCATGCGGGCGCTGACGTCAGGCACCGCCGAGCACTTTCCACCCGGCTTCGATGCACCGCCGACAGTCACGGCCCGCATCGACTTCGATCACATAAATCCGGACTATCCGGCGCGACGCCCCGGCCTGCTCTTCGCGCACCTGGCCGAGGAACTGCGGCTCAAGGACGAGACCGGGCGCGCCGCGGAGGCGTTCGCGCTGCTGTTCAGCAGGATCGCGCTGCTGCACGAAAGTCCGTCTGGCCGCTCCATCGAGCGGACCACCGTCGATCGGCCGGACGGGGGCGCGGTCGAGGACGTGCTGGACGTGTTCGTGCTGGCCTGTGAAGCGGTGGCGGCGCCGCGCGCGGCGCGCGTCGTCCTCATGCTCGACACCTGCGAGGAGCTGGCCCGCCTCGGCCCCGACGGACGGCTGCCCGAGAGCGTCGAGCGGACCTTCGAGTTGCTCGAGGCCCTGCACATGCGCATGCCTGAGCTGCGCGTCGTGCTGTGCGGCCGCCGTCCGCTCGCCGGCACGTACGCCGATGGCGACGTGGTGAGCCCGGTACTGCCACCCAGGCCCTGGATGCGCCTGCACCGGATGTTCGCGTTCTCTGAAGCGGAAGCCAACACCTACCTGTCGCGATCGGGCGTGCCCGAGCCGCTGGTTGCGCCGATCCTGGCGCGCAGCGGCGCCGCCGCCTCGTCGGCCTCGCTCGGGCTGCCGGCATCGGACGGCACCCGCCGGTACAGCCCGTTCAGCCTGTCGGTCTATGCCACGTGGGTGTCGCAGCGCGATGCCAGCGTCGACCCCGATGCGATTCTCAACGACCCGGTCGATCACTTCGTGCGCATCCGGATCCTCGACCGCATCCACAACGCCGACGTGCGGCGGGTGCTGCCGCACGTCGCCCTGCTGGGCCGCTTCGACGAAGCGACGCTGCGGCGCGCGGTCGATCTCCACAGCGAGACCGCCGACGCGATCATCCGCGAGGTCGTCGCCCAGGAGTGGATCGACCGGCAGGCCGGCGGCTTCTGCGAGGTCGAGCCTGAACTCCGGGTGCGGCTGCTGCGCCACCTCGAGCAGGCGTCGCCCCAGGAAGTGCAGGCGGCCCGCCGTCGCGTGCTGCCGGTCCTGTGGGAGTCGCTGGACGCCGCGCCGCCGTTCGACGTGCCCGACGAACCGATCGTCCAATCGCTCGTCCAGGCGCTGTTGTCCGATCCCGGCGGCCTGCTCACCGCCTGGCGCATCGTCGACGCACGGGTCGTGCGCGGCAGCCATGCCGCCTGGGGCGTGAGGGTGCTCGGCCGGCTGCTCGCCGACGATGCGGCGCTGGCCGCGCCGGCGATCGAGGCCGGCACGTGGGGCGCGTTCGTGACGACGTACGCCGAGTGTGCGCTGCACGAACAAGGCGCCGCGGCCACCGAGGACCTGTGGCGCCGCGCCTGGGACGGCGTCCAGCAACTGGCCGACGCCGAGGAGCGCGCGTCGGTCCTCGTGCGCGTGGCGAGCGGCGGTCTCGCGCAGGCGGTGGCGGCGGTGGACAACGGCATCGCCGTCGATCTGTGGGTGCTGCGGCTCTACAACCTGCTGTCGGATCGACACGTGCGCGTGACCGCCCCGTCGCATCTCGCGCCGGCGATCGCGGCGCTGATGGCGTGCGCCGACGCGGTCGACGCGCAGGCGGATCCGCTGGCCCCGGCGCCGCCGATGCTCGAGCGGATGGCGTCGCTGGCCGCCGAAGTCGTGCACGCTCCGGCGCGTGCGATGGCGTTGATCTGCGAAGGGCGCTTCGCTCGCCGCCGGCAGGACGCCGCGCTGGCCAGCAAGCGCTTCGTCGACGCGTTGCAGACGATGACGGGCAGCGAGGAGCGCGAGCTGATTGCGTGCCTGCAGTGGCCGGCCTGTCTCCGTGCCGAGAGGGTGACTGGTGGACGCGCATCGGATCGGCTCGATCCCACGGCATGGGTCACCCTCGAGGCGATGCGCGGCCTTGCGGGCCTGGAACCGATCGACGCGACGCTCGCGCGGTTCGACGGACTGCCGCCGGTCCAGGGCGCGATCTCCGCGGGCCGCCTGCAGGCGCTGAGACTCTCGCTGGCGGCCGCCATTCGCGTGCCCGACAGGTCCGATGTGACGGATCGGCCGACGCAGGCCCTGCCGTCGGGGGCGCAGCAGGAAGTCGCGCTGGCGTTGACGACGGCGCACCGTGCCATCCTTCCCGCCGCCGCCGTCTCGGCTCTCGAGATCATCGAGCTGGGACGGCCCGACCTCGGGTTCCGCTGGCTCGCCGAACTGACGTCGATCGCCACGAGCGCGCGCAACACCGCGGTTGCCGCGGCGATTCGCCGGGCCGAGTCCGAGGCGGCGACGCGGCTGCGCCTCGGTGATCTGCCGCCCTATGCGAGGCAGCTCGCCGCGCATGCCGAGGCGCTACCGCATCAGGATCGCGAGCGGGTCCGCGCTTTCCTGCCGCCCAACGCGTTGCCGCCGACTTCCGACGAGGCAGCCCGCACGCGGGGCGCCTGTCACGCGATGTGGCGGGCCCGAGCGGCGCTCGACGACACCGAACGGGCCGCACTGGCGGAGTGGGGCCGCCGCGTCATTCTGGCGGCCCCTGAGGACGACAGCGAGTTCGCCTCGGCCTCGGTCGCGCTCGACCTCGTGGAGTGCAGCGACCTGGGCGTCGACGCCGAAGTGGCCACGCACCTGACGCCGACCTCGCCCGAGGACTGGTGGCACCGGCACCCGGCCGCGCCGGAGCTGGCCCTGCGCGTCTGGATTCGGAGCGCCGCCCTGGGCGTGTCGCCGGGAGGCCCGACCACGGAGCTCGTGAGACGTGTTGGCGTCCGCCGCGCCGCGGCCATCGCGTCGGAGGAGGGTGAGCTGCTGGCGCTGCGGCTGCCGGGCCAGGCCTTGCGCCTGCTCGCGCTCGCCCTGACCTGGTACGAGGATGCGCACGACGCGCTCGGCATCTGGCAGGTCTCGGCGCTGCTGTCGCTGACCCGCGTGAGGGCGGGAGTCCCGCGCGAGAGCATCGATCTCGGCGCCCTCCAGGCCGCCCACGACACCGTCTTCGCGCTCCAGCAGGCGAGCGCCGGTCCTCTGGGCCTGCTGCCGTGGACTGCGCTGGCGACCGGCGCTGCGCCGCTGGCGGTGCCGCCGGCCGGGGCCGAATGGGTGCCCTGGCTGCATCGTGTGATGGCGTTACAGCAATGGGTCGTCGGTGGCGTGCGTCCCGAGGTGGTCTTCGGCGCGGGCGCGCAGCTGCCGATCGAACTGCGCGGCTGGCCCGGCGGACGCGGCGACGCGATGACGACGACCCAGTCGGGGATCACGGCGGCAGCGGCGCCGCCGGCTGCGGCACCGGCGAGCGTACCGGCCGCGATGCCGCCCGCCCCGGTGGGCGCGCCCGGGGGATCCGTGCCGCCCTCGGCCGGCCACCCCACCGTGCCCGGCCCGGCGCGCTCGCCGGCCAGAGCCGGTTCCGCGATGCGCGCCGGCGCGCTCGTCGCCGGTGCCGTGGTCACCGCCGCGCTGGCGTTGGGGGGCGCTCCTTCCTGGGCATTCGGACTGGCCATCGCGCTGCTGCTCGGCCTGCTCGCGTGGACGGTGATTTGGCTGCGCGACGATCCCGACGCCACCGTTGCGCCGCCGATCGTGTGGACGGCGCGCGTCGTGGAGGCCGGCGGCAGCAGTGCCGCCGCCCGCATCGCCGCGCTGGATCTGTCGGTGTCGATCCACGACGACCGCGGCAACGCGATCACGACCGTCCCGATGCGGGTCAGACGCACCGATGCCTTCGCCGGACTCGATGCGCTGCGGCAGCCACCGGCCGGCACGGCCCTGTCGGCCCCGCTGCCGCGCACGCCCGCGCTGAAGCGGACCTGGCTCGAAGTCGCGGTGGCCAACGCCTGGCCCTGCTGGGAGGCGCTTCTGTGGTCCGGCCTGCTCGATCGAGACCGGCTGTACCCGTCGGTCGTGCGGCGCGTGCCGGCGGCGCGCGCGGCCAGGCCCCTGGAACCGGCGACGGGAGGCGTGTGGAGCGTCGCGACCGTGTCCGCCTCGTCGAGCGACGAGCGCCAGGCGCTGTACGCGTGGGAACCCGCGACCCGCGCCGGGCACGTGCGGACGCGCCCGATCGCTGCCGAGGCGGTGCGCGCCGGCATGCCCGAGGACGGCGTCCAGGTCGCGCACGTCATCGCGCTGCCGGTCGACACGCCGCAGGGGCTGTTCTTCGAGGTGTCGAGCGGCGACGCGGCCCAGTACAAGGAGACGCTCGAGTCACTTGCGGTCGATCGCGGCACGCTCTTCGACGCGTCACGGATCACGCACGCGTTCCCAGACGTGGCGTGCGTGCTGATCCAGCCGCCGAGGCGCCCGTCGCTCGACCTGACGCCGGCCGCCCGCGAAACGTGCGCGCAGCTGCGGGTGATTGGCGCGGCCCTCGCCGAGCACGGCGTGTCGCTCGTCGTCGTGCTGCCGCCGCTCGACGGAGAGCTCGGCGCCGACCTCGTGCGGCTGCTGGGGCGACGTCTGGCGGGCCTGCGCGCCGGCCGCACCATCGATCCGCACGAGTTCGTCACGCGCGCCCGCGAGATCACGATGGCGCACGCGCAACGTGTGCTGCCGCGCGATGCCGCCATCGAGCTGGCGCTGCAGATCGCCGTGTACGCGGCGCGGGCATGAGGAGGATCCGGTGCCGCTGCTCGACACCCTGAAGGACTGGTGGGCTCACGACGCGTCGGGGGCCGTCGTCCACGACCTTGCCGCGGCCGCCGTCACGCCGTCCGGCGACACCGGCGCGGCGTGCACGGCCGGCCTGCACTACTTCCGCCTGTGGCTCGCCGAGATGCGCGTAGCTCGCGACAAGGAGTGGTTCGCGACGCGCCATCCGGCGGTGCACGCCCTCGTCCGCCTGCGCTTCGGCGACGTCATGGTGGAACTGCCGACGATCGCCGGCCCGATGTCGCTGCCCGGACTCGATGAGGCGCACCTCGGCGACGTCGTGCAGCTCGACTACCCGCTGACGCCCCTGCTTCCCTACAACGGCGGCATCGTCGAAGTCGCGGCCGGACTGGTGGCGCTCGAGGGCGGCCGCGTGCTCGGCGAGTTCATCGGCGCGATCGAGACCGTGACGTCCGTGCTCGCGCAGCCGCCGCTGTCGACGGCACTCGCGGCGGTCGGCCCCGTGACGAGCGCCGTGCAGACGCTGTTCGGCGCGGGCAAGGGGCGTCAGCACCTGGGCCTGCACGTGGCGTATGCCGGCGCCGGCGCGCCACAGGCGCTGCACGCCGGCTACCTTGCGGTCGTGCGGCGGGCGGCCGCGCCGATCGACGCTGCAGCGCTGCGCGTCGAGACGGGCCGTCTTCGGCTGCGCGGAGAGCCGCTCGACGGCGCGGACTCGATGCTGTTCAGAATCGAACGGATGACCGAGCGCGATGACTGGGACAGTCTCGCGACCATCGCGCGTCCGTTCAGGGACGCGCTCACCGCGCTGGCGCACCGCGACGAGACGATGGCCGAGGCGCTGGTGCGGCGGGCCGTGCTCGAGGCGTACTCGTCTCCCGACTTGACCCGCGCCGATCGGCCGCGCGTGTGCGCGGAGATCAAGCGCACCTACCAGGACGCGCGCGACGCCGGGCTCGGTCTCGAGCGGAGTGCGACGTCGCTGTCGCAGGCGATGGCCGCGGCGCTGCCGGCCGCGACGCTGGCGCGGCAGGCGCCGCCGACCCTGTCGTCCTTGCTGGACCTGACCACGTGAGCGGAGAGTGACATGGCCAAGAAAGCCCTGTGTGTCGGCATCAACGACTACCCGTACGACGGGTCCGATCTCAATGGATGCGTCAACGACGCGAACGCATGGGCCGCCGTGCTGAAGGAGCTCTACGGCTTTGCGGACGTCGCGCTGCTGCTGGATGCCGAGGCCACCCGCGTCCGGATGCTCGACGGCCTGAAGACGCTGCTGGCCGGCGCCGCCGCCGGCGACGTGCTCGTCTTCACCAACTCCTCGCACGGCTCGTACAAGGCCGACACCGACGGCGACGAGGAGAAGTACGACGAGATCCTCTGCCCGTACGACATCGCCGACAACGACATCGCCGACGATGACCTCAGGCAGCTGTTCGCGAACCTGCCGGCCGGCGTCCACCTGACGGTGGTCCTCGACAACTGCCATTCGGGCACCGCGACGCGCGCTTCCGTTTCCGACATCATTCCCGGGCTGCGGACGCCGGACGACCGGCGCGTGCGGTTCCTCAGCCCGGCGCTGCGCGGCGGCAAGGTGCTCGAGAACCCGTGGGCGGCCAAGCCGAAGCGGCAGATCGCGCATCCCGAGTCCGCGATGAAGGAGGTGCTGCTCTCCGGCTGCACCGACAAGCAGTACTCCTACGACGCCAGCATCGAGGGCACCTACCACGGGGCGATGACCTTCTACGCGATCAAGGCGATTCGCGAATCGCCCGGGCTGCTCACGTACAATCGCCTGCACAAGCGCATCGCGAGTCTGATCGAGGACTATCCGCAGAATCCGCAGCTGGAGGGCAGCAGCGCCAACAAGCGGCGGAAGCTGTTCACCTGAGGACACGGTCGCCCGTGTACACGCTGGACGGTCGCCAGAAGAAGGCCCTGCACGCGGCGCTGCTCGCGGCATTCCCGCGCCACGCGTCGCTCGAGCAGCTGGTCCTGTTCCACCTCGACACGCATCTCGCGGTCGTGGCGGGCGAAGGACCGCTGACCGACGTCGTCTTCCGCCTGATGGACTGGGCCGAGGCGCAGGGCCGCCTGGATGCGCTCGTCAACGGCGCGCGCGACGAGAACCCGGAGAACCCGCAGCTCATCGCCTTCGAGCGGCTGGTGCTGGAGGCCCGCGACACACGCCCGCAGGATTCGGCGCTGCGGCAGTTCGCCGAGCGTGTGCAGCTGGCGCCGGTGATGCCTGCCGATCCGGATCTCGAGAAGCGCGTCTTCCGGGCGGGCTTTTCGGACATCGCGCAGTGGCGGGCCCGGCTCGGTCAGGCGGAGCTGGCCGTGTGCCGCATCGAGGCGCCGGCGTGGCGCGCCCTCGGCACCGGCTTTCTGGTCGGGCCCGATCTGGTCGTGACCAACCGGCATGTCGTGGACGCGCTCGCGTCCGATCCGGCGCCGCCGCTGGTGGCGCGCTTCGACTTCAAGGTCTCGCCCGACGGCACGCGGCTCCGCGAGGGCCGGACCTTCGGCCTGGCCCGCGACTGGCTCGTGGCGAGCAGCCCGGTTGCCGAGCTCGACTTCGCAGTGGTGCGGCTCGACGCCCGTGCCGGCGACCTCGCTCCGGGTGGAACGTCGGGCGCGCCGCCGCGCGGCTGGATCACGCCGGCCTGGCGCGACCTCGAAGCCGACGAGACGCTGTTCGTGATCCAGCACCCGCAGGGGGACGCGCTGAAGCTGGCGGCCGGGCGCTTCGATCGGCGCGAGCCGACTAGGCTGCGCTACCGCGTGGACACCGAGCCCGGTTCGTCGGGATCGCCGTGCTTCACCGCGCAGCTCGAGCTCGTCGCCCTGCACCGCGGCGCCGCCGAGGGGGCTGCCAACCAGGGCGTGCCGTTCGACGCCATCGTCGCGGCCCTGCCGGATGCCGTGCGCGCGTCGATGCAGCCGTTCGTGGTCACCGTGCCGGCGACCGACAGCGCGCCCGACACGGACGCGCCGGCCCGTGCCGGTGTGGAGCGCCTGCCCAACGCGCCGCTCACGCCGGCGGCATCGACGGCGGCGCGGCGCCGGCCGGTTGTCGTTGCCGCGGCGATGCTGGTGGTGGCGCTCACGGGTGCCGTGGCGTGGTGGCGCCCGTGGACGGCGGCAGGCGGCACGCGATCGCCCACGCCGCCGCCGATCGCGGTGCGGGAGATCTCGGTGCCCTTCGAATGGGCGCGCGTGGCGGACACTCGCGGTTCGTGCGAGTCGGCTGGAGGTGTGACGCGGGCGCTCTACCGCGGGCAGTCGCAGGGCGCCTGGCCGGCCACCAGGGGACAGCGGGCCCGCGAGTTGCTGCTCGTTGCCTACCAGACGGTGGCCATCGAGCAGGTGACCGCGTCGATGGCCGGCAACAGCGAGGCGCTGAGCGTCCTGGGCGGCACGGCCAACCGCGACGTTGCGCGCAAGCTGCAGTTCCCGGCCGCCGTCACCGCGCCGGTCGTCGTCGTCGCCTGCGTCCGGACGCCGCTGCCCGCGCCCGAGGCGCCGCCGTTCCGTGTGTCGACCTGGAGGGAGGTCACGCCATGAGACCGCTTCGCCTGGTGTCGCTCGCCATACCGTTCGCGCTGCTGCTGGCGTGCCGCGATGAACCGCCCGCACCGCCGCCGGCCGCGCCCGAGGCGACCGCGGTGCTGTTCGGCCGCGTCCTCGGCTCCGATCACACGGCGGCCGTGCCTGCCGACTGGCAGGCGCGGGTGACGGCGGAGTACGAGGACGGCACCAGCGTGGCGCCGCGCGATCGCGACAGCAATGGCGACCTGTTCGCGTTCAAGGTGGTGCCAGGCAAGCGGGTGCGCCTCTACTTCGAGGCGGTGCCGTACCAGGCGGCGGTCAGCGAGGCGTTCGACGTGACGTCAGAGCGCAGTTACGCGTTTCGCGTCCCCGACATCGTGATGGACCGCATCCGCTGGACGATGGCGTTGTTTGCCAAGGGCAACGGCGAAGCGTTCGGCCGGAATCTGGAAGCGCAGGCGGCCGTGGCCGAGAAGACGGGCTCGGCGGACATCTTCCGCGCCAACCTGGAGTTCCTCCGGAAGGCCTCTGCGCGGTTCCCGGACTGCATGCGCAAGCTCGAGGCGTTCGAGCGCACGCCGCGCGGCGTCGCCTTGACCCGCCAGGCCGAGGCGCGCGGAGTGCCGGTGTCGCTGCTGCAGACGCTTGTCGCATCGCCAGCCCGCGCGGCGCAGGAGGAGCCGGAGGCACTGCGCACGCTGGCCGCCAATCCGCGACTGGCGCGGTCGCTCCGCAACGAGGCGACCCGCGCGCTTGCTGCCGTACCCACGTTGCCCTCGCCCACACGCCCGAACAGGTAGGGCGCGCCGCCTCCGCAGGAAGGTAGGCCCGTTGTCCCAACGCGGCCCGACGTATCACGACGACGGCGGCGTGTATCCGTCGACGATCAGCGCCTTGCCGACCGAGTTGGCCTGCCGCACCCGCAGCGCGTCCTGGTAGTCGTCAGAGAAGTACCAGGCCTTGGCGGCGTCGACAGACGCGAACTCGACGACGACGATCCGCTGCGGGTTCCAGTCGCCTTCGAGCGTCGTGACCTCGCCGCCGCGCACGACGAAGCGGCCGCCGTGCCGCGCGACGCTGGCCCCGGCCAGGTCGCGGTAGGCCGCATAGGGCTCGGAGTTGGTGATGGTGACTTCGACGATGACGAAGGCGCTCATACAAGCAGATCGGGCATCGGGTATCGGGTATCGGGTATCGGGTATCGGGTACCGGGTACCGGGCGATTATGACGCCAGCGAGTCCGGCGCGGTTGCTGGTGTCGCTGCAACCGGAGTCGCATCTTCGTAGCCGAGTTCGCGGGAGATGGCCAGAGCGGTCTGGAGTACCCGTGCAGCGATCTCGTCGATCGATTCGGCTGTGATCCGATCGGTGTTGCCCGAGACGCTGACGGCGGCGACGACGCGGCCATCGCGGTTCCAGACCGGTGCACCGATACAGCGGCCGCCGAGCTCTTCCTCCTGGTCGTCGAGCGCATAGCCGGCGGCCCGGACGCGCGCCAACTCCTGCTTCAGGCGGGCCGGCGAAACGATCGTGTACTCGTTGTGGCGCAGCAGGCCTCGCTCGGCAATCAAGCGGTCGACGTCCTCCTCGACGATGTGCGCGATCAGGCACTTGCCGAGACTCGTGCAGTGCGCGTCCATGCGCTTGCCCACCCAGGTCGCGATGCGATGCACGCCCGGACGATCGACCTTGGCGACGATCGTCACCTCGTCGCGTTCGAGCACAGCCAGGTGCGCGGTCATGCGCGTGTCGGCGACGAGCGACCGGAGCATCGGCGTCGCCCGCTCCCGCAGGACCACGCTGTCCAGCGTCATCCCGGCGATGTCCACGAGCTTGAGACCGGTCACGTAGCGCCCGGTGGCCTCCTCGCGCTGCAGATAGCCCTCGCGCTCGAGCGTCAGCACCAGAGTGTGGACCGAGCTCTTCGGGAAGTCGAAGTACCGGGTCAGCTGCGCGAACGTCAGGCCGCGCCGCGACCGGGAGATCCGCTCGAGGATGGCAAGACCCCGCTGCAGGGCCGGGACCGACGGTGTCTTGGAGGCTCGCATCATGCACGCTCCCGGGCGAACCGCGACGACACGGCCGCCGTTGCGTGTCCACCACGCTGGACACGAAATTGCGCGACGGCGTCGGTCGCGTTGACAGGGCTCGTGGGCCACCGGAGAATGCCGGCCCACATGGCTCGACTCGAAGGCAAGGGCGCGATCGTCACGGGTGCAGCGCACGGAATCGGCCGCGCGATCGCCGAATGCTTCGCCGGCCACGGCGCGCACGTCACGCTCGTCGACGTGGACGTCGCGGCCGGCGACAAGGCGGCCGCCGCGATCCGGCACACCGGCGGGCGCGCGATCTTCCATGCCGCCGACGTGTCGTCGCCGTCCGAAGTCGCCAGGGCCGTGACGGCTGCCGTCGGGGCTGCCGGGCGGCTCGACGTGCTCTGCAACAACGCGGCACACCTCGGCGAGTTCCACGCGGTGCTGGAATCGACGGCCGACGAGTGGGACAAGTGCATCCAGGTCGCCCTGCTCGGCACGCACCACTGCACGCGCGAGGTCCTGCCCCATCTGTTGGCCGCCGGTGGCGGCTCGATCGTCAACATCGTGTCCATCCAGGCCATGGTGGGCTGCCCCACCTCAGTGGCATATACGACGACGAAGGCCGGTCTGCTCGGCTACACGCTCAGCGCCGCCTTCGACTACGGCCCGCGCAACGTGCGCGTGAACGCCCTGTGCCCCGGCCCGATCCAGACGCGCATCTCGCCTCACCCCGGCGACCCGGCTTACGACTGGCAGTGTCAGCAGACCATGCTCGGCCGTGTCGGCACCGTCACCGAGGTCGCCCACGCCGCGCTGTTCCTCGCCTCGGACGAGGCATCCTATGTCACCGGCGCCGTCATCCCTGTCGATGGCGGGTGGACGGCCAAGTGACCTACGGCGTGCCGACCAGCCGCCGGAGCTGGTCCGTGTCGAGCGTCGCCGCCGGCGTGAACGAGTCGCCTGTCGCGTAGCGCAGCAGCCCGTCGAACAGCGACAGGGCTGCCGGGAACGCCTCGTCGAAATGATCGCGGAAGCGGAGGCTCGTGACCAGCAGCCGGCCTCGACCCACCTTCGCCTCGAACGCGTAACCGATGCGTGACAGGTCCTTGGTCTTGGCGAGGAAGCTCGCCTTGGTGCGGATGCCGCCGATGATCGGTTCGAGTGCCTTGGGCGCGCGGTCGAGCACGACCGGCGTCGCGCCGTCCATGAGGTTGTAGAACTGCAGATCGGCGAAGCCCCGGTGCGGGAAGCCGGCGAGCGCGGGGTGGCGTTCGGCGACGACGGTCCCGAGGGCGCCGCCCGCCGCCGGAAAGAAGCTCACTTCGGTGCGGTCCTGCCCGCGTGTCTGGTCCTGCATCAGCCAGACCCGCCCGCCGGCGTGCAGGTGATCCAGCGCCGCCTCGTCGAGCGTCGGCGTCAGGAGCAGCCCGTCGCCGGCCGTCATGCCGCGCGTGTCGCGCACGAAGGGGTAGAGGCGGTTGATGCCGGCCCACTTCACCGCGGACCGCACCGGCGTCGACGGCGACCCGAGCCGCGCATCGCGCGGAAACGCCCAGAACGTCCAGGCGTTGGCCTCGCCGCCGGCCACGCTGATCGACAGTTCGAGTTGCTGCGGCGCCGTCACGGTCATGGCGGGCAGCGTGATCGACGCAACCGGGCCCACGGTGCCGAGCGCCTGGCTGATCGGGATCGAATCGCCGGCCACCTTCCGACCGTCGGCGGTGAGTGCCCAGGTCAGCGGCGCGCCGGCGAGCGCCGTGGATCCATAGTTGGAGAGCAGCACGTCGACGGTTCGGGGGGCGTCGCTCCAGTACGCACGATCGCCGACCCCGGCATCGATCATCGGCAGGACGCTCGCGTTGATCGCGCGCCCCTCGGCCGGCGTGATGTGCTTGGGCTGCCAGAAGTAGTCGAACCAGCCTTCTTCCCAGGAGTCGCCTTCGCCGGTGCCGCCGGGGAAGTCGACGATCAGCCAGTAGTGGTAGCCGGTCACGTCCTGCCGCTGCCGCACGCGCTCGATCTGGTACTTGCGCCCGAGTTGCTGCAGCCGCTGCGAATTGCGGACGTAGACCGGGTAGCGGTCGGCGACGCCGTGCTCGTTCACCCAGTTCGTCTTTGCATCGAGCCAGCCTGGCAGGAAGACGCCGGTGAACTTGTCCTTCAGCGCGATGTCCGGCAGCGAGCAGTAGTACTCACCGAACTCGTGCTTCACGACCGGCAGGTCTGGCACGCCCGTGCCGTAGTGGCTCACGAGGTCAGTCGGCTTCATCACGTAGCCGTCATTGGAGAGCACGAGGCCATCCGGGTGCAGCGACTTGGCGAGCGTGTAGAACTCGGCGACCGTGTCGAGGAAGGTCTTGCGCTCGGCGTCGGTCTCGAGCCACGTGAGGTTGAACTCGTTGCCGAACGCCAGCGAGAGCAGCGACGGGCGGTTGCGGTACGCGAGCACGACATCGATCAGTTCCTGGCGCAGCAGGTCGCGGTGGGGCAGCACGTACTGCGTGTAGGCGGCCGGCAGTTCGGCCATCACGAGCAGCCCGACCTCGTCGGCGGCGCGGAAGAACTCCTCGGGCGGCGTCATCGAGTGGAAGCGCACCGTGTTGAACCCGAAATCGCGGGCCCGCCGCAGGCGCTCGCGGTAGACATCCGGCGACGAGGGCGGGAAGCCGGTCAGCACCTCGATGTTGTCGTCGCCGTAGCCGCGCAGGTAGATCGGCGTGCCGTTCAGCAGGAGGACGTTGCCGCGCGTCGTGAACTGGCGCATCCCGAAGCGCTCGTCGAGCTGGTCGACATCCTGCCGGCCGCGCCGCAGGGTGATGCGCGCGGTGTACAGGTGCGGATCCTCGGGTGTCCACAGTCGCGCGCCAGGCATCGGCACGACGACCGTCGCCTCGCCCTTGCCGTTGGCGGCGACGGTGATCGAGGCGCGGCCCGTGGCGCGCGGGCCGACCGCCACGCTGACCTCGCCCGAGAACGCGTTCGCCTCCCGGTTCGCGACGGACACGACGAAGCGCGCCGTGCGCTGGGTGACGTCGGGGCGCACGTACACCTGCGCGATCGCGGTGGGGCTCGTCGCGTGCAACTCGACGCTGCCGTACACCCCGCCCCAGTTGCCGATGTAGTTGAGCATCCCGGTCGGCTGATCGCCCTTCTGCTCGCGCGGTCCTTCGAGCGGCACCGCGCCGGGGTTGGCGATGCGCAGCGCCACGACGTTGCTCGATCCCGGACGGATCGCCTCGGTGACGTCGAACGCGAACGGCGCGCTGAAGCCGCGGTGACTTCCGACCTGGCGGCCGTTGACGTACACCGTGGTCTCGCGATGCGCGCCGCCGATCCGCAGCGACACGGCCTTGCCGCGCCACGTCGCCGGCACGTCGATGGTCCGGCGATACCAGGCGACACCGGCGTAGTCGTGGCGCAGCGTCCCCTTCGGCTCGCCGACGCCTTGCGCCTGCCAGGCTCCGGGCACGGCGATGGTGCGCGGGAAGGCCACGCTCCCCGACGCCCACCCCTGCGCCTCGCCTTCCGCTTGCGGGTCCTGCCGGAACGACCAGGTGCCGTCGAGCGGCAGGGACGCGCGCTGCGCATGGGCGAACGCGGGGACGGTGAAGAGTGCGAGCAGGGTCGCCAGCGCGAGACGCATCGGAAGAAGGTTCCTCTGGATTGGCAGGACGGACTGGCGCCGTTGTACCCCGGTCGGGCCGGACATGGCACCGCGTGGCCGGCGACAGCCACTGTCCAGTCCAATTAGCTGGAATCTACAGCCGCGCCGGCCGCAGGTCGGGACCCTCGGGACCGCCGGCCTTGCGTACCATGCGCGGCACATGACGCTCCGGTCACTGGCCTTCCTGCCGATCGTCCTCCTTCTCGCCGCCGCCGCGCCCGATCGGGCCGGGGCACAGACGTCATCACTCGTCGTCCGTGTGTCGTGGGGGCACCGTACGCCCCGCGCTCTGCCAGTCTTCCTCGGGGTAGACGGCACGAGAGGGCTGGACGTCCGGACCGTTGCGCCACAGGCACTCGAGCGTGGCGATCGGGTCGACGGGCACGTCACGCGCACCACCGCCGGGGGCGGCGACGTCGACGGGGTGACGCTGACGGTGGACTACCCAGGCGTGCCCTCGACGGTCACCCAGAACGTCCACATCCTCTGGACCGACCTGATTGCGGCCAGCGACGCCGACACCGCACGCCGCCTGCTCGAGGATCCGGCCTTTCGCGCCGCCGCGCCGGCGCTCACGATCCGCCTGGACGACGCCGGCACGCGCGGCTTCACGGTCACGGTGCCGCAGTTGCTCGCCGCGAAGGCCCTGTGGATTCCATCGCTGGACGTGTTCGTCTCGGCCGGCGAGCCCGCCCCGTCGTTGGACGACCACCTGCGCGCACTCGCCGCGCGCGGCGGCCAGCGCATGCTCGACCGGCTTCGCAGCGAGCCCGAGGCGACGCTGGCCCAGTACATGGCCCGCTGGGAGGACATGGGACACCCGTCCTACAGCAACCCGCAGCCGCGCGGCCCAGGCCACATCGTCGGACTCACCTGGGACAGCGCCATCCACAAGTTCGGCATCGACCGCGGCGCCGGCGTGTGGAGCGACGAGGGCAATCCGGACAGAATCCGCTTCTGGTTTGCGTTCGGCGAGATGGGCAAGGGCATCTCGTCCACGTGGAAGAGCCAGCGCCTGGCCGACGGCCTGCCCGTGATGACGACAACGTTCGAGGAGGACGGCGTCCGCTACGAAGTCGAGCAGTTCGCGTATCCGTTGCAGGGGCCGCCGTCGGAGCGGCGGGGCGACATGCCGATGGTGCTGCTGCAGCAGCTCACTGTGCGGGAACTGCGCGGCACGGCCCGTTCCCTGCCGGTGTCGATGACGCACCGGCGCCAGCAGCCACCGTACTTCGACGGCACGATCGTGCAGGAGCGGCGCGGCGCCTCGACGCTGTTCCGCGAGCGCGGTCGCGGCCACGTCCTGCTCGCCGTCGAGGGGGCCGGCGACGAGATGCCGTGGAGCGGCACCATCGACTACCAGAGCGGCCAGAACCCGCAGAAGCGGTTGGACGCCACGGTCTTCGTCGATTTGCCGGCCAACGGCATGCGCCGTCTGGTGGTCAAGCTGCCGTCGCCAGTCGTTCGCGATGCCGACGTCGCGACGCTGGCGGCGATCGACTACGCGAAGGCGCGCGAGGCGACCGTCGCCTTCTGGAACGGACTGCTGGCGCGTGGCGCCCAGTTCCGGGTGCCCGAGCCCAGGGTGAACGAGCTCGTGCGGGCGAGCCTGTGGCACGCGCTGCGCCTGCCGCGCCGCCACGGCGGCGACGGCCCGGATGTCCGGATCGACCTGCCGTACTCCAACTTCGCATACAGCCAGGTCGGGACGCCGTGGCCGGTCAACCAGGCCGTGTACGTGGACTACATGCTGTACGACCTGCGCGGCTACCACGCGATCTCGGAAGAGGAGCTGCGCGCGCAGTACCGCAACAACCAGGAGGCGAACGGGCACGTCAGCGGCTACGCGAACTGGCACGTCTACACGCCGGCGATGCTCTACGCGGTGGCGCAGCATTACCTGCTGTCGCAGGACCGCGCCGCGTTCGATCGCCTGCTGCCGCAATCGCTGGCGGCGATGGACTGGTGTCTGGCCCAGCTCGAACACAGCGCCGGCACCGGCGGCACCGCCCGCGGGCTGGTGGCCGGCCCGTTGAACGACCTGACCGGGCAGGGACTGTGGGCCTTCAACCAGGCGTACTTCTACGCGGGCCTCGATCTCTTCGGGCGTGCCCTCGAGCGGCACGGCCACCCGCGCGCGGCCGCCGCGCGAGACGCCGCCCGGACCCTGCGCGAGGCGATCGCGCGTGGCTTCGGTGCGGCGAGCACGCGATCGCCCCTCGTCCAGCTGCGCGATGGCACCTGGACGCCCTACGTCCCGGCCGAAGCGCTGGCGACCGGCCGGCTCCTCGACCAGTGGTACGCGACAGACGTCGACACCGGCGCCGGCCATCTGCTGCGCCTGAAGGCGCTGCCGGCGACCGGCGTCATGGCCGACGCGCTGCTGAACGATCACGAGGACAACCTCTTCTACAAGGGCTGGGGCATCGCCAACGAGCCGGTCTACAACCAGCACGCCACGGCGTACCTGCTGCGTGACGAGCCCGAGGCGGTGGTGCGCACCTTCTACAGCTACATCGCGAGCGCGTTCAGCCACTCGGTGCTCGAGCCCGTCGAGCATCGCTGGACCCATGGGCAGTACTTCGGACCGCCGAGCACCGATGGCGCCTGGTTCGAGCTGTTCCGCAACATGCTGGTGCGCGAGCGTGACGATGACGCGCTGGTGATCGGGCAGGCGATACCCCGCGCGTGGCTCGGCGACGGCAAGACGATCGAGATCGAGAACGCCCCGACGTATTTCGGCCGGCTCACCGCGACGATCGAGAGCCGTGTGGCGTCCGGCGAGATCCGGGCCGACATCAGGATGCCGTCGGGCTCGCGGCCGTCCTCGCTCCTCGTGCGGTTCCGCCATCCGGACGGCGCCCGCATGCGCACGGTCACGGTCAACGGGCAACCGTGGACCGACCTCCAGGCCGACGCCGACTTCGTCCGCATCCCGTCGCCTGCCGCCCAACGCTACGAAATCGTCGTCCGCTACTGACGCCCTTCACGCCGTCGTCATAACGGATCCAATAGGCGGGACGCTCACGCGCAAACGGCGCCGCACCCGATTGATTGCCCGCAGTCGGGGTTCGAGAATGCCGAGCATCACGCGCGTCCCGCTGGAGTCTTCTGGAGGTCACATGTCTACGCTCAGGGATCTGTTCGTCCGATCCATGCTTGTGCTGCTGCTCGGCGCGCCGCTGATCGCCCAGGTCGGCACGCAGGGGTCCATCCTCGGCGCGGTTGTCGATTCATCGAAGGCCGCCCTTCCTGGCGCGACCGTCGTCGCCACCAACCTCGATACCGGCATCGCGCAGGAAGTCGTCGCCGACGCCGCCGGCAACTTCGAGATCCTCGCCCTGCCCATCGGCCCGTACTCGGTGACGGTGTCGATGGCCGGGTTCAAGACCTGGAAGGTCGAGCGGCTGGTGCTGACCGTCGGTCAGCGCAACCGTGTCTCGCCCGAACTCGAGGTCGGCAGCATCTCGGAGGAGGTCTCGGTCGAAGCCGGGCCACCGCTCCTGCAGACCGAGCGCAGCTCGGTGCAGACGGTGATCGAGATGAAGCAGATCCGCGAGCTGCCTCTCAGCACGCGCAACCCGGTGGTGCTCGTGAACCTGGTGCCCGGCATGCGGTTCACGGGCAGCGGTGGACCCGAGCGCGGGTCCACCGTGCAGGGCTTCGGCCTGCGCGGCAACCAGACGGAGTTCCAGCTGGACGGGCTCAACGCCAACGCCGGCATGGACGAAGGCGGCATGACGATTCCCAATGTCGACACGATCGCCGAGTTCAGCGTCGAGACCTCCAGCTTCAGCGCCGAGAACGGCCGTAACCCGCTGCAGGTCGTGATGGCGACAAAGGCCGGCACCAACGCCTTCCATGGCACGGCGTGGGAGTTCGTGCAGAACGACGCCTTCAATGCCCGCAACGCCTTCGCGGTGGCGCGTCCGGCCAAGCTCGAACGCAACCAGTTCGGCGCGACGCTCGGCGGCCCGATCGTGCGTGGCCGAACGTTCTTCTTCGGCAGTTTCGAAGCCACGCCGATCCGCCAGGAGACGATCTTCAACTCCGTCGTCGTGCAGCCGGCCATGCTCCAGGGAGACTTCTCTGGTCTCGGCAAGGCAATCATCGACCCGCTGACCGGGCAGCCGTTTCCGGGCAACGTCATCCCCGCCAACCGCATCTCGGCGGCGTCGCGGTCCTTCTTTCCCTACGTGTTGCAGCCCAACTCGCCGGACGGACGGTTCCGCGCCGTTGCGCCGGTGGAGGACGACACGTACCAGTACACGGCGCGCGTCGATCACCAGCTGACGCGCAGCCAGCGCATCTACGGTCGCTGGGTGATGAACTCCAACGACAACGCGTCGCCGGGCTACACACCCGACATCACCTCGACGACCGAGACGCGGCAGCACAACATCGGCGTCAACTACACCAACTCGCTGACGTCCAACCTGCTCCTGACGGCGACCGCCGGGTATCTCAAGTCCGACAACCGCTTCACGTCGCCGGTCGTCGGCATCGACAACCTCGTGGCGCAGGCCGGCATCCAGGGCATCGGCACGGCGGGACGCGAAGACTTCGTCGGCCTGCCCAACGCAAACATCACGGGGTACACGGGCTTCTCGGCGCCGTGGGGTGTTCCCGGGCGTTTGTGGAGCGACGTCACCAACGCCAAGGTGAGCCTGACCTGGATCCGCGGGCCGCACAATCTGAGTGCGGGCTACGAGTTCAACGACCGCAGCGTCTACGGGCGCCACGGCTCGCACTCGCCGCGCGGCACCTTCGACTTCAACGGGCAGTACACCGGCGACGGCTTCGCCGACTACCTGCTCGGCCTGACGTCGGGCACGCGCCGCAACTTCCCGCTCGAGACGTTCGGTCTGGACAGCTCGCCGTACTCGGGTCTGTACGTGCAGGACTTCTGGAAGGCGCGGCAGAACCTCACGATCGGGCTCGGCCTGCGCTACGAGTACTGGCACGAGAAGTCGCTGCGCGCCGGCAATGGCGCGACGTTCGACCCGGCGATCGGCAAGGTCATCGCCGGTGTCGACGACGATGGGTCGGTGAACCTGGGGCAGCAGCCGGTGTCACCGTTCCTCGCGGCCTCGTCGCAGGGTCTGTGGGTGCCGGCCAGTGACGTCGGCATCCCGAACGGGCTGTTCAAGTCGAGCGGCAACGTCTCGCCGCGCCTCGGCATCACGTGGCGCCCCGACGTGATCCCGGACTTCGTCGTCCGCGGCGGCTATGGCCTCTACTACAACAGCTTCACCGGCAACCGCTCGGCCTCGTCGATCGTCGGCCTGCCGTACTGGACATGGGAAGCCCTCTCCTTCAGTTCGCTGAGCCTGCAGCAGTGGGAGACCGCGTGGCCGGCCGACCCGCGCACGTTCATCCAGCCGTCGGTGGGTGAGTCGCCGGCGTGGGACATCGAACCGGCCCGCTCGCACCAGTTCAACGTGTCGGTGCAGAAGGGCATGCCCTGGAACTCGGCGCTGACCGTGTCGTACGTCGGCGTGCGGCTGCGCGACCAGGTGTCGCTGTTCCCGTACAACGAGGTCGCCCCTGGCGCGTACACCAACCTGCAGGCGGCCAAGCCGTACCCGGCCTTCGGCGAGATCAACGTGCTCGAGAATCGCGGATCGGCCGATTACAACGCGCTGCAGATCAAGTGGGATCGCCGCTTCTCCGACGGCTTCTCGTTCGCCGGGTCGTACTCACTGGCGAAGGACACGGCCGACACCGTCGCCGACGACGAGACCGGCCGCATCCAGCCGTTCACGCCGGAAGGCTATCAGCGCGGCCGCTCGCCGAACGACAGGCGCCACATGCTCTGGATCAACGCCGTGTACGAGCTGCCGTTCGGCCGCGACAAGCGGTTCCTCAACACGCTGCACCCGGTCGCCAATGCGTTCATCGGCGGCTGGCAGCTGAGCGGCATCAACAGCTTCGTCTCCGGTGCGCCGCGCACCATCACCGTGCCAGGCGCGACGCTCGGCAACGGCTGGGGCACGCGCGCCAACCTGACGGGCGATCCGAACGTCTCCGATCCGTCTGCGACGCAGTGGTTCAACACGGCGGCGTTCTCGGCGCCGGGGCAGTACGCCTACGGCAACTCGCCCATCGGCGTCATCGAAGGGCCGGCGACGCACATCCTGGACCTCGGGCTGATGAAGAACTTCTCGCTCGGCGGCAGCAAGTACATCCAGGTGCGCGCCGAGGCCTACAACGCGCTCAACAAGAAGAACCTCGGCAACCCGGGCACGACGCTCGGCACCGCCAACTTCGGGCGCATCCTGAGCGCCGGCGCCGCGCGGACGATGCAGTTCGGCGTCAAACTGTCGTTCTAGATGGGATCCGGACAGGTGTACATGCTGCTGGGGCTTCTCAGCTTCAGCATGCTGGGCGTGCTCCACAAGGTCGCCGACGTGAAGCAGGGCCGCCCGCCGGCGATCAACGCGCTGCTGGCGGTCTCCTCGCTCGTCTTCGTCCTCGCGTTCGTGATGTTCGGGACCGCTGGTGGACCGGCGGCCCCTCGCCCCGTGGCGCTGATCGCGATCCCCTTCGGGATCAGCGCCTCGGTGGCGATCCTGGCCTTCCAGGCGGGCGTCAAGCACGGCAGCATCGCCACCAGCTGGCTGGCCATCAACCTGTCGGCGGGGATTCCGACCGTTGCCTCGATCTTGATCTACGACGAGCCGGTTGGCACGGCCAAGGCGCTCGCGCTGGCGCTGATTCCGGTGTCGATGTTCCTGTTGTGGCAGGACAAGAAGCAGCAGGAGCGTGGCCGGTGAGCGATCGCCACGACGCCGGAGTGTGGCTCCGGCTGATGCTGGTGTCGTTCCTCGCCAACGGCATCGGACCGTTCGGTCTGAAGATCCTGACCGAAATGGGCCTCGCCGGCGCCTACCAGGCCCAGTACCTCCTGTACTGGTACCTGGGTGGCTTCGTCTTCGCGGCCGCCGCCTTGTGGCGCAGCGGCCTGCGCCCGACGTCGAGCGAAATGCGGCTCGGGGCGCTGATGGGCGGGTGCAGCCTGCTCGGCCAGTCGTTCACCGGCCTGGCGCTGGCCAACGGCATGCCCGGTCACGTGGTCTTTCCGATCACGACCGGCGGATCGCTGTTCCTCGTCGCCAGCGCCGGCCTGCTGTTGTTCAAGGAGAAAGTCGGGCCTTACGGGATTGCGGGCATGGTGCTGGGCATCGCCGCGCTCGTCGGGCTCAGCCTCGGCTAGTCGGGCCGGGCCAGCACCACCAGGGAGGGTGTCCGTTTGACACAACCACACGGCAGCATGGCGTCCGCAGAACGGGCGACGCCGGCCGATCTCGAACTCTTCGCGCATCTGGAAGCCGCGCTGTACACGGCGGTGATCTCCGACGCGCTCGACGACCTCGGCTACCGCCAGCAGGCGATGGCCGAGCATCTCAGGCCCATCGGCACCGACGTCAAGTTCGCCGGCTGGGCCCGTACGATCTCGTGCATGGACACGTACCACGTGCCCGAGGACCCCTACGGCACCGAGATCGCCGCGATCGACAGCATCCTGCCCGGCGAGGTCGTGGTGGTGTCCACCGGCGGGTCGAAGCGCAACGCGCCGTGGGGCGAACTGCTGTCGACGGCGGCCGTGGCGCGGGGAGCGCGTGGGGCCGTCGTGGACGGGCTGGTCCGCGACGTCCGACGCATCCAGGAACTGCGGTTCCCGCTTTTCGCCGCAGGGATGAAGCCGGTGGACTCCAAGGGCCGTGGCCAGGTCGTGGCGTGGAACGTGCCGGTCGAATGCGCCGGCGTGCTCGTCTCGCCGCGGGACCTGGTGTTTGCCGACCTGGACGGCGTGATCACCATTCCGGCGGCGATGGTCGGGGAGGTCGTCGCGCTGGCCACCGACAAGGTCTCGCGCGAGAATCACAGTCGCGAAGAGCTGCGCAACGGCGCGTTCCTACGCAACGTGTACGAGAAGTACGGCGTACTCTGACGGCTTCGCTGAGGGCCCTGGTCATTCGGCTTCGCTGTCGGCCTTTGGCCTTCGCGGCGCCGATTGCCAAGGCCCAGGGCCCAGGGCCAAGGGCCGAATCGATTGCTGAATGATTGTCGACGTCCACACCCACGTCTGGGAGTCCGCGCACATCTCAGACGCCTTCGTCCAGGACGCGCGGATCACGGCGAACAACCCGTCGCTCGAGATCGCGGTCGATCTCGACGCGCACTGGGCCGCCATGGCACCTGTCGACAAGGCCATCGTCCTCGGCTTCCGGGCCAGCCACGTCGGCGTGCTCGTGCCCAACGAGTACGTGGCCGGATACGTGGCGCAGCACCCGGAGAAATTGATCGGCTTCTGCTCGGTGGATCCGCTGGACGAGGACGCCGTCGAGCAGTTCGAACACGCGGTCCGGACGCTTGGACTGCGCGGTCTGAAGGTTGCCCCGATCTACCAGAACGTCCACCCGCAGGATCAGCGCTTCGTGCGCCTGATGCAGGCGGCGCTGGACCTGGACGTGCCAGTCCTGATTCACCAGGGCACGACGTTCTGCGAGAACGTCTCGCTGGAACTCGCCAATCCCGTCCTCCTTCAGCCGCTCGCGTTGCGGTTTCCCGGCCTGCGGATGGTGATCGCGCACATGGGGCACCCGTGGGTCGCCGAGACGATGGTTCTGATCCGGAAGCACCGGCACCTGTACAGCGACATCTCGGCACTGTATTACCGCCCCTGGCAGTTCTACAACGCGTTGGTCCTGGCGATGGAGTACGGCGTGCTCGATCGACTGCTGTTCGGCACGGACTATCCGTTCACGACGCCGGCTTCGACGATCGAGGCGCTGCGCCGCGTCGACGCGATGGTCGAGGGCACGAACCTGCCGCGGATCCCGATCGACAAGATCGAGGCGATGATCCACCGCGACGCGTTGCCGCTATTGGGGCTCACGTAGCCTGTAGCCTACGGCCTGCAGCCTACGGCCTGCAGCCTACCCGGTACCCGGTACCCGGTACCCGGTCGCTACGCGATCCGATACTTCCCGATCGTGGCCTCGTCCACCTCGACGCCGAGGCCGGGCGCGGTGGGGACGGCGACGTGGCCGTCGACGATCCGCAGTGGCTCGCGCACCATCGCGCGGCTCAGCGGGCCTTGTGACGCGTTGAACTCGATGAACGCGGCGTGCCGCTGGAACGCGTTGAGATGCAGCGACGCGGCAGTCAGCAGGTCCGACGACCACGAATGCGGAATCACGAGGACGTTGGCCATCTCCGCCATGTGGACGATCTTGCGCGCCACGGTGAACCCGCCGCAGCGCGTGAGGTCCGGCTGCACGACGTCGACGCGGGCCCGTTCGATCAACTCCTTGAAGCCCCATTCGGTCGCTTCCTGTTCACCGCACGCGACCAGCGTGTCGACCGCATCGGCGACGCGGCGGTAGCCGTCGTAGTCCTCGGGGTGGAGGATCTCCTCGACGAAGAACGGCGAGAACGGCTCGATCGACCGGATGGTCTGGATCGCCTGCTTCGGCGTCCGCTCGACGAACCAGCCGGTGTCCACGAGCAGGTCGCGATCGGGGCCGAGCGCCTCACGCGCCGCTTCGACCAGCCTCACGTCAAGCGAGGGGTCCTTGCCGAAGACGCCCCAGCCGAACTTCACCGCGGTGAAGCCCTCGTCGATGTAGCGGGCCGCCGCATCGCGCATCGCCTGCGGCGTCGGCCGGAACAGCGTGCTCGCGTATGCGCGCACCGAGTCGCGCCATTTGCCGCCGAGCAGCACGTGCACGGGCTGCCCGTAGGCCTTGCCCATGATGTCCCAGAGCGCGATGTCGATGGCGGAGATCGCCTGGATCGCCACGCCGCGGCGGCCGTAGTAGATGCTGCCGCGGTACATCTTGTACCAGAGGCGTTCGACTTCGAGCGGGTTCTCGCCGACGATCAGCGACGCGAGCCCGTCGAACGCCTGGATCTCGCCGTCGCTCCATTGCGGCGCCTCCACGGCGGCCTTGGCCACCGAGGCGGCGGTCTCCATGTCGGAGTAGCCGGTGATGCCGGCGTCGGTCGAGACCTTCACGAGCCCCATGTAGGTCGGGCCCGGCGGCTCCTCGTCCGTGTCGGTGCTGCGGTACAGGCCCGGCGACTTCAGGACCATGACCTCGACGTTCGTGATCTTCATGAGGGGGTGACGACGTCCTGGGCGATGACGTGCAGGGTGGCGCCGCGGCGGCACGCGGCGCCGAAGTGGAGCGCGATGATCACGCCGTCGCGATGCGCGGTGATCGGGATGGGCGCCGAGGCGTGGTCCTCGAACTGGTGCAGGCGGCCGAGGAGATCGCCGGCACGCACGTCCTGGCCTACGCCGACGACCGGCTCCCAGATGCCGTCGGCAGGACAGGGCACGTAGTCGGCCAGGTCGGGCGCCTGCACGACGCGCGGTGACGTCGCGCGGCCCGCATCGACGCGCACGATTGGCCCCGCCAGCGCCCCCGCGTGGCGGAGGACGTTGCGGACGCCTTCGTAGGCGTGCGCGACGCCGCGGACGCTGGCGCCCTCGCCGAACCCGAACTCGCCGCCGATCGCGATCCGGCCCTCGTCCTCGGCCTCGTCGGTCAGCAGCCCCGACGCCATCGACCGCGCGTAGAGATAGACGAACGGCGTGTCGAACAACCGAGCCACCGCAATGGCAGCGGCCTGCCGCACCGGATCGGCCATCGGGTGCAGCGACGTGCAGATCGGGAACGATGCTTCGCGGCCGCCGGCGTGCAGGTCGATGACGATGCCGGCGTGCGGGAAGACGCGGTGCTTGACGAAGTGCGCGATGCGGCGCGAGAGGGTGCCCCGCGCCTCGCCCGGGAATGCCCGGTTCATGTTGACGCCATCGTCGGGCGCCGCCCGTGTGTGAGCCGCGCACGCGCGTTCGCTGAGCTGCGGCATCAGGATCACGCGGCCCGACATCTCCGCGGGATCGAGGTCGTGGCAGAGCCGCTTCACGACGATCTGTCCCTCGTACTCGTTGCCGTGCGTGCCGCCGAACACGGCGACGCCGATCGGGGTGGACGGCGCGGCGCGCAGGCCGTTGATCACCGTGATCGGCACGAGCGAGAAGCCCCAACTGCCATCGAGGTGGAACGCGGCCCTGTAGTGATGCTTCCCGGGCCTGGTGAAATCGATCGCGGCCGGGTCGATCGTCGCGGACGTCACGGTCGATGAGTCTACTGCGCGGCCGCCCACACAGCCGAGCCGTAGTGGCGGCCGTCGTCGGGTCTCGTCCAGTCGGCTGGACACGACACGGCGTGAAACCGTCGAGCGCGGCGCGTCGTGGCCGTCGGGTGAGTACGCTCGCCACATGGCGTTCTGGTCCGGGTTGTCGTTGGCGGTCGGTGCGGTTGCACTCGCGGCCGCCGCGGGGCGTGGTGCGGCGCCTCACGTTCGGCTGTCCCTCTACGTGGGTACCTACACCGACGGCGACAGCCGCGGCATCTACCTGATCGATCTCGACCTGGCGTCGTCGTCGTTCTCCGCGCCCAGGCTGGTGGCCGAGGCCGTCAACCCGACGTTCCTGGCGTGGCACCCGTCGTTGCCGGTGCTGTTCTCCGTGAGCGAGACCGACACCGTCGGACCCGATCGCGCCGGCGCGGTGCTCTCCTACCGCGTCGGATCGGACGGCGGGCTCACACCCCTCGGTCAAGCGTCGACCGGCGGCGCTGGAGCCTGTCAACTGTCGCTGGACGCCGCGGGAACGTATGCGCTCGTGGCCAACTACGGCGCCGGGAGCGTGGCGGTGCTCGGCGTCGACGCCGACGGCCGGGTGGTCGAGCCTGCGCGGGTCTACCCTCACACCGGCCGCGGACCGCATCCGACCAGGCAGACCCGGCCGCACGCGCATGCCATCCAGGTCGCGCCGGGCGGACGGTTCGTGCTGGCAGCCGACCTCGGCACCGACGCCCTGATGGTCTACCGGTGGGATCCGCATGCCGGTCGGCTCACGCCACACGAGCCGGCAGTGGTGAAGGGCCGTCCCGGCGCCGGCCCGCGCCACGTCGCGTTCCACCCGGACGGGCAGACCGCGTTCGTCGTCAACGAGCTGAACTCGACGGTGACCACTTACGCGTGGGACGGCGAGCACGGCACGCTGCGGGCCGTGTCCGAGGCGTCGACGCTACCGAGCGGGTGGACCGGCGAGAACACGACGGCGGAGGTCGAAGTGCACCCGTCGGGACGTTTCGTGTACGCCTCCAATCGCGGCCACGACAGCATCGCGATCTTCGCCGTCCAGGCCGATCGATCGCTGGTGCCGATCGGCATCCATCCGACCGGTGGCCGCACCCCTCGGCACTTCGCCCTCGACCCGACCGGTGCCTTCCTGCTCGTCGCCAACCAGGAGTCGGACACCATCGCCCTCGTCCGTGTGGACGCGAACTCCGGTGCCCTGACCGACACCGGTGCCCGTGCCTCGGTGCCTGCGCCGGTCTTCGTCGGCTTCCGTCCGTCGCCGATCCGCTGAACCCGTGCGCGCGCACCGCTCAGCACAGCCGCACCCCGGTCCACGTTAGACTCTGTGCGGCATGGCAGATGCGGCTCATCCACTCGTTGGCGTCATCATGGGCAGCCGCTCCGACTGGGACACCATGCGCGAGGCGACGCTGGTCCTCGAGCAGTTCGGCGTTCCGTTCGAGGCGCGGGTCGTGTCGGCCCATCGCACGCCCGATCTCATGCGCGAGTACGCGAACGAGGCGGAAGCCCGCGGCCTCGAAGTGATCATCGCCGGTGCCGGCGGCGCTGCGCACCTGCCCGGCATGGTCGCGGCGCAGACGCTGGTACCGGTGATTGGCGTCCCCGTGCAGAGCCGCGCCCTCAACGGCCTCGACTCCCTCCTGTCGATCGTCCAGATGCCCGGCGGCGTGCCCGTCGCGACGATGGCGATCGGGACGGCCGGCGCCCGCAACGCCGGGCTGTTCGCCGTCGAGATGGTGGCCGTCCGTCGCCCGGACGTGCGGGAGCGGCTGCGCACCTTCCGGCAAGAGCAGGAGCACAAGGTGCGCACCGAGCCGCTGGCGTGACTGCGCCAATCCTTCCCGGCGCCACGGTGGGCGTGCTCGGCAGCGGTCAGCTCGGGCGGATGTTCGCGATCGCGGCCCGGCGGCTCGGCTATCGCGTGCACACCTTCTCGCCCGACCAGGACTCGCCGACCGGCCAGGTGGCCGACCACGAGATCACCGCGTCGTACGACGACCTGACGGCGGTTGCGGCGTTCGCGCGCGACGTGCGCGCCGTGACCTTCGAGTTCGAGAACGTGCCGTCGGCGACTGTCGACGCGCTCGGCGGCGCCGTCGTCGTTCGACCGTCGGGGCGCGTGTTGCACACGACGCAGCATCGCGTCCGCGAGAAGCAGTTCCTCGTCTCGGCCGGCCTGCCGGTTGCGCCCTTCGCTGTCGTCTCGACCCGTGGCGACATCGAGCGCGGGCTGGCGCGGGTCGGCGTGCCGGCGATCCTGAAGACGGCGAGCTTCGGCTACGACGGCAAGGGGCAGGTGCGTGTCACGCACGTCGACAACGGGCCGCCCGCCTGGACGGTCATCGGCGAGCGCCCGGCAGTGCTCGAAGCTGTCGTCGACTTCACCTGCGAGATCTCGGTCGTGGTGGCGCGCGGGCACGACGGCGCCACCGTGGACTACGGCGCGATCGAGAACGCGCACCGCAATCACATCCTCGACGTCTCCGTCTGGCCGGCTCGCGTGCCCGAGCAGGTCGCGCAGCGGGCGCGCGCGATTGCCCGGCAGGCCTGCGAGGCGCTCGATGTCGTCGGCGTGCTGTGCGTCGAGATGTTCGTGACCGCGGGCGGCGACGTGATCGTCAACGAGCTGGCGCCACGGCCGCACAATTCCGGGCACCTCACGATCGACGCGCATGCGACCTGTCAGTTCGAACAGCAGCTGCGTGCGGTGTGCGGCTTGCCGCTCGGCTCGACGCGGGCGCACGGGCCGGCGGCGGCGATGGCCAACCTGCTGGGCGACGAGTGGGGCCGGGGGGAACCGGACTGGGCGGCCGCCCTGGCGATGCCTGGCGTCGAGTTGCACCTGTACGGCAAGTCCGAGCCCCGCCGCGGCCGCAAGATGGGGCACCTCACCGCGCTCGCGGACTCGCCTGACGCGGCCGAAGCTCTCGTCCGCGAGGCACGGGCTGCCCTGACCCGATAGGTAGGGACGCGCCGCCGGCGCGTCCGATCTCGTCCCAACGGACATCACAGGGACAACCGTCTGCAGCGCGCGGCGCGGATGCCGATTCCTCCGAGATGACGTCCGCGCCGCTGTCGCCGACCACGATGTGCCCGGGCTGCGGGTACGCCATGGATTCGGTCGGGCTGGCTGCACGCTACGGGCGTGTGGTGCAGGTCGACGTCTGCGACGGCTGCGGGGGGCTCTGGTTCGACCATCTGGAGAGCCAGCAACTCACACCAGGCGCGACGCTGCGCCTGCTCGAGCGCCTGACGTTGACGCCGACGCGGGCGCTCCAGCACCGCTCGCCGTGTCCACGTTGCCGGCTGACGCTGGCCGACGTGCACGACCAGCAGCGCGGCACCCGCTTCAGCTACCGCCGCTGCCCGTCGGGCCACGGCCGGTTCATCACGGCCTATCACTTCCTGCGCGAGAAGCACCTCGTGCGCGAGCTCACCACCCTCGAGATCGCGGAGGTGCGGGCCCGAGTCCAGCAGGTCAACTGCGTCAACTGCGGTGCGCCTGTGAACCTGTCGGGCGCCGTGGCCTGCGGCCACTGCGCGACGCCGATCTCGATGGTCGACCCGCAGCAGTTGCGCCGCGAGCTCGACACCCTGGCGCGGGCCGACACGCGCGATCAGTCAGTCGACCCGACGTTGCCGATCCGCTTGATGCGGGAGCGCGCCGCCGCCGAGCGTACATGGGCCGGCCTCGCGGGCGACAAGTCGTGGATCGAACAAGTGCTGGGGGCCGACGGCACCGACGGGATCGCCAGCGCCGCGATCCGGCTGCTGTCCACCCGCGTCGGATGAGTGATCGCAGCACCCGCGACCATGCGATCAGCGAGCCGGAGGCACGTCACGCGTCCATGTCGCCGGCCAGGGGATCCGACGTCACGTGGCAGCCACGGCGCGCCGACTGGTCGAGCAGGTCGAGCACCCGTTCCTGCTGGAGCAGCGTCATGCCGAGTCGCTGCGACGACACACCGGCGCGCAGCCGGTAGTCGAAGGACAGCTGGTCGTCTCGCACCTCGGCGGCGAAATGGAGCAGGGCGACCCGGGTGTCGTCGCCAAGTGGTGTCGCGAGTTCGGCCAGGTGCGACGCCACGAAGACCAGCGCGCCGGGATGCGACGCCAGCCGCGTGATCACGGCCAGCGTGCCCTCTGCCGCATCGTGTGCGTTGGTGCCGCGAAACGGTTCGTCGATCACGGCGACTGCCGACCCGTGGTCCGACAGGGATCGGGCAAGCGCCGCGATACGACGCACCTCGGCGAGGTAGAAGCTCTCGCCGGCAGCGAGGTTGTCGCTGATGTCGATGCTGGAGAAGACCGTGCCGACCGCCGGAAACTCGAAGGCGTCTGCCGGCACGCCACACCCGGCATGCGCCAGGATCGTGGACAGTGCAACGGCCTTCAGAAACGTCGACTTCCCCGCCATGTTCGGCCCCGTGACGAAACACACCCGCACGCGGTCGTCCAGTTGCAGGTCGTTGGCGACCGCGTTGGCCCCGAGCAATGGATGCACGAGTCTCGTCACGCGCAGCCGGGAGGACGGCCGGGGATAGGACCACCCGTGTTCACGCGTGGCGATGCCCATGCTCGAGAGGGCGTCGATCTGCCCCACGCACTCGAGGAGTCCCGCGATCCGCGGCCTTGCGTCGCCGCGTGCTAGTTGGTCGAACTGCTGCAGGCGACCGGAGCGCTGCTGAGTGAGGGGCTGGAGCCGCCGTATCTCCGGCGAGTCCAGCAGGGCTGCGAGCTCCCCGGCGATGCCCGCGAGCAACGCATTGCCAGGATCCGCGAGGCGCTGGCGCAGGGCGGCTGCGGCGACGAGGCAGCGCGCCATGCTTGTCTGCCCCTGGCCGACATCCTTCAGGTACTGGCGATGCCACGCGCGCAGGCGCGACATGGCGGGCATGTCGGCGGGCAGCTGCCATGTCGATCCCAGGTAGGCCTCGACGCGGTCGGCGTCGCTGCCGTCCAGCATGGCGCGGAAGGCGCGCTCGTCATCCGCGAGGAGGCGGTGCGCCTGCTGCAGGGACAGGATGGCTTCGGCCAGGCGCGGCGGGCCAACGAGTCGATCGCGCAGCAGCTGCCGCCCGATGCGTGTGCGCGTCCGATCGACCAGGCTCCACAAGGTCGTGCCGTCTCGCCGCGCCGTCGTCAGCACATCGAGATCCTGCAGCGTGCTGGCGTCGATGAACAGGCGCTGCGCCTCCGCCGGTGTCGCGGCTGTCACTTCGCCCGCCCGAGGGTTTGTCCGCGATGGACGACGACCGGTGAACCTGTGGCGACGAAAGCCGAGCGCGGCGCGGCCGACAGCGCTGCCGCCAGGTGCGGCCCGTACTGCGCGACGGCAGGCCCACGGAACCAGCAGTCATCTGCGGACCAGACATCCCACGGCCGATGCTCCACCTGGTACTCCAGCGTCGTGCCATCGCGTTGGCGCGTGTAGCCCCAGTAGTGCTCCGTGATGAATTCGGCATCCGAACCCGCGGCCGGCGGCGCCGCGGCTCCGCCGACCCGCGCGCCGAGTTCGAACTCCGCGCCGAGATGCGTCCAGCCGTAGCGGACCGTGCCGCCGTGTTCCGCGCGCAGTGAAGTCTCGTGACGCATCGGCACGGCCAGGTACGGCTCGTTGTAGGCGATCCGCGCCGCCGCGGCAATCGCGGTCCGCGGCACGAGTTCGCGGATGAACACGACGGCCCGTCGGAGTTCAGGGTCGTGGCGCCGGACGTAGAAGCGCAGGTTCACTTCCTCGAAGGTCCGGTGGAACGGTACCGGCACGCCGAACAGGCGTGTGTCGACGAACATGAAGCCGACCAGGCTGACGAGCGCCTCGCCGTCCCACGTGTCGAGCTCGGTCCCGGCTGGCACGAGCGGCTCCAGCAATCCGCGCGGGCAGGCGTAGTTGAGCAGGACGAGGTGTTCCCAGCGGGCGGTCAGGAATCGCACGCGACGACGCTGCGGCTTCTGGCGACTGCCTGGGACACGTGACGTAGGTGCGCACCCAGGCGCTGATAGAACAACAGGATTGTCCCGGCGCTCAGGATGACAGAGACCGGACCCGTATGTTCGAGATCGAATGACGGGATGGCCACCGTGGCGATGATGAACAGCGCCGATATCAACGGCACGAACCGAACAAGGAGCACCCAGCTCAGCGTCAGGTAGCGCGGAAGGAGCTCGGAACCGGTCTGGCCACCGTTCTGCCGGTACACCCAGATCGTCCCGCCGATGGCAAGCGGCACACCCACGAGGCCCTGCAACGTGTCCCAGCCATTGGGAAACATCGGAGGAAAGGCGAAGACCACACTCGTCAGCACCCCGTCGCCAATCAGGTACGGCAATGTTTCACGGTCGCCGAGCGGCGCGGTGATCATCTGCCGTTTCAAAGCCTCGATCCGCCAGAAGTACACGCTCAGTCTCGCAATCTCGGTGTCGGGAGCATCGTCGAAGCGTTCACCATACCGCCCGCAAGACGGCACGAGCAATGACGCCCATGCCGACCAACGCGGAAATCGCGAGACCCGCGATCAGCGCCAGAACCGCCCACAAGGCGAGCCGCGATCGCCAACTGTCCAACGATCGACGTCGGTCGACCGGCGACGTTCCCTGGAGGACGGTCGCCTCGACGCCGCGTGCCGCGAGTGCGTCGCG
The DNA here is from genome assembly GCA_966211945.1 of uncultured bacterium. Taxonomy (GTDB): domain Bacteria; phylum Acidobacteriota; class Vicinamibacteria; order Vicinamibacterales; family Vicinamibacteraceae; genus Luteitalea. The sequence goes on from CBIHOS010000005.1 coordinate 78,473, forward strand.
GACCGCACCGGGCAAATGACCCAGGCCGGCGCGCTGGACGGCGCGTGGAAACAGCCCGATCAGGGCACTCGCGGGCATGTTCCTTGTACGGTGCAGGAACAGCGCAGTCGCATCCGCATTCGCCGGATCCTGCGATCCGGACAGGTACAGGAACTTGCCCGCTTCGAACCGATCGCCCAGCGAGTCCAGCAACGCTCCATACGCTTCGAGAAGCGCCGGCGCGACGGGACCGCGCGCACTGGCGATCCGGCCTCCGAGTATCTCCTTCGCCCGCCACGGCCGGCCCAGGCCGACCTCGCCCGCGCTGCGTGTCAGCAGGTCCCCGAGATCGTCGGGCACCTTCCCGGGGCTCACCTGGACGAGTCTTTCGATGAACCGCACGACGAAGAACGCGCAGGCCTTGTACTCGTCATCGAAGCTCCACTCGCGCTTTCGGAGGGCGCGGTCCAGGCGGCCGACGCGCCACTCGTTCTGTCCGAACGAGTACCCAGGCTCGGTCAGGTACCACGCGGGCGAGCATCGCTGGTCCTCGGAGTAGCGCTGCCATGAGACCACGAGCTCAGGATCCCGCCGAAGCACCGGTTCGACGTCGGCCTCGGTGAGCCGCCCCGGCGCCTTCAGATAGTCGGACTCCCTCAGCAACTGCACTGGCGAGAGGCCTCGTCTGTGGTGATCGATGGCCAAACGACAGAGCGCCTCGACGACGTCCCTGTGTGGCGACGGTCCGGTGCGCGGATTCTCCACCCGCGTCTACGGCTTGGGCACGATGACGCGGTCGACGTCACGCACGCCGTACGTCGGCGGCATCTCGCGATAGTCGCGACCCGTGCGCGCGTTCCAGTCCCACACCACCCGGCCCGCGCGCAGCGTCAGCTCGCAGATCAGGCGCTTGTCCCCGGCAATCGTGCCCCGCGCCCCGTCGGCATAGCCGAAGCGGCCTTCGAGCACGCGCAGCACGGCGACATCGGCCTCCGCTCCGACCGACAGGTGCCCGAGCTCGGGCCGCTTGATCGCTTTGGCCGGCGCATCGGTCGAGGCGCGGATGATCGCCGGCAGCGGCATGCCCGACACCAGGAACTTCGACATGGTCATCAACATGTCGGTCATGCCGGCGTTCATGCTGCCGGTATGGAGGTCGGTCGAGATCGTGTCCGGGAAGAACCCGGCCCGCGTCGCCGGCACCATCGTGCGGAACACGAAGCTGCCGCCGCCGTGCCCGACGTCGAAGAGCACGCCTCGCTTCCGCGCTTCGTGCAGGTAGGGCAGCACCTTGCCGTTGCCGTCCATGTACGGCACCGGCCCGCGAAACATGTGCGTGCTGATGTCGCCCGGGCGGAGGCGCTGCGTCACGAGCTCGTGATACGGGCGTTCCTCGCGGAAGTAGCCGAAATCGACCATCACCGGCACGTTGGCCGCCGTCCCGGCCTCGATGGCGCGATCGACCGACACCCATTCCGGACCCATGTAGTGCGCCGACTTGACGCCGACGACGACGTCGCGGTGCCTGGCGGCCATCGCCGCGGTCGCTTTGGCGTCCATGTCGTGGAGATTCTGCTCGGGCACGTCGGTGAGCATGCCGAACCCGGCGATGTTCAGCATCGCGAGCACGCGCGTGCTCGAACGATCGATCACCGTACGCCTGAAGTCCTCGAAGTTGCGCCACCCCGAGCTGCCGGCATCGACCATCGTCGTCACGCCCGTCCTGAAGCTGAAGCCGTCGGGGATGACGCTGTTGTCACCGGCCCACGCGCCCTTGACGCCGGTGGTGGCGAAGACGTGTACGTGGATGTCGATCAGTCCTGGCGTCACGTAGAGCCCGGCGACATCGACCGTCTGCCGCGCGCGGCCCGGGTCGATGCCGGCGCGGACCGCCGCGATTCTGCCGGCGGTCACCGCCACGTCCATCACGCCGTCGACGCCGTTGCGCGCGTCGATCACGTGGCCGCCCTTGAGCAGCAGGTCGTACGTGGGCTGCGCGGCGACGGGCGCCGCGCCGGCGACGAGCAGGCAGAGCACGAGGGGCCACAGGCGGAGCATGACGATGGGCACGCGAGATTGAACCACCTTCTCGCCGGAACCTCCAGCCTGGGCGCACTCGACCCTGCGCCGGGTACCCTGCGCACCCGGCTCCGTGTACCCGGTACCCGGTACCCG
>CBIHOS010000006.1:0-58324 GCA_966211945.1 uncultured bacterium
CGGGTACACCGATCTTCACCGCGCGTCGATCGGGAGACGGCCCGGTGAGCCGTCCCTCACGGCACGTAGCTCACGAACTTGCGTTCGTAGTCCAGCGTCATGCCGAACGGGAAGCTGGCGTACGGCCAGACCTCGATGGCGGCGGGCCGGGCGGCGGCTGGCAGGGCGGCGCGCAGCGCGTCCGCCACGCCACCCCCGCGGTCGACGCCGGGCACCAGCTGTACGTGCAGGGTCAACGCTCGCGCGTCGCCCGTGAGACGGACCGCGCCGGTCAGGATGTCGGCCGTGCTCTGGTCGGCATAGACGGCGTCCTTGTAGACCGTCACATGCGATCCGTTCGGAAGGACGTCGCGCACGCGCCCGCGCAGCAGGATCAGTCGCTCGGGCACCGGCCCGGGTAGCGTCCAGCCGCGCGTCGCCACCAGGCTCCGGACGTCGCCCGCATCGACCACGCGCGCGACGTCGCCGGTCTCGTAGCGGAGCAGTGGGATCGGCAGGTCGGCGTCGAGCAGTGACACGAGGAGGCGCCCGAAGCCTTCGGCATCGGGCTCGACGACTTCCACGAAGACGCGCCGCTCGTCGTAGGTGAAGCACATCGGCGTGCCGTGCGCGTCGCCGCCGGGGCCGAGGAGATCGCGCGCGAACGACGCGTCGCTGGCCGCGCGCCGCCGTAGCGCCACCGTCGATCGGGTCTCGTGGAACACGTGGAGGCCGAGCTCGCCGACGCCCATCGACGACATCAGCCATGAGCCGTCCTCGCGGTCGAGCGCCAGGCCGAGCAGCCGCGCCATGTAGGTGCGGAAGCACTCGCCGAAGACCTCCTCGCCGACAACGACCTGCAGGTGATGACGGTGCCAATCGAGGCCGCGCTGCCGCGCGTGGTCGGTCAGCCGCTTGAGGAACAACGGGTCGGCGACCAGCAGCACCTGTGCGAACGCCGAGCCGAACGATTCGACGAGCGCCGCGGCCATGTCCTCGCGCACGCTGGTCGTCGCCACCGTCATGCAGCGGGAACCGAACGTCACGCCCATCGGCAGGCAGTTGAGGGCCAGCGTCGGCCGGGATCGGACCGCGAAGGCTTCGTCGAGCGCGCCGTCGATGGCGTCGGCAGAGGCGGCTTCCATTTCCCTCGTCGTCAGACCGAAGGAGAAGCGGCCGCCGTGGCCCGAGCTCGTGAGCACCGTGGCCAGCGATGCGAGGGGGGTCGTGGCGGCGAGCTCACGCAGCGGGAAGCGGTCGAACGTGTTCTGCTTGCTGAGGCGAGGGCAGTCGCGCACGAACTCGGCCACGCTGTGGACCTGCTCCGGAGCGACAGCCGCTTCGGCGAGGAGCGTGCGATACCACGGCATGCGTGCCGCAACCTCGCGGAACGTGGCGATGAGTCGCGAGTCGTCCTGCCCATGTATCTGGGGGGCGACGGTCGAGGACGTTGGCACCTCAACGGGCACGTGCGGCCTCCGGCAACAGGTGGGGCTCGAGGCCATCGAGCCAGGTGCGCAGGATGTCGACTTCCCCACGCAGGATCTCGGCGTCGAGGTCTCTCAAATCCAACAGATACGGCGCGACCATCCCGAAGTAGTCCGTCTCTGGCCCGACCTGGCGGAACGGGAAGCGTCCTCGCGCCAGCAGACGCTGCAGCGAGCGCTCCGTTGCGGCAAGCCAGTGGGTGAACCCCCGACGCTTGGACGTCTGGTAGACCGCACGGTACAGGGTCATGACGATCTCGCCGCCCGGGCGGCGTTGCTCGCCGGCGCGCGTTCCGCCGCCTTCGAGCGCGAAGTGCGCGTCTTCCTGGCGACGGTTGTAGCGACGGCTGACAGCCAGCCTGGAGATCTCGACCACCGGGGCATGGGGATTGGCGAGCACCGGGTCGTGCACCAGCAGGCTGCAGTGGCCGTACATCGGCAGGCCGTCCTCTGTGCGTCGCACGAGCCGGGCGGTGGCGACCAGCGTGTCCTCGGCGTTCAGCACACCGAGGTGCACGGCATGCTGATCGAACACGTCCGTCTCGATCTCCAGGGGGTAGTAGCGGCTGGGCAGGAACTCGCGCTCGAGGCAATACACCTGGTAGCGCATGGCGTAGCTCGCGTGGAGCAACTCGGGGATGTCGTCGATCTCCATGGCCCGGAAGTACGGGATCGTCATCGAGCCCGTCTGGCGTTCTGCTGACGGCATCGTCATTTGGCTCCGAGTGTCCAGCGCAAGCCGATGCGGGCCGTCCGGCCGTTCTGCGGGATGACGTCCTGGCGATGCGAAGCGCTGGCCGGATCGCTGTAGGCAACGTCGAACAGGTTGCGGACGCTCCCGACAATCGCCCACGATCGATTCAACGGCTGCGTCAGTGTCACGTGCGTGGTCGCCGCACCCGGCACCGTGAGTCCGCTGACCGACTGCCGGTCCCCGATGAACACGGCCTCCACCGCGAGGTAGGCACCGGGGCCGATGGCCGGCACGCTGAGGCGGCCCTTCACCATGTGGCGAGGCGAATTGGGCAGCTCGATGCGCGACTCGCGGTCGATGGCGCGCTGCAGGGCGTAGCTGCCGCCGGCCTGCCAGCCGCGCCACAAGCGGGCCTGCGCCTCGAACTCGAGGCCGCGGGCCTGAACCTCGCCCTCGTTGACGTAGGTGCCGTACAGGAACGTGGTCGGGTCGGGCACCAGCGTGATCAGGCGGTTGGCGCGATACCAGTAGCCCGAGAGCGACGTTCGCAACCAGTCGCCCGTGTAGCGCTCCCAGACGAACTCGTGCGTGTCGATCGTCTCCGGCCGCAGGGCGAGCACGCCGTCCCCGAAGTATCGCGTGTTCAGCTCGTACGCGTTGGGCGCGCGGAACGCACTGCCATACAGATACTTGTAGGACTGTCCGGCGGTCGGCATGGCGATCAGCGCCGTCCGCGGCGTGACGCGGGTGAACTGCTCGTAGCCGTCGTAGCGGAGGCCGAGCGTGGCCAGCAGCCAGGGCGTGAGCTTGATCTCGTCCTGCACGTACAGCGCCGTCTGCTGCGAACGACGGTCGCTCTCCATGAACGTCACGGGCGGGTCGGGATACCGGGCGACCTGGTCCTGATGGACGTTGTCGATGTACTCCAGCCCCGCGATCAGGGTCTGGCGCGTGCCGACCGGGCGAGTGGCGCGGACGCCGGCCGTCCACCGCACGCCGTTGACGCTGTTCAGCCCGACAACGCGCTCCTGCTCGAGTCCGACCGCCGCACCCGGTGTCGGATAGACGCCGTCGTACGTGAAGCGATCGAAGGACCCGCGCAGCGACAGGCGGGTCTCGCCGAAGAGCCGGGCCCACTCGGCGTCGAGCAGCGTATGGCGGTCGGTCGTCTGCTGCGGGTACTCCTGTTCGTTGAACAGCGTGTTGAACGACGCCGTCGGTACGGTGCGCCTCCGCGTGCCGTAGGCGGCGGTGACGGTCAGCGCCTTGTAGGCGAGGCGCGAATAGAACTGCTGCAGGCGCTCGCCGTCCAGGTTCTCGGCAATGCCGAAGTTGGTCTCGGGCGCATCGAAGGCAGGGAAGTACAGGCGCTTCACGCCGTTGCTGCGCTCGACCGTGGCCGACACGGCGACATCGAGGCCGTTGGCGAAGACATGGCCGCCGCTGCCGCGGACCATCTGCGTGCCCAGCGTGCCGGCTTCGACCGCAAGGGTGCCGCCCGCGAGTGAGGCGCCGCTCTTGGTGATGACGTTGACCACCGCGAAGAACGCGCTGTCGCCGTAGATCGACGAGGCCGGGCCGCGGATGATCTCGACGCGCTCGAAGGTCGCCGGATCCATGCCGAACTCGGCGCCGACTTCGGCCTGGCCGAAGACGTTGTCGTTGACGCGATGACCGTTGACGAGCAGCAGGATGCGGCTGTTGTAGTCGCCGGGCTTCCCGAAGCCGCGCACGCCGACCAGGCTGAAGTTGCGGTCGTCGGCGACGTACATGCCACGCACGCTGCGCAGGATGTCGGCCAGCGTCCGGTAGCCGAAGCGTGCGATCTCGTCGGCGGTGATGAAGGAGACCGACGCTGGCGCCTCGGTCACCGGCTGGAGCCGTTCGGAGGCGCCATACACCTGTCCGGCGTCGAGCGTCATCAGTTCTTCGAGGCTGAGATCGGGCAGCGGCGCCTGGGCACCGGCGAGGCCGGGCACGGCGACGGTCAGCGCGATCGTCAGCGCCAGACGGGAGGAAAACAGGTGATTCATGCTGAAGGATCTGAAACGTCGGACAGAGCGAGCCGGCTGAACGCGATCGACATGAGGCAACATGGTCATGGCCGCCTCGACAGCGCCAGCAGCTTGGAGCTGATCTGCAGCCGGGCGGCCCCGGCCGCCTCGACTGCGAAGAAGAAGCGCTGCTGCCCCTGCTGCACGTGCAACTGCGCGATACCTCCGTCGTCGGTGAAGGCCTCGAGGTCGCTCACCGTGAGCACGGGCAGGTCCCGCACCGCGGCGACCGCCTTGACCGCGACGCTTCGCGCACCTGAGACGTAGAGCACGTGACAGCTGCGCAGGCCGCTGCTGTCGTCGGGTTCCGCGACGCGAACCGCATGGCCTGCGACGGTCCGGCCCTGCACGGCCTGGCTCAGCGCCTTGCCGATCGCGGGCGCGTTGAGAATGCACATCGTGAGCGGCGCCGCATCGGGCAGCGCGTCGGCCGGCCACGTCGTGAACTTCACGAAGTTGAACAGGAAGGCGGCCTTCAGGGCCGGCCCCGACACCTGCTGCGCGACCGGCACGCTCGGACGCAGGAGCAGCAGGAGCGTCACACCGACCACCGCGGCGACCACACGGAATCGCCGCGCTCCACGCGAGTTCACGATCGCGGCCGTCATGCCGAGCGGATCACCGACGGCCTTGCCGCCGCGGTGCTTCTCATCACCCGGTCGATCTCCAGCAGGAGCACCGACTGTGCGATGGGTTTCGAGACGTAGCCGTCGGCGCCGGCGGCCATGAAGCGCTCGCGATCGCCGTCGATCGCGTGGGCGGTGAGGGCGATGATCGGCAGGTGGCCGCCGCTCTCCCGTTCTCGGGACCGGATCGCGCTCATCGCGTCCAGTCCACTCATGATTGGCATCTGCATGTCCATGAACAACAAGTCGTAAGTCTGCTGCGTCAGCGCGGTCAGCGCTTCCTGTCCGTCGTTGGCGATGTGCACGTCGTGCCCGGCCTTGACGAGCAGGCCGCGCGCAACACGCTGGTTGACGGGATGGTCCTCGACGACGAGCACCTTCAGCCGCTGCGGCGGCGGAGAGGCGCCGTCGACGCGCGTCGCCGCCGCGCCACGGGCCGGCAGGCCGGCCCGGCCGATGCGGGCGGTGAAGCTGAAGGTGCTGCCGTCGCCCTCGCTGCTCTCGACCCGCAGATCGCCGCTCATCAGGGCGACCAGTCGCGCGCTGATCGTGAGTCCGAGGCCGGTGCCGCCGTAGCGGCGCGTCGTCGATCCGTCGGCTTGCGAGAAGGCTTCGAAGATCAGTGCCTGCTTGTCGGCGGGAATGCCGACCCCGGTGTCGCGCACGGCGCCGTGCAGCACTCCCTGCCCATCGGCCTGCCAGACGGCGCGGACATCGATCTCGACGCGGCCTTCATCGGTGAACTTGATGGCATTGCCGACCAGGTTGATCAGCACCTGGCGGAGCCGGCCCCGATCGCCGCGCACCTGCGGCGCGCCGCCATCGTCGACGCGGCATTCCAGTGCGAGTTCCTTCATCCGGGCGCCGACCGCAACCGTGCGCACCGCATCCTCGACGGCCTCGCGCAGGTCGAATGCGGTCTCGTCGAGTTCGAGCCGGCCGGCTTCGATCTTCGAGAGGTCGAGGATGTCGTTCACGAGGGTCACCAGCGATTCGGCCGAGGCCCGCGCCACCTCGAGCTGCTCGCGCTGGGCCGCCGGCAGCTGCGCGTCCAGCGTGAGATCGATCATCCCGAGCACGCCGTTCATCGGCGTGCGGATCTCGTGGCTCATGTTCGCGAGGAACTCGCTCTTCGCGCGGCTGGCCTGCTCGGCCCGGTCGCGCGACGCGGCGAGGTCGGCGTTGACCGCGGTGAGTTCCACGGTGCGCGACGCCACCTGGGCCTCGAGGGTCTCCTGGTGCCGCCGCAGGTCGGAGTCCTGCCGCTGGATCTGCGCCAGCATCTCGTTGAAGCTGGTGACGAGCGCCCCGACCTCGTCGTCGCTCGTGCGGGCGACGCGGATGCCGTAGTCGCGGTTGCGCGAGACGCGGCTGGCCGCATCGGCGAGGCGGAGCACCGGGCCCGAGACGAGCGCCTGCAGCCTGGAGGTGATCAAGAAGCCAACGGCCCAGGCCGTGACGATGATCGCGGCGGCGGTCAGCCCGAACCGGTTCATCCGGGCGCGCTGCGCGTCGCGCGAGGCGTGCAGCACGATGGTCCCGACCCGTTCGCCGCCGCCCGTGATCGGCTGGACCACGTCGATGGCGTCCCAGTCGAAGTAGGAGCCGGGGGCGGGCAGCGCCTGCGCCGGCCCGGGCGCGACGCCGGCCCGGGCGTAGGTCACAAACTCGGCGCCGTCGAGGGTGTGGACACGGGCCCACAGGACGTTCTTGTGCCCCGCGAGCGCCTCCAGCGCCTCGCGCGCGCTGGTCGGGTCCTGGAAGCTCACCGCGGCCGCGCTGCCGGCTCCGACCGTCGTCGCCAGGGTGTCGAGAGCCTGCAGGTCGGAGTCGCGGAACGTGACGTAGTCGTAGCAAAGGAACAGGACGCAGGCGAGCAGCAGCGCTGCCGTCGTCGTGCACATGCTGATGAGAATCAGCTTCTGCCGGATGGAACGCCTGGTCATCCCTCCGGTGGCAGTGCACCGGCCGTGCCCGACCACGACCGGACGCAACTGGCCGGAAAATGGCGCTAACGGTCGTGTGGAGCGGGAACGTGGCTGAAAAGTTGTCGGTGTACCGACAAGCCCGTCTGCCAGGCCGTCACCCCTCTAGACCCATTCTGGTGGCGGCTGGATCGTCGGCTCGGGCGTCGCACCCGCGTCGGTCCGGCCCGAGCCTTCGAGCCGGCTGATCGCGCGGACCGTCATGTCGTGGTCGCAGACGATCTGGCAGGAGAGGCGGACGCCGGTGAGTTCGCGCTGGGCGAGCTTCTCCTTCTCGGCCCGCGTCATCGCCGCCGGCTCGCCCTCGATGAACTCGACGCGACAGGTCGTGCACCGCGCGTTGCCGCCGCAGGCGTGCAGGATGTCCACGCCCTGCTGCTCGATGGCCAGCACGAGGCGCTGGCCGTCCGTCACGTCGTAGGTTCCAACTCCGTCGATTGTCAGTTTCGGCACGTCTGGCTCCAGCCGGCAGCGCGATCGCTCGCCCGCGGCGTATGTCCCGCTCTAGAAGAACTTCTTCAACAATCCGATCGCGCCCTGCTTCCACGGCACCCGGTGCGAGATGCCCGACGCTTCGGCAAAGGTGTCCTTGTGTGCGATGTACCACTCGAAGTTGCGCAACAGCGCATCGCGGTTCGAGTAGCGCGGCGTGAATCCGAGCTGGCGCTCCGCCTTCTCGATCGACACGAACGAGTCCTTCGAGGCGGTCTCGTACACCCACTTGTACAGCGGCGACACGCCGAGTGCCTCGAGCACGCGCAGCCCCCAGATGGCCGGGGCGGCCGGGAAGCCGACGATCCGGCGGCCGTGGCCGGCGCGATCGAGCACCGCCTGGTAGTCCTCACGCATCGTGAGGAACTCCTTCGCGCCGATGTTGAACGTGTCGTTCACGTTGGCCGGCGGCAGCGTCAGGCAGCGCAGGATGGCGTCGCAGAGGTCCTCCACGTCGAGCAGCTGGTACCGGTTGCGGCCGTTGCCGATCATCGGGAAGTTGCGCTTGTCGAGGGCCCAGTCGTAGAGCAGCGCGAACACGCCGAGACGCTCCGGGCCGATGAACGACTTGGGCCGCAGCACCGGCACGATCAGGCCGGCCGCGCGGAACTCCTCGGCCACGCCCTCGGCCGCCACTTTCGCGATCCCGTACGGACCGACGCCGTGGAGACGGTCGTCCTCGTTCAGCGGATGGTGGTCGGGAATGCCGTAGACAGCGGTCGACGAGATGTGGACGAACCGCTCGACGCCGTGCTGGCGCGCGTGCTCCAGCATGATCCGCGTGCCGACGACATCGGTCGTGTGGATGTCCTCGGGCGGGTAGAGCGGCAGCGCCGCCGCGCAGTGGACGACGTGCGTGCAGCCGGCCAGGGCCTCGTCGACGTCGCGCCGTACCCGGATGTCGCCCTGGACCACGCGTACGTGCGGCTCCATGTCGGGATAGCCGAACGGGGCGATGTCGAGCGACGTGACCGCGTAGCCGCGCGCGTGCAGGTACCGGAGCAGGTTGATGCCGAGGAAGCCGGCGCCGCCGGTCACGAGGACGCGGGGCGTCGGAGTGGGCATGGACGAAGAGGGCGAGTCAGACAAAACAGGAAATTGTAGCCGCGTTGGGACAACGGGTCCTACCTCAACCAGACCTGATGTCGACGTCCCGCTTCCGATTGCCGAGTTGTACACTCGCGGCGTGGTCGTGTTGCTGTCGACGTACGAGCTCGGACGTCCGGCCTTCGGACCCGCATCGGCGGCGGCGTTCCTGCGCGATGCCGGTCACGCGGTCCGGGTGGTCGACCTGTCGCGCGAACCGCTGGCCGACGCGCTGCTGGCCGACGCCCGGATGTTCGCCGTCCATACGCCGATGCACGCCGCGACGAGGCTCGCCGGGCCCCTCCTCCAGCGTCTCAGGACGGCGCGCCCCGAGGCGGTGCGGGTAGCGTACGGCCTGTACGCGCCGCTCAACGACGCGTGGCTCCGCGATCAGGGCGCCACGCACGTCCTGGCGCCCGAAGCAGAACTGGCGCTGGTCACGCTGGCCGGCGGCGACCTCACCGAGCCGGAACCGTTGCGCGGAGCGCGCCTGCCTCGCCTGACCTTCCGCGTCCCCGATCGCAGCCACCAGCCGCCATTGGCCGCTTTCGCGCAGCTGAACGTCGCCGGCGAACGCCGCCTCGCCGGCTACACCGAGGCCACCCGCGGCTGCCTCCACACCTGCACCCACTGTCCGATCGTGCCGGTCTACGAGGGCGTCTTTCGCGCCGTCCCTGCCGACGTCGTGCTCGCCGACATCGATCAGCAGGTGGCGGCCGGCGCCCGGCACATCACGTTCGGCGATCCCGATTTCCTGAACGGTCCCGGGCACGCCCGCCGGCTCGTCGAGGCGCTGACGCGCCGGCACCCCGACGTCACCTACGACGTCACCGTGAAGGTCGAGCACCTGTGCGGCCAGCCGGCGATGCTCGACGTACTGGCGGCGAGCAACTGCGCGTTCGTGACGTCGGCCATCGAGGCCTTCGACGACGAGATCCTGGGGCACCTCCAGAAAGACCACACGGGCGACGATGCGCGGCGGGCCGTCGCGGCGTGCCGCACGCGCGGTCTGGCGCTGGTGCCGACCTTCGTCGCCTTCACGCCGTGGACGTCGGCTCGCGGCTACCTGGCGATGCTCGAACAGCTGCGGTCGCTCGATCTGATCGACGCGGTGGCGCCCGTGCAGCTGGCGCTGCGCCTCCTCCTGCCGGCCGGGTCGCCGCTGCTCGGCAATCCCGACGTCGCCCGCGTGGCGTCGGCGTTCGATCCGGAGGCGCTCGCCCATCCCTGGTCACACGTGGATCCTGTCGTCGACCGGTTGCAGCAGGACGTGCTCGCCGCCGTCGGCGCGCAGGCGCGACGCGCCTCCCGGCGCGCCAGCTACGAGGCCGCCCGCCGCCTTGCGGAAGCGGCTGCTGACGTATCGCTGCCGCCCTTCGCGCCCGACGCGGTTGTCGTCCGCGCGACGGTGCCCTACCTCGACGAGCCCTGGTACTGTTGAGCGGAACCACTGGGAGAGCCGGGAGCTCTCGTGTGAGGCCGACCGTCCTGCTGTGTACGACGACCGTCGGCTTTCAGGTTCGCGCGTTCGACGACGCCGCGCGCCGGGCCGGCGTCCGCCTGCGTGTCGTGTCCGATCGCTGCGACCAGATGGACGACCCGTGGGGCGACCGCGCGATTCCCGCGCGCTTCGACCGGAATCCCGATCTCGTGCCGCCGGTCCTCGAGGCGCTGGGCGGGACCGCTGTCCACGGCGTGCTCGCTGTTGGCGATCGGCCGGCCTGGATGGCGGCGCAGCTGGCGCGGGCCCTGCGCCTGCCGTGGCACGCGCCCGACGCGGTCGCGGCGGCCACGGACAAACTGCTCACGCGCGGACGGCTGCTCGCCGCGGGCATGCCGGTGCCCTGGTTCGTCACCGTGCCGGGCCGTGGCGACGACGATCTGGATCGGCTCACCCGGGTGCGCTTCCCGTGTGTCGTCAAGCCGCTGGGACTGTCGGCCAGCCGCGGCGTCGTGCGGGCCGACGACTACCACGGGCTGATCGAGGCGCGCGACCGCATCGCCACGCTGCTGCAGCGACCCGACGTGCGCGCCGGGTCGACGAGCGACCCCGACACGCTGCTGATCGAAGGCTTCGTCCCGGGGCGTGAGTTCGCACTCGACGGCGTGCTCGAACGGGGAGCCCTGCGCGTGATGGCGTTGTTCGAGAAGTCCGATCCGCTCGACGGCCCCTTCTTCGAGGAAACCATCTACGTCACCCCCGCCCGTCTGCCATCGTCGCGGCAGCAGGCGGTGGCGGGGCACATCGCGCGGGCGGCGCTGGCGCTCGGGCTCCATCACGGCCCGATCCACGCCGAATGCCGGGTGGACGGCGACAGCGTGGTGGTGCTCGAGGTCGCCCCGCGGCCGATCGGCGGGCTGTGCGCCCGAGCCGTGCCGGTCATCGACCCGGACGGCCGGCGCGTGAGTCTGGAAGACGTCCTTCTCGCGCATGCCCTCGGCCGTCCGCTTGAAAGCTTCGGGCACGAGGCGATCGCGAGCGGCGTGCTGATGGTGCCGGTGCCGGCCGGCGGCCGGCTGCGGGAGGTGGAGGGCGTCGACGAGGTCCGCGCGATGGCCGGCGTGACCGCGGTGCAGATGACGGCGAAAGTGGGGCAGCTGCTCGAGCCGCTGCCCGAGGGCGGCGCCTATCCGGGCTTCGTCTTCGCGCAGGGCGCGCAGCCGGGTGATGTCGTGGCGACGCTCGAGCAGGCGGCCCGGCGCATTCACCTCGTACTCGACCGGGTGCTGCCTACTTCGCGTTGGTAGGCGTGAATCCGGGCGGCAACGCGGCGCTCTCGCCGAAGAAGAACTCCTCCATGTGCTTGGCCACGAGGTCCTGGGCTTCCTTCTGCCAGGGCATCAGGCGGTACTCGTTGAGGATCATCTTCATCCGCTCTTCCCACATGTCCCAGGCTTCCTGGGACACGGTATCGTAGATACGCTGCCCGAGCGGCCCGGGCCACGGTGCCTCCTCCAGCCCCGGCAGTTCCCGCCCCAGTTTCACGCAATGCACCAGTCGCATAGCGGCGATCGTACCAGAGCACACATGTCCATCCTTGTCCGCCTCCGCTCGTCGCGCCGGCTGCTCGTGACTCTCGGCGTTCTCGGCGGCAGTTTCCTCGCCGCGATCGAGGCGACGATCGTCGCCACCGCGATGCCGACGGTGGTCGATCAGTTCGGCGGCCTGACCCACTACAGCTGGGTGTTCTCCGGCTACATGCTGACCTCCACCGTGACCACGCCGGTGTGGGGGCGGCTCGCCGACGTGTATGGCCGCCGCCGGCCCTACCTCGTGGCGATCTGCCTGTTCCTGCTCGGCTCGATGCTCTGCGGCATCTCGACCTCGATGACGCAGCTGATCCTGTTCCGCGCCCTGCAGGGGATTGGCGCCGGCGGGCTGCTGCCGCTCGGGATGGTCATCCTCGGCGACATGTTCTCGCTCGCCGAGCGGGCCCGCGCCCAGGCGCTGTTTGCCGGCGTCTGGGGCGTGGCCTCGATCGCCGGTCCGCTGGTCGGCGCACTGCTCACCGAGAGCGCGTCGTGGCGCTGGATCTTCTTCATGAACCTGCCGTTCGGCGCGGCGGCGGCATTCATGGTCGGCCGCTTCCTCGTCGATCGCCTGCAGGCGGGCGAGGCCGTGATCGACTACGTCGGGGCGGCGCTGCTGATGAGCGCCGTGTCGGCGCTGATGCTGGCGTTGAACCAGACCGGCGTGACCGATGCCACGCTAGGCCGCGGCCTCGTGTACGCGCTGTACGGGCTGGCCGTCGTGCTCGGCGCGGCGTTCGTCGTGATGGAGCGCCGCACGCCGCAGCCGATCCTGCCGCTGTCGCTCCTCGGCAACCGGATGGTGGCCACGACGACCTTCAGCGGCACGCTCCTGGGCGTGGCGATCTTCGGCGCGCTGGCCTTCGTGCCGCTCTACGTCCAGGCGGCGCTGGGGCGCTCGGCGCGCGAGGCCGGCGGGGTGCTCACGCCGCTGCTGCTCGGGTGGGTGACGATGTCGATCATCACGGGGCGCCTATTGCCGCGGATTGGCTTCCGCCCGTTCATCCTGAGCGGCCTCACGTGCGTCACGATCGGATTTCTCGGCCTCGCGAACGTGCATCTGCAGACGCCGATGTGGCGGATGCACCTGGACCTCGGCCTGATGGGCATCGGCATGGGCATGACGATGCTTTCGATGCTGCTGGCGGTGCAGAGCGCGGTGCCGCGGGAGCGGCTGGGTGTCGCGACCTCGCTGGGGCAGTTCACGCGCAGCATCGGCGGGGCTGTCGGCGTGGCGGTGATGGGCGCGCTGGTCACGGCGGCGCTGCCCGCGACCGGCAGTTCGCCGGCGGCGCTCGCGTCGGGTCTGCACCGGGCGTTCGTCCTGGGCTCGGTCGTCTCGGTCATCGCCCTTGCCTCGGCCCTGCTGGTGCCCGGTGGGCTGCCTGGGCAAAAGTAAACGTCCATGTAATTAGTACTGTTGGGTTTGACTACACGGCTCATCTGTAGGATGGTGTCGGTTGGCTATCGTGCGGTAGTCAGGCGATCTGGTGCCGGTTTACCGATGGCACGCCAGCCTCGGGTGGCACGGTTGTTGTAGAGGTGTTGAATCGACATTCGACACGTTCTCGGGCGCAATTCCGTGAACGAATGGTCGTTGAGGGAGGCTTCACCGTGATCAACGAGACCAACATCCCCGAGCAGGCCGAGACCCGTCGCAAGGAACGTCGCGGCTTCGCGTCCATGTCCCCGGAAAAGCAGCGCGAGATTGCCAGCAAAGGCGGCCGTGCCGCCCACATGAAAGGGACGGCGCACGAATGGACTTCCGAGGAAGCCCGCGCGGCGGGTCGGAAGGGCGGTCGCGCCAGCCGTGGCGGCCGGGGCCGGCTGCCGGAGGGTGGCTCCGCCGAGTAACGGCGACACGGTCGTCGGCGATTGAGACACAGGGGCGTCCGTCAGGGCGCCCTTTCTTTTTCGCGGCTCACGTTGTCGAACGCCTCGTGCGACAGGCAAGATGGAACCCGTGACGGCACGACTACTGGGACGATGCCTGCTCGCCGGCTCGCTGGCCTGCGGCGTCGGCGCCCCCCCGGCCCGTGCGCAGGAGGTCGAGGGCGGCCGCGATGATCGCCTGAAGGTCCGTAGCCTCGAGATACAGGGTGTGTCGGGGCTGGACGTCAGCCAGATCACCGACGTGCTCGCGACCCGCGAGAGCGGCGGGATGATCCCGCTGCTCGGCAAGGACCGCTTCTTCAACCCCCGGCAGTTCCAGGCCGACCTGTACCGCATCATCGCGTTCCTGTCCGATCAGGGCTGGCCGCGGGCCAAGGTGGACAAGGTCGACATCGTCCGCGATGCCGAGGACAAGGCGGTCGACATCACCGTCCATGTCGACCAGGGCGCGCCCGTCGTGATCGACAGGGTCGAGACGTTCGGTTTCGACGTGCTCGATGCCCGCGATCAGCAGTCGGTGCAGCGCCGCATCAACCTCGCCGCCGGCCGCCGCCGCGTCCAGGGCGACGTTCGCCGGACCCGCAGCGCGACGCTGGGTG
This sequence comes from uncultured bacterium, assembly GCA_966211945.1. Taxonomy (GTDB): domain Bacteria; phylum Acidobacteriota; class Vicinamibacteria; order Vicinamibacterales; family Vicinamibacteraceae; genus Luteitalea. The sequence continues at coordinate 13,926 of CBIHOS010000006.1, forward strand.
TCCTGCAGGAACGGGGCTATGCCTACGCCGCGGTCAACGTCCTCGAAGCCGAGGGCAGCGAACCCGGACACGTCGCGCTCTACGTGATCGCCGAGCCCGGGCCGCAAGCGACGTTCGGGCGGATCACCGTGCGCGGCAACGACGGCGTCAGCGACGGTCGGGTCAAGTCGCTCCTGTCGATGAAGGAAGGGCAGCAGTTCCGGATCAGCCGCGTCGTCGACAGCCAGCGGCGGCTGTACAACCGCGAGATCTTCCAGTTCGTGTCGATCAACGCCGAGCCGGGCGGGCCGATCGGCGCACCGGTGCCGGTCGACATCGTCCTCACCCAGGCCAAGCCGCGGCGGCTGTCGATCACGCCGGGCTATGGCAGCGAGGAACGGGCCCGGATCACGACGACGCTGCGTCACCTCAACTTCTTCGGAGGAGCGCGCACCGCCATGGCGACGCTGCGCTACTCCTCGCTCGATCGTGGCTTCAGGGCCAACATCGAGGAGCCATCGCTGTTCAGGCGCGGCGTCTCGATGAGCGTCGGCGGGTCGTACTGGATCGCCAACGAACCCGCCTACGACCTCACCACCAAGGGCGGCCGCGTGACCTTCGCCAAGACCTACGAACGCAGCGATCGCGTGCGCCGCCGCCAGGCCGTGACGACCTTGTCGACGACGCTCGTCAACGAGTACGAGGACTATCGCATCTCGGAAGCCGCGCTCGCCGACCCGACCTTCTACGACGAACTGATCGCGCTGGGGCTCAACCCGAACACCGGCGAGGGCAGCGGTCAGTTGCTGGCGATGGCCTTCGACGCGCAGCACAACACCACGCCCAACCTGCTGGACGCCCGGCGTGGGTACCTGATCCAGCTGCACGTCGAACAGGCCGGGCGCTGGCTGCCCGGCGATTTCAACTACGTCGAGTACAGTGCCGAGGGACGGAAGTACCAGACGGTCGGCAACGTCGTGCTCGCCGGCCGCGCCAGGGTCGGCACGATCGATGCCCCTGGCGTGCTCGCGACCAACGTGCCGTTCTTCAAGCGCTACTTCCTCGGCGGTTCGTCCAGCCTGCGGGGCTGGGGCCGCTTCGAGGTGTCGCCGCTGACGATGCTCGGCCAGCCGATCGGCGGACATTCGATGTTCGAATCCTCCGGCGAGGTGCGCATCCCAGTCGTCGGACAGCTCTCGGCGGTGCTGTTCGTCGATGCCGGCAATGTCTGGTACGAGAGCTTCGACATCAATCTCGACGACCTCCGCGTCAGCGCAGGGCCCGGACTCCGGTACCGGACGCCGATCGGTCCGGTGCGCGTCGACCTGGGTTACCAGCTGACCCGCATCGAGGGGCTGTTGATCAACGGCGAGCCCGAGTCGCGGCGCTGGCGCATCCACTTCAGCATCGGACAGGCGTTCTGACGATGGCCTGGGGACGGCGGGCGTTGCGCGCCCTCGCGATCCTGGCGGTGCTGCTGGTCGGCCTGGCCATCGCCGTCGCCGTCGTCTCGCAGACGGCGTGGTTCCGCGAGCGGCTGCGGCGCCTCGCGCTGCGACAGGCCGAGGCGGCGATCGAGGGCCGGCTCGAGATCGGCGCGATCGACGGCAACCTGGTCAACGGCGTCACGCTGCGCGACGTGTCGGTGATCCAGGGCGACACGACGGTGGTGTCGGTGCCGCGCGTGCAGCTGGTCTACGGCATCGGCGACCTGATCTCGGCGGGACGCGAAGTGCAGCAGATCGTCATCGATCGTCCGGTCGTCAACGCCGTGCGGACGCCGCAGGGCTGGAACGTCGCCCGCATTCTCAAGCCGCGTCCGCCTGCCGATCCCGACAAGCCTCGCGCCACCTTCACGCTGCCGCAGGTGCGCGTCAACGACGCGCGCGTCACCGTCAGCGAAGTGGGTGTGCCGCAGACCCAGGCGATTCCCCGGCGCATCGACGGCCTGACGTTCGAGGGCGGCATCGCCAGCAGCCCGCGCGAACTGAGCGTCGACGTGCGTCGCCTCACGTTCCGGGCCGGGCAACCCGACCTCGATCTGCGTTCACTCGCGGGCCGTCTGCTCAGCGTGCCGTCCGGCTGGCGCTTCCAGTCGATGGCGGTGCAGACCGGCGAGTCGGCGATGACGCTGGACGGCACGATGACGCGGGTGCGCGACGTCGAGCCGTGGGCCTTCGACATGAAGGTGACGGGGCAGCCGGTCTCGCTCCCCGAGATCGGCCGGTTCGTGCCGGCGGCGCGCTTCGATCTGCACCCGCGGCTCGGTGTCGGCCTTCGCGGGACGCTCGACGCGCTCGTCCTCGATCTCGACATCACGCAGTCCGAGGCCGGGCGCGCCCGCGGACAGATCACGCTCGACACCTCGGCCCCGACCCGCGGTGTGAAGGGCCGGCTCGCCGTCGCCGACGTGAACCTCGCGCCAATCGTGAAGTCGGCCTCGGCGGCGGGCCGGATCACCGGCGACGCGACCTTCGATCTGCGCTTTCCCTCGGCCAGCACGGGCTTCCCGATCGACGGAACGTTCGCGTTCACCGGGCCACGCGCCGCGGCGTACGGCTACGAGGCCACCGACGTACGCGCCACCGGTGCGCTCGACGGGCGTCTGGTGCGGCTCGACGCGACCGCTCAGGCGTATGGCGGCCGCGCGACGACGAAGGGCACGATCGCGCGGGCCGGACAGGGACAGGCGGAACTGGCACTCGACCTCGCCGGCCGCGTCAACGGCGTCGACCTTCGGCGCCTGCCTGCTTCGCTGCGGGTGCCGGCGCTCGACACGCGCCTGGCGGGTTCCTATGCCGTCAAGGGCCCACTGTCGTCACTCACCGCCGAGGCCACACTCGACGAGTCCACGGTGGAGGGCGCCACGGTCAGCGACGGCACGGTGGGGCGGTTCGCTCGCCGACCTGGCGGCTTCACCTTCAGCGCCACCGGCAGTGTGGCGGGCCTCGATCTGCGGCGGCTCGGCACGGCGCTGGAGGTGCCGACGCTGGCGCAGGAACGCTTCGCCGGCGTCGTCAACGGCAGCTTCATCGTCGACGGCGATCAGCGCGGACGAGACGGGCTGCGGCTCGGCGCCACCGGCACGCTTCGCGACACGACGGTGCTCGGCGGGCGCCTGCCGGAGGTCGCGTACGAGGCGACGCTCGACGGCCGGCGGCTCGACGTGGCGTCGAAGGGGCGGGTGGAGGGCTTCGACCTTGCGGCGCTGAGCGGCATGCCGGCGTTGACCGGCACGCTCACCGGCGATGTCGATACGCGCGTGACACTGAACGACACCAGTCGCGTCTCCGTCGAGACGATTGGCGTGTCGGGCACCGTGGTCCTCGAGCAGCCGACCCTGCTCGACGTCCCGTTCGAACGCGTCACCGCCGATCTGACGATGGCCGACGGCGTCGCCGACATCCGCAGCCTCGACGCCCGCGGTCGCGGCTTCATGCTCACCGGCCGCGGCGCTCTCGGTCTTGGCGCCGGCGACGCGTCGGATTTCGCTTACCGGCTCGAGGCGGCGTCCCTGGTCGAGCCCGCGAAGATCGCCGATCTCCCCATCACCGGGGCGGCGACCGCCGAAGGGAAGGTGAGCGGCACGCGCGAGACGTTCCTCGTCACCGGCACCGTGGCGGGCGATCAGGTGGCCTACGCCGACGTCGGCGAGGTCGGTACGGTCACCGCGCAATATGCCGTGCGCGTGCCCGACTTCGACACCGCCCGGCTCGACGTCGAGAGCTCGATCGACGCGCAGGACGTCGCGGTCCGCGGCGTGACGCTGCCGGCTCTGAACGGCACGGTCGGCTACGCCAACCGGACCGTGCGGTTCGACGTCGACGGATCCGACGCCGTGCGCACGCTCGCCGCCACGGGCACGGTGGCGCTCGAGGACGGCCGGCAGCACGTCGTGCTCGCCGAGGCGGCGGTGGCGCGCGGCGACGTCCGCTGGACACTCGCGCCTGGCACGGACGCGCGCGCGACGATCACCCCGCAGCAGGCGACCATCGGCCAGCTGCAGCTCGCCAGCGGCACGCAGCGGATCGTCGTCGAAGGCACGGTGGGGATCGCCGCCGACGCGCCCTCGTCGCTGCGCCTGGACGCGCGCGACGTCGACATCAGCGACCTGATGACGCTCGCCGACCGCACCTACGACGGCGACGGGATCGTGACCATGGCGGCGACCGTGGGAGGCACGCGCGAGCGGCCAGTGGCCGACGGCACGATCGAGGTCACCGAAGGGAGGGTCGGCAAGATCGACGTGCAGCGCCTCGGCGGCCGCGTCAGTTTCGACGGCACCCTGGCAATCGTCGACCTCGAACTCGTGAAGGATCGATTCGCCCGGCTGACCGCGAAGGGCATCGTGCCGCGGACCATCGTCGAGCGGCGCGCGCCGCAGCACACCGCGCCGACGCCGGACGACCGACTGGACGTGGCCATCGTGTCCACGCCGATCGACCTGGCGCTGGCCGAAGGCGCCACGCCGCACGTGACGAAGATTGGCGGGCAGGCGCAGGTGGACGTCCGCCTGACCGGTTCGGGCCGCGACCCGCACGTCGAGGGCGCCGTGTTCCTCACCGACGGCACGTTCCTGGTGCCGCAGACCGGCGTGACCTACAAGAACCTCGACACCGTCCTGACCTTCGAGGAAGAGCGCGTCGTCATCTCCGAGATGGGCATCGAGACCGACAACGCCGATCGCCTGACGGTGTCGGGCGAACTGGGCTTGAGCCGCGAGCAGGCGCAGACGGTCAACCTGAAGATGCAGGGCCGCGATTTCCGCGTCGTGGACAACGAACTCGGCCTCCTCGATCTGCACACCGATCTGACGATCTCGGGAACGCTGCTGGCGCCGATCGTCGAGGGCAGCATCGAGGTCTCGGACGGCCGCCTCGAGATCGACGAGATCCTGCCGCGGTTCGTGACCACGACGTACGCGACGCAGGCCGAATACCAGGCGATTCCCACCGAGCGCATGCGCGGCGCGATTGTACCGTCGGTGCTGGGCGACGACGACAAGGCGCCCGAACTGAAAGCCGGCAGCAACACGTTCACGCTCCGGAGTGGCGACGCGGCATCGACGTCGAGCGCGGCGCCGCCAACTGCGGACGGCGAGCCGACCCCACCGTCACCGCTCGGCACGCCGGGCAGCGGCGCGCAGGTATCGCCCGGCGCCACGCCGGCCACCGCCGGCGGCGTCAGCAGCGCCACGCCGGGCGCGGCAGCCGCCACCGAGCCCGTGCACCCGGCGCAGGCGGCGTCCGCGGCGGCGCAGAAGCCAGGCGCACCGGCGCCGGCGACCGGCTCGTTCTCGGACGTGGCGCTGAACATCCAGGTGCGCATCCCGGACAACCTCGTGTTGCGCGGCGACGACATCGAGGCGGCGCGTGCCTCGATCGGCGACCTGAACGCGACGCTCGGCGGCGACTTCCGCGTGGCCAAGGCGGCCGGCAAGCCCGTGGTCCTGCTCGGCAACGTCAACACCGTCCGCGGCACCTACGCGTACCAGGGGCGCCAGTTCGACATCGCGCGCGACGGCCAGATCGTCTTCCGCGGCGGCGAGGAGATCGATCCGCGCCTGGACATCACCGCGCAGCGCACCATCCAGGGCGTCGAGGCGCGCGTCCGCATCCAGGGCTCGGCCCGCCGGCCGGAGCTGTCGCTGTCCTCCGATCCGCCGCTGGACGAAGGCGACATCCTCGCGCTGATCATCTTCAACCAGCCCCTGAACCAGCTCGGGACCGGCGAGCAGAACTCGCTGGCGCAGCGAGCCGGCGGCATCGCGGCAGGCTTCGTGGTGTCGCCGCTGGCCGAGGCGCTCGGCAGCTCACTCGATCTCGATCAGTTCGAGGTCGAGACGACCGATCCGACCGGCCGCGTGAACCCGGCGATCGTCATCGGCCAGCAGGTGACCCAGGACATGTTCCTCCGCTTCCGGCAGCAGTTCGGCAACCAGGCCGTCTCGCAGTTCCTGCTCGAGTACCGCCTCGCCGACTTCATGCGGCTGCAGGGCAACGTCGCGGAAGGCGACGGCCTCACGGCTGGTAACCGGTCGCTCACGCAGCGCATCGAGCGCTACGGCGTCGACCTCGTGTTCCATTTCTCGTTCTAGAGAGCGCCTCGGCGAGGCGTCCGTACCGATCGGGCGCGCTCCCGCCGGTCATTCGCGGACGATGGCCTCGATCGGCGAGAGGCGCGCGGCGCGCAGGGCAGGGTACGTCCCGAACACGAGTCCCACGATCAGGGCGGCCAGGGCACTGATGGCCAGCGTGCTGAGGCTGACAGACGCGTACATCAACGCTTCCGTGCGTGCACGGATGATGGCGGTGACCAGGTAGGCGCCGCCGAGCCCGCACAGCACGCCGATCAGGCTGCCGGTGGCCGAAATCGCCACCGATTCGGTCAGGAACTGCGTGAGGATGTCGCGCCGCCTGGCTCCCACGGCCTTGCGGATGCCGACCTCGCGGGTTCGTTCGGCGACCGACGCCAGCAGCACGTTCATGATGCCGATGCCGCCGACCAGCAGCGAAATCGACGTGAACGCACCCAGCAGCAGCTTCAGCACGAGAATGCCCTGCGCGACCTGGGCCAGCCGCTCGGGGCCGTGCGCGACGATGCGGGTGCGGCCGCGCCAGTCGGCGCGAGCGTCGACGGCCGTCTGCAGCCGCCGCCGGGCCTCGGGCGCCTGCTCCACGTCGCGGACCGTGACCTGCAGCGACGGCGTCCGGGGCTGCGGCACCGGCACGAGCACGGATTCCACCGCGGCGAGCGGCGCGATTGCCGAGAGACCGCGATCGCCCGGGATGTCCTCGACGATCCCGATGATGCGGTGGGCCTGCCCGCCGATCACGGCGACCTGACCGGGACCGCGCGTGCCAACCGGCCCCAGCGCCTCCGCGGTGCGCCGGGACACCACGACGATCCGGGCGGCGCCGCGCATTTCGTCGTCGGTGAACCATCGGCCGGCGACCACGTCGGGTCGAGCGGCCTGCCTCGCGGGCCACAGGCCTTGCAGCCGCATCGCGCGCCTCGTGGCACCGGTGCGGGCAGCAGTGCCGCCGCAGGAAGAGTCGGCTGGCTGGGCCGCGGCGGTCGTCGTGGCCACGGCGTCGGGGCACCCGGTCAGCGCCGTGCCCGTCAGCTCCAGCCGCACGTCGGCGTCGGGCATGGCCCGCGCCACCGCGCGGGCATCGTCCGCCGTGAAGAGCGGATAGTGCGTGCGGGGCACGCGGTGCCCGTCGATCAGATCGGACGTCAGCGCTTCGAGGCTGATGCGCTGCATGCCCTCGCCCTCGATTCGCTCGCGCGCAAATGATTCGGCGCCGTCGCCGAGCGACAGCACGGCGGCCAGCGACGCCGCGCCCATGACGACGCCGAGGGTCGAGAGCAGTGTGCGAAGGGGATTGGCGCGGAGAGCTTCGAGGCCGGTGGCGACGGCGGCAGCAGGCACGTCGCAAGGAGACGTGGCGTTTCACGTCCGGGTTCCGGGTGCCGGGTGCCGGGTGCCGGTTTCGAAGGTAGGGCCGGTTGCCGGGCGCACCGAAGCCGTGAGGCGGAGGTGGGTCTCAACCCGGCCAGGCCATCGCTACTCGTATCCGAGCGCCTTGACCGGATCGAGACGCGCCGCCTTGCGGGCCGGGTAGACGCCGAACATCAGGCCGACCGCCACCGAGACGGTGAAGGCGAGGACGACCGAGAACGGCGTGATCACCGTCGTCCACTCGGCCAGGTAGGCGACGATGCGCGAGATGGCGATGCCGACCGCCACGCCGAGCACGCCACCGAGTCCGGAGATGATCGTCGCCTCGATCAGGAACTGGCGCACGACTTCGCCCTGGGTCGCCCCTACCGCACGCCGCACGCCGATCTCCCGGGTCCGTTCGAGCACGCTGGCGAGCATGATGTTCATGATGCCGATGCCGCCGACCAGCAGCGAGATCGAGGCGATGGCCACCATCACCATCTGGAAGATCTGCTGCGTGCGCCGCTGCTCGGCCAGCAGTTCGGCCGGCACGACGAGCGAGTAGTCGCCGGCGCGGCGATGGGTTTCGTCGAGCAGCCCGCGCATCGCCTGAGCGGCGCTCGGCGAGGCGTCCGCCGAAGTGACCTGCACGAACAGGCCGTCGATTTCGTCCTTGTAGCCGCTCGTCGTGTCCTCGAGCCGCAGGATCGCCGTCCAGACCGGTACGTAGATCAGGCTGTTGCGGTCGTCGGCGGGGAGGCCGTTGGCGCCGCGCGGCGCCGTCATCTGCGGCCGGGTGACGCCGATCACGCGCAGCCATTGCTCGTTGACCTTGACGTGCTGGCCGACCGGCGACACACCGGGGAAGAGGGTGTCGGCGATGCCGTCGCCGAGCACGGCGACCGGCGCCGCGCGGCGCGCTTCCTCATCGTCGAAGAAGCGGCCTTCGTCGACCGCGAGACCGGCGATCTGCTGATAGCTGGGCGCGACGCCGAAGACGACGGGCATGTCGCGGCCGGGCCGGGGCAGCAGGGCAGTCGGCGCGAAGCGCTTGCGCGGCGAGATCGCCGAGATGCCGGCGACGTTGCTCTCGACCAGTCGCATGTCGTTGAACGTCAGGCCCGGCGACACGGCGCGCATCTTGTTCATGCTCTGCCAGTCGGTGGCCTCGCGCGCCTCGACGATCAGGTTGCGCACGCCGAGGTTCTCGATGAACGCCATCACCTGCTGTTGTGCACCGGCGCCGATGGAGAGCATCGCCACCACCGCCGCCACGCCGCAGATCATGCCGAGCATCGTCAGCAGTGATCGCAACTTGTGAGCGACGAGGTTCTCGAAGCCCATCCGGATGTCCGGGGCCAGGCGCATCGTCCAGGAGAAGCGGCGGCGTCTGCCGATCGCGGGCGCGTTCATTTCACACCTCCGGCCGTCGTCGCGGCCGGCGCCGGCCCTCCGGCGTCGACCACCGCCGGGTCGCGCAGTGCCACGCGTGTCCCCTCGGTCAATCCGTCGACGACGACACGGGACTGCGTCCGGGTCACGACCTTGACCTTGGTGGGCACGAACCGGCCGTCGCGCTCGAGGAAGACCGTCGGCGTGCCGTCGCGGTCGAAGACGGCCTGGCGCGGCAGTGACAGCGCGTTGCGTAAGGGAGTGCCTTCGATGCGGATTCGGGCCGTGCGACCCGCTTCGACGCCGTCAGGCATCGCCGGCACGGCGAAGGTGACGTCGAACTCGCGCTGTGTCGTGGCACGGAAGAAGCCGCCCCGATCGGCCATGCCCGCCACCGAGGCGACAGTGGCGGCGACCGGCGGCCGCGTGCTGCCGTCCAGCCGGACTTCCGCCTTCTGCTTGGCCGTGACCGTCGTGGCGAGGGCCTCGGGCACGCGGGCGCGGATCTGGATGGCGGCCGGGTCGAGCACCATCAGCACCGGCCGGCCGGGAAAGACGACGTCGCCTTCGCGGTAGTCGGGGAGCGACATGCCGGTGAAGTAGAAGCCGCCGCTCGCGTCCTGGTTCTGCCGCACCGCCACGATGCCGTCAAACGGCGCCTTGACCGTCATCTGCTCGATCGCCTGGCGGGCGCGGTCGCGCGCCAGCGCCGCCTTCTGCCGCTTCTCTTCGCCGACCGCCCGCGACGCCGCGCTCGTGCGCGCGCGCGACTGCACGTCCTCCTCGATCTGGGCGAGCTTGCGGCGGCTTTCTTCGAGCGTCAGCTGGTTCTTGCGGGCATCGATCTCGGACAGCAGTTCGTTGGTGGTCACGTCGAGTTCGGCCTTGCGCACCTCGAAGCGGGCCTTCAGCAGGTTCACTTCGTCCTGGGCGGCCTGAACCTGGCGATCGGCGTCCAGCTTCTGCAACTCGAGGCCGGCCTCGAGCACCTCGCTCTCGCTGATCTCCAGCGTGAACTCCTGCTCGGCGGTGTCGAACCGCATCACGACCTCGCCGGCGGCGACGCGCGTGCCGGTGGGGGCGACCTGCACCAGGCGGAGGTTGCCGCCGACGGCCGGCGCCGTGATCAGCTGCGACCGCGTGGCGACGAATTCGCCGGCGGTGTGCACGTCGGAGCTCACGTCGCTCCGCGTCACCACCACGGTCGGCACATCGTCCTGACCGGCGCTCCGCTCGCACGCAGCCACACCGACAGTGGTGCAGATCAGGGCCGCTGCCCTCAAGGTACGGCGCGTCATCGCGTGGCCTCGACGGCAGGCAGGAGTTCGGCGTCGCGCGGCGGCGTGACGGCGACCCGATCACCGGGCTGAAGGCCCGATGCGATCGCGGTCACGTCGTCGTTGCGGTAGGCGACGCTGACGTAATGGGGTTGCAGGCCGCCGGACGTCACGACGTAGGCCACGGTCCGGCCGCCTCGAGGGAAGAGCGCACGCGACGGCACGAGCACCTGCTTCTCGTGCCGGCCCACCGAGATCCGGGCCACCGCGCTCATGCCGGGGCGGATGCGCGCCTCGGTGCCGGTCAGCTCGAGCACGAGCTCGAAGCCTCGTTTGGGTGGCCAGCCGCCCTGCAGATCCGTCTTCGCAATGGTGCCAATCGAGATCAGCCTGGCGGTCAGTTCGGCGTCGCCGATCGCGTCGATGCGAACCGTCGCCGTCTGGCCCAGCGCGAGACGACTGCGGTCCACTTCGTCGACCATCGCGGTCATGCGGGCCGACGACAGGTCCGGCAGCTCGGCAATCTGGGCGCCGGCCCAGGCGGCATCGCCGACCTGGAACGGCCGGTTGCCCTGCCCGAATTGGCCGGCTCGCCAGTTGTCGAGGATGACCATCACGCCGTCGGTCGGGGCGCGGATGACGAGCGCATTCAGACCGCGCGAGGTGCGCCCGACCTCGGCTTCCGCCCGTTCGAGCTTGCCGGAGAGGCCGCCGACCGTGGCCCGGGTCGCGGCACGGCCGCTCGCGAGCACCGTGTCGGTCTCGGTGAGCTTCTGCTGCTTGTCGGAGAGACCGAGCCGGGCCTTCTGTTCGTCGAACCGCGACTGGAGTTCGCCGGCCTTCACGTCGAGGCGGGCGCGCTCGACGTCGAATTCGGCGGTCACGCGGCCGGTGGTGAACTCCTCGAGCTTCAGGCGCCCTTCGGCCTCGGCCTTGGCGATCTCGGCCTGCGAGGCCCGCAGGTCGGAGTGCTTTTCGTCCAGCCGCTGCTTCAGCGAGGTTGCGTCGAAGGCGATGACCACGTCGCCGCGTTTGACGTTGGACCCATTGGCGGCCAGTTCGAGGATGCGGAGTTCGCCGGCGTCGGACGGCGCCGCCAGCGACTGCGAGCGCAGCGCCTTGATCTCGCCGCGGATCGTCGCGCGGTCCTCGAACGTGCCGCGGGTGACGTCCACGGTCTCGAGCTGTTCGGTGCCGTTGGCGCCGCCGAGCGCCCGCCAGGCGCCGACCATGACCAGCACCACCACGACGAGCCCGGCAAGGGCACGACCGGAGGGACGACGACGGGTCATGACCGCGTGTCTCCCGAGACGTCGACGCGATCGCCGGCCGACACGCCCTCGGTGATGACGGCGTCCGAGGAGGTGAGGGCGCCGAGCTTCACGCTGCGCCACTGGCCGCCCACGAGCACGCCGGGCGAGCCGTCGCGCCAGCTGACGGCATTGCGGGGCACGGTCAGCACCTGCGACCAGGAGCCGAGCTGCACGTCCACCGCCGCCGACAGGTCGGGTGTCAGGATCGCGTCGCGGCCCTCGACCGAGAACTGCGCGAGCACGCTCCGCACCTTGTCGGACATGCCAGGCGTGGCCACCGGCGACAGCCGCTCCAGCCGGCCGCGATACTTGCGGGTCGGGTACGCGTCCAGCGTGATGTCGGCCGGCAGGCCGACCTTCATGTGAGCGAGATCCGACTGGTTCAGCTTGACGCGGATGCGCATCGCCCCGTCGGCGACCACGTCGAGCAGGCCGAGCCCGGTGCGCACTTCCTCGCCCTCCTGCGGCTCGCCCATCCGGCTGCCCTTCCAGATGGACCGCAGGACGACCAGGCCATCGAGAGGCGCGCGGATGGAGAGGCGCTCGGCGTTGGCTTCGGCGTGTTCCCAGGCGCGGCTGGCGCGGTCGCGGCGGACTTCCAGGGTACGTACCTCGGCCCGCGCCGCCGTCTGCTTCAACTCGTAGGTGCGCTTCAACTGCGCCAGTTCGGCCTCGGCGGCCTCGCGCAGGAGAAGGTTCTTCTCGGCTTCGATCTTGGGCAACAGCGGGTTCTTGTCGACTTCCAGCCGCGCCAGCGCCAGGGCGTTCTCCGCCGTCTTCAACTCGGTGTCGTCCTTGGCGCGCTGCTCGCTCTGTTCGGCCTTCTTGCGCTTTACCTGTTCGTCCAGGTCGCGGAACTCCGCCTTCTTCTCGAGCGCGAGATTGAGTTGCGCCTGCCGGTCGAACTCCACGACCAGGTCACCGGCCTTCACCCGGCTCCCGTTGGCCACCAGGCGCGTCACGACGAGCGCATTGATGTTCTGGCCCAGGATGCGGGGCACGACGATCGCCACGGCGTTCTGCGCTTCGACCGTTCCGTGGAGGCGAAGGGCGTGGGAGACGTCCTTGCGGGCGACCACGGCACGGCCCGCCGGCGCCGCACCCTCGCTGGCGCTGGCCGCGGTCGATGCGAGCGGGCCGGAGGCACACCGCGCGGTCCCGAGTACGAGCAGGCAGACGAAGAGATATTTCACGGATCGCGGCATTAGACGGAACGACGAAGGGAAAGGTTGGATCGTTGTCCGGCCCGTCGCCAGCAGTCGTCGACATGGTCGTCGACGAGCCCGGCGGCCTGCATGAACGCGTAGCAGATCGTCGGGCCGACGAAGGTCGCGCCGGCCCGCTGGAGCGCCTTGCTCAGCGCCACCGCCGCCGGCGTCTGGGTCGGGACGTCGGCCAGGGTCCGCCGTCGTCCCACGACCGGCACGCCGTCGACGAACTGCCACAGGAACGCGTCGAGCGAGCCGTGCCTGGCCTGCAGGTCGAGGACGGCTCGCGCGGTCCGGATGGCGCCGGTCACCTTCAAGCGATGACGCACGATGCCTGGATTGGACACCAACCGCGCGACATCGGCGTCGGTGAACGCCGCCACCCGCGCGGCGTCGAACCCCGCGAAGGCCTCCCGGTACCCCTCCCGCTTGCGCAGGATCGTGATCCAGCTGAGACCTGCCTGGGCCCCTTCGAGGATCAGCAACTCGAACAGGGCGCGATCGTCGTGCAGCGGCACGCCCCATTCCTCGTCGTGGTAGGCGACGTACAGGGGATCGGTGCCGCACCAGGGGCAGCGCTCGCGCATCCCCGCAGTGTACCGGTAGGGGCGGCTCCCCGAGCCGCCCTGACAGCGGGCACGTGGTCCCGGTGACAGGGCACGTCGGGGGACGTGCCCCTACCGGCGCGACCCCTACTGCGTGCGCGGCGCGCGCAGGGTCTTGACGAAGTGCTGGAGGAGCGTCCGGTCGAAGTGCGGCGCCAGGTGGGTCGTCATCAGGTGCAACGCGTCGACCGGCTTCATCGCCCGCTGGTAGCTGCGGTCGCTCGTCATCGCGTCGTAGACGTCGGCGATCGCGGCGATGCGGCCGAACAGGTGGATGTGCTGTGCCTCGAGCCCGCGCGGGTAGCCGTTGCCGGTGAGCCGCTCGTGATGCTGCGAGACGACGACCATGCCGAGCGACCCCATCCGGCCGTCGGCCTGGAGGATGTGCTCGCCGCGCGCGACATGCGTGCGCATCAGCGTCATCTCCTCCTCGGTGTAGGCGCCCGGCTTGACGATCAACTCCCGGGGCAGTTCGCTCTTGCCGATGTCGTGCAGCAGGCCGCCGAGCGCGATGTCGCGGAGATCGCTGGGGTTGGTGACGCCGGCCGCCGCGGCCAGGCCGGTCGCAAAGACGCTGACGTTCATCGAATGACGGACGGTGTCGTAGTCGCGCGCCATCAACGCGGCCATGTGTCCCAAGGCGTCGCGGTCGCGGACGATCAGCTGGACGGTCTGCTGCGCGACCCGCCGCGTCCGCGGCACCGCCTCGGTGTGGCGGGGGTCCACCATCACCGCTTCGAGCGTGGTCTGGGCGGCCGACTGCAGGAGTTCGACCTTGCGGGGCGTCGCGATCTGAGGATTGCCCAGCAGCGTCTCGAGGTGCCGCTCGACGTACTGCTCGTAGCGGCGGCGCTCGTCGCCCTTCAGCCAGAGCGTCTCGACCTTGTTGGCGAGCAGGCGCCTGTGATGGGCGGTCGTGAACTCGAGGTCGGGGCCCCGGAACAGGACGAAGTGGCCGGGGGAGGTCTGCAGGTGCAGATGGAAGTCGACCACCGAATCCAGCACCAGGCCGTCCAGGTGCACGGGGATGAAGATCGGCCGCACGTGCCCGAACGCCGCCCGGACGGAGCCTTCGGGGCCCTCCGGTTTCGACATCGGCGCGCGCGCGGGGACGGCCACGGCCAGGGGACGGCGCAAGCTCCATGCCTGAGCTGTCGTCCGGTTGGCCCGGGCGATTCAGGCGACAGGACAGATGCCGCTGACGGATCTGTCGGCGCGATGACGAACCCGTCGTCGACTGCCGCCCGACGTCCGGGACGCGGCCAGGCGATCGCCACGGCCCCTCGGGCTCCGTCCCTGCCAGCCGCCGGACTTTGATAGGTTGACGCCATGACGACGAGCGAGGCGCCGGTGCAGCCGAGCGCGCATCAGGCCGACCATCTCCCGCATCTGCCAGGACCCGATTACGCCCGCCCGCTGCTCGAGGTGCCGCCGGCCCAACGCGCCCGGCTGCTCGAGATTCTCACCGTCATGTACGGCGAGGAGATGGCCAAGCACCAGTATCCCGAGCTGGAACGCCTGATGCGCGTCTACCACGCGCACAAGCCGCCCGCCCTCATCGCCTGCGACAAGGCGTTCGTGCCGGCCGAGCGGTTCTCCGAACGGGACGTCGTGCTGATCACCTATGGCGACCTGCTGACGGCGCCGGGCCGCCGGCCGCTGCAGGTCCTGGCCGGGTTCATGCGCCGGTTCATGAAGGGGTCGATCAACACCATCCACATCCTGCCGTTCTTCCCGTACTCCTCGGACCGCGGCTTCTCGATCATCGACTACGAGGAGGTCGATCCGCGGCTCGGGTCCTGGGACGACATCGCGACCCTGGCCGCCGAGTTCCGCCTGATGTTCGATGGTGTCTTCAACCACGCGTCGAGCAAGAGCCGGTGGTTCCAGCGCTTCCTGAACGGGCGGCCCGGCTACGAGGACTTCTTCGTCGCGTTCTCGACGCGCGACGCGATTGCCCCCGACTACCTGCGGCTCATCCTGCGCCCGCGTACCTCCGATCTGCTGACCTCGTTTCGCACGATCAACGGCGTGCGCTACGTGTGGACGACGTTCAGCGCCGACCAGGTCGACCTCAACTTCCGCAACCCGCGCGTCCTGCTGCGCGTCGTCGAGATCCTGCTGCAGTACGTCCGCCGCGGCGCCGATCTGGTGCGGCTCGATGCGGTGACCTACATCTGGCGCGAACTCGGCACGGCGTGCGCGCACCTGCGCGAGACGCACGCGCTGGTGCAGCTGTTCCGCGCCATCCTCGACGTGGTCGCGCCGCGCGTCGCGCTGATCACCGAGACCAACGTGCCGCACGCCGACAACATCAGCTACTTCGGCGACGGCGCCAACGAAGCGCAGATGGTCTACAACTTCGCGCTGCCGCCGCTGGTGCTGCACACGTTCCACACCGGCTCGTGCGAGGCGCTGGCGCGCTGGGCGCACACGCTGGAAGCGGTGTCGGACACCGCCACGTACTTCAACTTCCTGTCGTCGCACGACGGCATCGGCCTGCTCGGTGCCCGGGGCATCCTCACCGAGGAGGAGGTGGCGGCGCTCGTCGATCGGACGATCGATCACGGCGGCTTCGTGTCCTATCGCTCCAACGGCGACGGCTCGCAGAGCCCGTACGAGCTGAACATCACCTGGTACAGCGCGCTCAACCCCGAGGGCCGCGGTGAGCCGCAAGCGCTGCAGGTGGCGCGGTTCCTCGCCGCCAGAGCGCTGGCGCTGGCGCTGCGCGGCGTCCCCGGCATCTACCTGCCGACTCTCTTCGGCGCCAAGAACGACACCGATGCGGTGCTCGGCGGCGCCGAGAAGCGCAGCATCAACCGCCGCACCTACGACGAGGCCTCGCTGATGCGGCTGCTCGACGATCGCGCCAGCTGGGTCGCGCAGGTCGCCCGCGGGATGCGCCGGCTGATCCGCCGCCGCACCGAGCAGCCCGCCTTCCACCCGAATGCGTCACAGGAGGTGATCGATCTCGGTCCGGGCGTCTTCGCGCTGATGCGGGAACGCCCCGGCGTGCAGAGGCTGCTGGCCCTGACCAACGTCACCGCCGACACCGTGCGCGTGCAGATCCCGATCGCCAACCTCGGCGGTGCGCGCCTCTGGCGCGACGTGCTGTCGCGGGCCCACTACCAGTTCGAGGAGGGCATGCTGTCGGTGCGGCTCAAGCCGTACGGACTGGCCTGGCTGACCGCCGCGTCCGATGAAGTCGTGCTGTAATCGGTCGATGACGCGCTTCCTGCTCGCCGGCTTCGTGTTCATCACGGTCGCGACCGCCGCTGCGCAGCCGCGGCCGCCGTCCTTCCTCGCCGACGCGCCGCTCGACCCGGTCCTGACGACGCCGCATCTCGAGGCGCGCGCCACCGGCGAGGTCACGATCGGCGCCGACGGCAAGGCGTCGCTCGTCGTGCAGGTGACGCCGAAGCCGAAGATGCACGTCTATTCGGCCGACGTGGACGGCTACGTGCCATTCACGCTGAAGGTGCAGGGGCCGACCGGCGTGACCGCCGGGAAGGTGTCGTACCCGCCGCCGGAACTGTACGTGTTCCCGCCGACCGGCGAGTCGTCGCGCGCGTACATGAAGCCGTTCAGGGTGACCGTGCCGCTGACTGTCACCGCCGACGCGCGCTCCACGGCGCACGCCAAGGCGTGGGGCACGCCCGGCGTCGTCACGCTGCGCTATCAGGCGTGCGACGACACGGTCTGCTACCGGCCGACGACCGGCAGCTTCGTGTTCACGATCAAGTAGGTGAGGTAGGGCCCGTTGTCCCAACGCGGCCCGGCACCCGGGCCTCAGTGCACTTCGTTCGGGAGGCCCGGCACGTACATGGTCAGTTCGGCGTCGCCGAAGCTGGCGCCGACGATGCGGGCGACCTCGACGCGGGCGTCGTTGAAGCACGCGCCGCCCGAGTGGCGTTCGACGGTGGCGGGCGCGAGGGCATTGGCCGTCTCGCCGTTCAACGTGCTCTGCCGCCACAGGCCCTTGGCCAGGCTGACCACCCCGCGTGCGATCCGCGGCGTGACGTGCGCGAGACAGTGGACGTCACCCAGCCCGTTGAACACCCGCACCGGGTCGCCTTCCCGGATTCCCCGGAGTTCGGCGTCCTCGGGATGCAACTGCAGTCGCGCGATGTTCCGCCGCAGCTGACCGAACGTCGAGCTCACCGTCTTTTCGCTCGCCGGCGAGATCAGCACGAGCGGGTAGGCCGGCGTGGCCGGATCGACTTCGAAGCTGTACACCGGACCTGCCTGCGCGAGCGCCTCGGGGTACAGGTGCACGCGGCGGTCCGGCGTGTTCGGCCAGACGTCCACCATCTGGATCGGATGGCGGCCGGCCGGCGGCGTGGCGGCGCCCTGCTCCATCAGCGGCCCGGCCACCGCCTCTGGTAAGCCGGCGTTGACGCGAAGGAGCGTGTCGGTCTCGTCCTCGGGCTCGCCGACGCCCAGCCGCGCCGCCAGCTCGCTGAAGACGACGACGTTGGGGCGCGACTCGCCGACCGGTTCGATGACCGGCTTGACCAGCTGCAGGACGTAGTTGCCGTAGCCGCGCGCCACGTCGTAGTGCTCGAGGAACGTGGTCGCCGGCAGGATGACGTCGGCGTAGCGAGTGGTATCGGTGCGGACCTGATCGAAGACGACCGTGAACAGGTCGTCCCGCTGCAGCCCCTGGAGGATGCGGTTCTGGTCGGGCGAGGTCACCAGCGCGTTGCTGTTGTAGACGAAGAGCACCTGCACCGGCGGCGACATGGGGCCGAGCAGGGCATCGCCGAGCTGGTTCATGTTGACGACGCGGGTCGCGGGTTCGGGCTTGCGGCGCCAGCGTTCGGCGTCGATGCCCCAGGCGCCGCTGTTGCTCATCGTGAAGCCGCCGCCGCGGACCCCGAACGCGTTGACGAGGGCCGGCAGCGCCAGCACCCCCATCACGGCCTCGGTGCCGTTCCGGTTGCGCTCGAGACCCCAGCCGCAGCGAATCACCGACGGCCGGATCGAGGCGTACATGTCGACGAACGCGACGATCGCTGCCGCCGGCAGGCCCGTGGTCGCCGCCGCGCGGTCGAGCGTCCACGGCTCGGTCCGCGCCTTGAACTCGTCCACGCCCTGGGCATGCGCGGCGAGGAACGCCTGATCCACCGCGCCGCGCGCGAACAGCTCACGCGCGATGGCGAGCGCCAGCACGAGATCGGTCCCCGGCCGCACCGGCAGGTGCAGGTCGGCCTGGCGCGCGAGCGGCGTCGCTCTCGGGTCGATCACGACGAGGCGGGCGCCGGCGGCGCGGGCCTGCTTGAGGTACGGGACCAGGTGGATGCCGGAGGCCGATGGATTGGCGCCCCAGATGACGATGAGCCGCGACTCCGCGTAATCCTCGTAGGCGACGCCCACCATCTTGCCGTACATCGACTGTGCCGCCATGCCGGTCGGCGCCGCACACACGGTGCGCGCCAGCCGCGAGGCCCCAATCGCGCGCCAGAGGTCGGCGTCGGTGGAGAGGTGCGTGAGGAGGCCGTTGGACCCGCCGTAGGAGTACGGCAGGATCGACTCACCGCCGTGGGTGTCGATCGCCGTGCGCATCTTGTCGGCGATGAGCCCCATCGCCTCGTCCCAACTCGCCTTGCGAAACGTGCCGAGTCCCTTGGCGCCGTCGCGGATCTCCGGCGTGAGCAGCCGGTGCTCACCGTACAGGTGATCGGTGAAGCGGCGGACCTTGCCGCAGATGAACATGCCGGTCGTCGGACTCGCCGGTCCGGCATCGACCTTGACGACGCGGCCGTCCTCGACGCTCACGGCCAGGCTGCAGCAGTCGGGGCAGTCGAGCGGACATGCCGTCTCCACTACGCTGGGGCTTCGTCGGCGGGGATTGGCAGGCACTGCCGGTATTCTGGCACAGCATGTCCGACCATTCGTGCTCGTCCGGAACGCCCGTTCGCGCCCCGATGGTCGGGTGTCTCGCGACATCTCGCCGGCGGTCCGCGAGCCCTCGCCGGCCCTGGGTCCGGCTGCGAGCGGGCGCCGCCGGCGCGGCCGTGGCGGCAGCCGCAGTGCTCGCCGCGAGTTGCCGGCCCGCACCCGCCGAGTTCGACGTGCTGCTCCGCGGCGGCGACGTGCTCGACGGCACGGGCGCGCCGGCGCGGCGCGTCGACGTCGCCGTCACGGGCGACCGCATCGCCGCCATCGGCGATCTGGCCGGGCGCACGGCCGACACGGTCCTCGACGTCGCGGGGCTGGTGGTCTCGCCGGGCTTCATCGACACGCAGGGACAGTCGGGGCGGACGTTGCTCGAGGACGGGGCCGGCGCCAGTCACATCCTGCAGGGCATCACGTCTGAGGTGATCGGGGAGGCGAGCACGCCGGCGTTGTGGGTGCCGGGCTCGGCCGACGTGGAACTGTTGACCCGGCTCGGCGTCAGTTTCGACTGGTCGGGCCCGGCCGGCTTCCTCCGGCGTCTCACCGAACGAGGCACCACGGTGAACGTCGGTTCGCTGGCGCCGCTCAACCAGTTGCGCGCCGACGTGATCGGCATGGCGCGGCGGCCGGCCCGTCCCGAGGAACTGGAGATGATGCGGCGACGGCTGGATGTCGCGATGCGGGAAGGCGCCTTCGGGCTGTCGAGCGCGCTGATCTACCCGCCGGGTTCGTACTCGGACACCGAGGAGATCGTCACGCTGGCGCGCACCGCCGCGGCGCACGGCGGCCGCTACGTGACCCACGTGCGCGGTGAGGGCGACCGACTCGACGCGGCCCTCGACGAAGCCATCACCATCGCCGAGCAGGCCGACATCCCGGTCGTCGTCTACCACCTGAAGATCGCCACGCGCGCACGCTGGAAGACGATGGGAGCGGTGGTGACGCGGATCGAGCAGGCCCGCCGCCGCGGGCTCGATGTGTCTGCAACCGCGTACCCCTATCCGGTCGCCGGGACCAGCCTCGGAGCGTCGCTCCCGGACTGGGTGCATGCAGGCGGCGAGCGGACGATGCTGCGGCGCCTGGCCGACCCGGCGATGCGCGCCCGCATCCGCCGCGAGATCGAGCGCGGCCACGATGGGTGGGAGAACTTCCTCCGCAGTGCCGGCTTCGAGGGCGTAACCATCGCCGACGTCAAGGCGGGCGGCGATCGCACGATCATCGGGTTGTCGCTCGCCGAGATCGCACGCCGGCAGCAGCGGTCGCCGTGGGACGTCTTCTTCGACGTGCTGATCGCCCACGACGGCCGTGTTGCCGCGCTCTACGCGCTCATGGACGAAGACGACGTGCGGGAAGCGCTGCGGCAGCCGTGGGTGAGCATCGGGTCCGACTCGTCGGCGCAGCCCGCCGACGGGCCGCTCGCGGTCGGCCGGCCTCACCCCCGCGGCTTCGGCACGTTTCCGCGCGTGCTCGGCCGCTACGTCCGCGACGAACGCCTGATCTCCCTGCCGGAAGCCGTGCGCCGCATGACGGGCTTCGCAGCCGAGCAGATGGGGATTCGCGAGCGCGGCCAGATCCGTCCGGGCTGGTACGCCGACATCGTCGCCTTCGATCCTGCGACGGTGCGCGACCGCGCCACGTTCGAGCAGCCCAGGCAGTACCCTGAGGGCGTGCGCGTCGTCCTCGTGAACGGCGTGCTGACCGTGCGCGACGGCGCGCTCACCGGCAAGCGGGCCGGGCGGCCGTTGCTGGGACCAGGAGTCGCGGCGGAACGGAACGAGTCATGACGACGATCGACAGACCCGCACCGGCCGGCGATGCCCACGTCGCCGTCAAGTCGACGCCCGGACGACGACGCGTGGTGATCATCGGCGGCGGCTTCGGCGGCCTCTCGGCGGCGCGGGCCCTCCGCTGGGCCGACGTCGACGTCGTCGTGATCGACCGGCGCAACCACCACGTCTTCCAGCCGCTGCTGTACCAGGTCGCGACCGCGGGGCTCTCGCCCGGCGACATCGCCTCGCCGATCCGCTGGATCCTGCGGCGGCAGCAGAACGTGCAGGTGCTGCTCGGCGAGGCGCTCCGCATCGACACCGGGCGGCGCCTCGTGCACCTGGACATCGGACAACTGCGCTACGACGCGTTGATCATCGCGACCGGCGCCACGCATGCGTATTTCGGTCACGACGAGTGGCAGGCGAGCGCGCCGGGGTTGAAGACGCTCGAGGATGCCGGAACGATCCGGCGGCACCTGTTGCTCGCCTTCGAGGAGGCCGAACGCACGCCCGATCAGGCCGAACGAGCCCGGGCGCTGACCTTCGTCATCGTCGGTGGCGGGCCGACCGGCGTAGAACTGGCGGGCGCGCTCGCGGAACTCGCCAATCATTCGCTCGCGCGCGACTTCCGTTCGATCGAGACGCGGTCGGCGCAGGTGGTGCTGGTCGAGGCGGCGCCGAGGATCCTGGCGGCGTTCCCCGCGGACCTGCAGGACCGCGCCGAAGCGTCGCTGCGCGACAACGGCGTCAGGGTGCGCAAGAGCACGCCCGTCACCGGGATCGACGCCGAGGGCGTGACGCTGGCGGGCGGCGAACGCATCG
This sequence comes from uncultured bacterium, assembly GCA_966211945.1. Lineage (GTDB taxonomy): Bacteria > Acidobacteriota > Vicinamibacteria > Vicinamibacterales > Vicinamibacteraceae > Luteitalea. The sequence goes on from CBIHOS010000006.1 coordinate 35,636, forward strand.
AAGCCGCCACGGTGCTCTGGGCGGCCGGTGTCGCGGCCTCGCCGCTGGGCCGGTCGCTGGGTGTCGAGGTCGACCGGGCGGGTCGCGTGCTCGTGCACGCCGATCTGACGGTGCCCGGCTGCAGTGACGTCTACGTCATCGGCGATCTGGCGCACCTGGAACAGGACGGACGACTGTTGCCGGGCGTCGCGCAGGTCGCGATGCAGCAGGGCACGCACGCCGTCGAGAACATCCTGCGCGGCTTCGGCAACCAGCCGCGGCGGGAGTTCCACTACAAGAACCTCGGCAACCTGGCGACCATCGGCCGCAACTCCGCGATCGCCGACTTCGGCGGCCGCTGGCGGTTCGCCGGCCGGCTGGCGTGGTGGCTGTGGCTGCTCGTCCACATCATGCAGCTCACCGGCTTCCGCAATCGTCTCGCCGTCCTCATCCAGTGGGCATGGGCTTATCTCACGCACCAGCGCGGCATCCGACTGATCACCGGGCAGGACCCCGTCGCGGTCCACGCCTCGTCGTCATCGCCCTCGCCGCGCTGACGTTCGCGGCGCCGTTGCCCGACGCGTGGCTCGCGGCGTGGCGCGGCGCGTACGCGGTGTGCCAGCCGTGGGTGACGGCGATCTCGGGCGCGCTGCCGATCGCCGCCCTCGATGTCGTCCTGCTTGCGGCCGTGGCGTGGACGGTCGTCACCGTCTGGCGCTGGCGGCTTCGTCGATCGACGCCGCGCAGACGTTCGGCCGCGGGCCTTGCGCTGCGCATCGTCACGGTGCTCGCGGCCGGATGGCTCGCGTTCCTCGGTTTCTGGGGATGGCACTACCAGGTGCCGACGCTGGAGGCCCGGCTGGCCGTACAACCGGGCGAACTGACGGCGGCGCGCGGCGAGGCGTTCGCCCGGACGGTGGTGGCGGCCCTCAACACGCTCCACGCCGAAGCGCATGCCGGCGGCTGGCCGGACCGTCGGCATGTGAGCGTGCTCGTGGGGCCGCACGTCGCCCGGGTGTTGCCCGCCCTCGGCACGGCCTGGACGCCCGCCTGGCCGACCCCGCGGCAGACGATGCTGGACGTCTACTTCCGCGCGGCCGGCGTCGACGGCATGACAAACCCGTTCGGCCTGGAAGTGCTCCTCAACACACGCGTGCTGCCAATGGAGCTGCCGGCGCTCGCCGGACACGAGTTCGCGCACCTGGCCGGCTTTGCCGACGAGTCGGACGCGAGCGTGGTGGCCTGGCTGGCGTGTCAGACCGGCGGCGCCGGTCTTCGGTACAGCGCGGCGCTCGCGGTGCTGCCGCATGTGCTGACGGGAGTTGCGCGGCCGGCGCGGCAGACCCTGCTGCGAACGCTTGCCGCCGGACCGAGGCGCGACCTGGAGGCGATCAGCGCACGGCTCGCGGAGCAGCGTCCGTGGGTCCACGCCTTTGCGTGGCTGACCTACGATCGATTCCTGAAGGCGAACCGGGTGGAGGAGGGCGTCGCGCGCTACGACGCCGTGGCTCGGGTGCTCGTGGCCGTGGCGGATCCGGTCACTGGCCGCCTTCGCCGGTCGCCGTCGCCGTGGCCGTCCGGCCACCAGTGACACTGACGCCGCCGTTCACCGTTTCGACGCGCAGGGTCGGTCCGCCGCCGTTCAGGCGGCCTTCGTAGCGACGCCGGCGCTTCTCCGTGTTGCCGACCGCGGCGAACCCGTCCACATCGATCCCGCCGTTGACGGTGCGGACCGACAGGTCTGCTGCGAGCGAGTCGGGCAGGGTGACGTTGACGCCGCCGTTGACGGTTTCGATGTGGGCGCCCTGACCTGGCAGGTCGCCGAGCGCCAGCTTGACGCTCCCGTTCACGGTCTGCGCCTTGCGCAGCCTGGCGATGCCCCGCGCCTCGATGCCGCCGTTCACGGTCTCGAGCGCGACGGTGCCGGTGATGCCCTCGACGTCGACCTGCCCGTTCACGGTCGTCAGTTTCAGCGCCAGGGTGCCGGGGACCAGGATGTCGTACTGGACCTCGATCTGCTGGCCCATCGAGGTCGTCTGTCGCGGTGTCGCGAGGCGCACCAGGTCGGTGCTGACCGTTTCCTCGAGCGTGAGGCGCGCGAGGAGATCGCGGGCGCCCTGTTGCGTCACCGCGCGGGCGGTGCGCTTGGCCGTGACCTTGATGGTGGGGTTGGCGTGCGGACGGACCGTAATGCCGCCGTTGGTGTTCTGAATCTCGAGGGTGGCGGTCGCTGCCACGTCGTACGTGCGTTCCCAGCGGTCGGAGACCTGTTCGCGCGGGCCGGCGATCATCAGTTCACAACCGCTCGACAGCAGGCCGAGCGGAAGGAGCAGGCACGCCAGGGGCGCGCGCGAGACTACGGTCATGGACACACTCCTGTGATGCCATACGACGCCGGGACTCAGAGGTTCCGTCGCCGCCTGATTGAGCTGTGGGCGAACCTCGTGTGTACTATCCAAAGTGCGTGTATGAATCGACACCACTATCTATTGTGGTCAACAACTAACTTTGTGGTCCGGTCATACGAATTCGTGATCGCTTGTGAATGCGTTCACATGCCAATGTGGCCAAAGAGGCCGGAATGCGCGAGTTCTTCCGTGAACTCCATCCAAACCAGGAGGCACAGGCGTTGCCCAAAGGCCCGGCATGGATTGTCCGGCCCTCGCCAGGTTTGTCAGACGCGCTGTACTGGCGTTGTCCCTTCTGTTCGTCCTGCAGGTCTCACACGCAGTTGCCGGGTCGGTTCGCCTGTACTGGGATGCCAACACCGAGCCCGATCTCGCCGGCTACGTGCTGGTCTGGGGATCCAGTCCGGGTGTCTACACCGAGTCGGTCACGGTCGACGCGGCAGTCGTGTCGCACGAAGTGACATCGCTGGCGGCAGGCACCTGGTATTTCGCGGTTCGCGCGTTCAACGGCGCGGGCCTGCAGAGCGGACTGTCCAACGAAGTGACGGTATCTGTGGGCGCGGCTGTCCCGGTGCCCGTCCCCGTGCCCGTGTCCGCGCCGGCCATCATGGCCGTCACCCCGAGCGTCGGTCCGACGGCGGGGGCCACGAGCGTGACCATCGCCGGCAGCGACTTCCGCGATGGAGTGATCGTCCGCTTCGGCGCCGCCGGGGCGACGCTGGTGTCGCGAACCGCCACCGCGATCGTGGTTCGCAGCCCGGCCGGGACGGCTGGTCCGGTGCCCATCACGGTCACAAACACCGACGGCGGCGCGGCGACACGGAGCCCGGGGTTCACCTATCAGGCGTCGCCCACGATCGCATCGCTGTCGCCATCGACAGGACCCGCCGCCGGCGGCACCGACGTGACGATCACGGGTGCCGACTTCCAGGTCGGCGCGGTCGTGCGCTTCGGCGCGTTGACCGGTACGGTGACGAGCCTGTCGGCGACCCGCATCGTGGCGCGGACGCCGGCCCAGGCCGCCGGCGCGGTGGCCGTGACGGTGCTGAACCCGGATGGACGGTCGGCGCAGGCACCCCAGACGTTCAGCTACCAGGCGGCGCCGGGGCCGACAGTGTCGAGCTTTTCACCGGCCGTGGGTCCGGTGACCGGCGGCACGGACATCACGATCACCGGCGCCAACTATCAGGCCGGGGCCATCGTGCGGTTCGGGTCCGCGCCGGGTGCGATTCTGTCGCGCACCGCGACGCGCATGGTGGTCCGGACGCCGGCTCAGGCCAAGGGAACTGTCGCGCTGACGGTGGTCAACCCGGACGGCAAAGGCGTCCAGGTGCCCAACGCGTTCACCTATCGCGGCAAGTCGCCAGCCGTGCAGGCGGTGTCGCCTTCGATCGGGAGTGCCAGCGGCGGTACTGAACTCGTGATCGAGGGCGCCGACTTCGAGCCCGGTCTGAGCGTGACGGTCAACAGCGTGCAGGCAACCGTGTTGTCGGTGTCGCCGACGCAGGTGACGGTCCGGATGCCGGCCCACGCGCCCGCCGTGGTCGGCCTCACCGTCACCAACCCCGACTCGCAGCTGGCCTGGGCGCCGGGCGTGTTCAAGTACGTCGATGCCGGCCCGGCGATCACCAGCGTGATGCCGGAGGCTGGTCCCATCGCCGGCGGCACCATCGTCACGATCGTCGGCAGCGGGTTCACCTCCGACGCCAGCGTGAAGTTCGGCGGCGTCCCGGCGACCGTGACGGCCCGCACGGGCGAGGTGCTCACGGTCATCACGCCCCCGTCCGATGCCGGCACCGTCAGCGTGCTGGTCGAGAACGGCAATGGCTTGACCGCGACCCGCGCCGGCGCCTTCGCGTACGAGTCTGCCGATCGGCCGTTCGTGCGGTACTTCGCGGAGGGGGCGTCGGGCAGCTTCTTCCAGACGCGGTTTGCGCTGGCCAACCCGCACGCCGAGGCGGTGCCGGTGACGGTGACGTTCACCGACACGCTGGGGACGGCGACGACGATGGCGGTGGTGATCCCGGCGCAGGCGCGGATCACGATCGACGAGTCGAACCGGCCGGCGCTGGCCAGCGAGGCGTTCGCGACCGTGTTCGAGTGCGCGCAGGTGATCGGCGTGGAACGGACGATGACCTGGGCGGCCGGCGGGCTGACCTACGGTGCGCACAGCGAGACGGGGGTGGCAGCGCCGCGGACGTCGTGGGTGCTGGCCGAAGGGGCGACGATCGGCGGGTTCAACACGTTCTACCTGCTGCAGAATCCGACGACCGAGGCGGCGCAGGTGAAGGTGCAGTACCTGCTGGCCACGGGCGAGCGGATCGAGAAGGTGCATCCGGTGGCGCCGCTGTCGCGGACCAACATCTGGGTGAACAAGGAGGACCCGGCGCTGGCCGCGGCCGAGATGTCGGCGACGATCACGTCGCTGAACCAGGTGCCGGTGGTGGTGGAGCGGTCGATGTACCGCAGCACGGGCACCGAACTGTTCTCGGCCGGCCACAACAGCGCGGCGGTCGAAGCGCCGGCGCTGCGCTGGTTCCTGGCCGAAGGGGCGACCGGCGGGACGTTCGACGAGTTCGTGCTGATTGCCAACCCGAATGCGAGCCCGGCGACGCTCAGGGTGAGCTTCCTGCGGGCGGGCCAGGCGCCGATCGTCCAGACGCACGTGGCCGCGGCGCTGAGCCGCCTGACGCTGTGGGTGGATCAGGCGGCGCCGGAACTGGCCCACGCCGAAGTGTCGGTGGTGGTGGAAAGCCTGACGCCGACGCCGATCGTGGTGGAGCGGTCGATGTGGTGGCGGGCGACGCCGGCCGGCGAGTGGGTGGAAGCGCACAACAGCCGCGGCGCGACGACGACGGCGGCGCGGTGGCTGGTGGTGGACGGCGAGGCGGGCGGCCCGGGGCAGGCCAGTACCTACGTGCTGGTGGCCAACACGGGCGGGGCGGCGCAGGGCGTGCGCTTCACGCTGCTGCCCGAGGCGGGGGCGCCGCGGACGGTGACCGACACGGTCTCGGCGCACGGCCGCTACTCGCTCGACGTGGCGGCGGCGTTCCCCGGCCTGGCCGGCACGCGGTTCAGCGTGGTGGTGGAGAGCACGAGCGGCAGCGCGCCGCTGGTCGTCGAACGCGCCTCCTACAGCAGCACCCCCAGCACCCCCTGGGCCTCCGGCACCAACGCCCTCGCCGTGCCACTGCCGTAGACCGGAGGCCGGACCGGGGAGCGGCTTTCGGCCGCCCGCCACGCGCTGCGACCGCGGTCCACAAGTGACGTGTTGCCGACACCTTTTGGGGCGCGGGCTGTAAGTCCCTCGACAATTCTGTTGCTCGCCGCCGCCGGCCCATCCTTGCGTCTGCCGGTAAACGATTGGAAACGCGCGGCATTTCGAACCAGTGCCACGGCTGAGTCTGAGGCACATCCGTTGCCCAAAGACAGGGCATGGTGGTTCCGGGACCCGTCATCCGGCTGGGACGGGCATGCGTCGTCCTTGGCCTGCTGCTGTTGGCGATCGCGTCGCCCGCGGCCGCTGGTTCCGTCCGACTGTACTGGGATCCCAATCCTGAGCCTGACCTGGCCGGATACGTCCTGGTCTGGGGTTCCGCACCAGGGGTCTATACACAGTCGACGACGGTCGACGGGACCACGGTGAGCCACGAGGTCCTCGATCTGCCGGATGGTACGTGGTACTTCGCCGTGCGCGCATTCAACGCCGCGGGGTTGCACAGCACCTACTCCAACGAGGTCGTGATCAACCTCACGACCGTGGTGACGCCCCCGACGATCACGCGCGTGTCGCCGGCCAGCGGCGCCACCGAGGGCGGCACCGAGGTCACCATCGAGGGCATGGGTTTCGAACCCGGCCTGACCGTCCTGTTCGGGAACCGCTCTGCCGACGTCACGACGCAGACGCCGACGTCGATGACCGTGTTCGCGCCGGCCGCCGTGGCCGGCACGGTGGCCGTGACAGTGATCAACCCTGACGGCGGTTCGGCAACCAGGGCCGATGCCTTCACCTACCTCACCACGACGACGCCGATCTCCGAACCGGCGATCGCCAGCGTCTCACCAGCGAACGGTCCGACCGCCGGCGGCACGTCGGTCACCATCAGCGGCAGCGACTTCCGGAGCGGTGCCATCGTCCGGTTCGGTGCGTCGCTGGCGACGGTGCTCGACGTCGCCGACCAGGTGATGACCGTGCGCACGCCTGCCGGCACCGCCGGTGCGGTGACGATGACCGTGACCAACCCCGATGGCGGCGCGGCGACCAGCACGTCCGCGTTCACGTACGTGTCGGTGGCCGAACCGGTGTCCGAGCCGACGATCATGGCCGTCACCCCTGGCAGCGGCCCGACAACGGGTAACACCACGGTGACGATTGGCGGCGCCGCGTTCATGGCGGGCGCCACCGTGCGCTTCGGTGCGCTGCCGGCGACAGTGCTGGCGACCTCCGCCACGACGCTCTCCGTACGCACCCCGGCGGCGGCTGCCGGGCTGGTGTCGCTCACCGTCACCAACCCGGACGGCGGCTCGGTGACGATGGGATCGGCGTTCATGTACGTGCAGCCGACGGTGCCGGTCGTCGCCCCCACCGTGAGCGTCGTCGCGCCGGCGAGCGGACCCACGACCGGCGGTACCGACGTCGTCCTGCTCGGCGCCGGATTCCAGGCCAACGTGGCCGTCCGGTTCGGCGGCGTCGGTGCGACCATCGTCGCGCGGACCTCGACGTCCATCACCGCACGGACACCGGCCGCCGTGGCCGGCGCCGTCGACATCAGGGTGACCAACCCGGATGGCGGCACCACGACGCGCGCGGCTGGCTTCACCTACGTTGCACCCGCTCCGACCGCACCGGCACCGACGGTGTCGACGTTCACTCCCGCCAAGGGGCTGATCAGCGGCGGGACCCTGGTGACGATCAACGGCACCAACTTCAAGGCGGGCGTGATCGTCCGCTTCGGTGCGATGACCGGCACTGTCGCATCGTTCGCGACGACCCGGCTGGTCGTGCGCACGCCCGCACAGTCGGAAGGCGTCGTCTCGTTGACCGTGCTGAACAGCGACGGCAACGGCGTGCTGCTCCCGGCGGCCTTCACGTACCACGCTCCGGCGCCGATCGTGTCCTCGGTATCGCCCAATCGCGGGCCGGCGAGCGGCACGACGGACGTGACCATCACGGGCGGGAACTTCCGTGCCGGCGCGAGCGTCTCGGTCGACGCGCTGCCGGCGACCGTTGTCTCGATCACCGCCACGCGCATCGTCGCCCGCATGCCCGCGCATGCGCCGACGGTCGTCGGCGTGACGGTCACCAACCTGGACTCGCAGTCCGCATCGCGCGCGAACGCCTATACGTACGTGGCCGGTGGCCCTGCGGTGACGCAGGTGCTGCCGGCGTCAGGGCCGATGGCTGGCGGCAACACGATCACCGTGCTGGGCAGCGGGTTCTCGAATGCCACGGTGTCGATCGACGGTGTGTCGGCGGCGATCATTTCGCGCACGACGGAGATGATCAGCGTACGGGCGCCGGCGCACGGCGCTGGCCCGGCAAATATCGCGGTGCGCAACTCCGATGGCCTGAGCGTGACGCGGATCGGCGCCTACTCGTACGATGATCCGAACGCGCCGTTCGTCCGGTACTTCGCCGAAGGCGCCTCGGGCACGTTCTTCGACACGCGCTTTGCGCTCGCCAATCCGCACGAGGAAGATCTCCCGGTGACGGTGACCTTCCTCGATACGCTCGGCGTGCCGACGGTGCTCGAGGTGACGGTGCCCGCCAGATCGCGCTACACGATCGACGCCAGCAACCGGCCGCCGCTGGCGAGCGAAGCGTTCGCGACGACGTTCGAGTGCGCCAGGACGATCGGCGTCGAGCGCACGATGACCTGGGCAGCGGGCGGGCCGACGTATGGCGCGCACAGCGAGACCGGTGTCGCGGCTCCGCGGACGTCCTGGCTGCTCGCCGAGGGCGCGACGATCGGCGGCTTCAACACCTTCTACCTGTTGCAGAACCCCACCAGCCAGACGGCCCAGGTGAAGGTGCAGTACCTGCTGGCAACCGGGGATCGGATCGAGAAGGTGCACCCGGTGGCGCCGCTGTCGCGCGTCAACATCTGGGTCAACAAGGACGACCCGGCGCTGGCCGCGGCGGAGATGTCGGCGACGATCACGTCGCTCAACGACGTCCCGGTGGTCGTCGAGCGCTCGATGTATCGCAACAACGGCAACGAACTGTTCTCGGCCGGCCACAACAGCGCCGCCGCCGAGGCGCCGGCGCTGCGGTGGTTCCTCGCCGAGGGCGCCACCGGCGGCACGTTCGACGAGTTCGTGCTGATTGCCAACCCGAACGCGATCCCGGCCACGCTCAAGGTGAGCTACCTGCGCGCGGGCAAGGCCCCGATCGTCCGCACCCACGTCGCACCGGCCCTCAGCCGCCTCACCGTGTGGGTCGATCAGGAGGCCCCGGAACTCGCCAACGCCGAAGTGTCGGTCATGATCGAGAGCCAGACGCCGACGCCGGTGGTGGTCGAACGTTCGATGTGGTGGCGGGCGACGCCGGCCGGCGAGTGGGTCGAATCGCACAACAGCCGCGGTGCAACGGTGACGGCGCCGCGCTGGCTCGTGGCGGATGGCGAATCGGGCGGTGCGGGAGAGGCGAGCACCTTCGTGCTGGTCGCCAACACGTCGGCGCTCGCCGCGAAGGTCAGCTTCACGCTGCTCACCGAGTCGGGCGTCACGCGCACGGTCGAGGATACGGTCACGGCCAGGGGCCGGTACTCGATGGACGCGGCGGGGGCGTTCCCTGAAGCCCGCGGAACCCGCTTCAGCGTGCTGGTCGAGAGCGTGACCGGGACGGCCCAACTCGTGGTGGAGCGCGCCACGTACTCGAGTACGCTTACGACACCCTGGGCGGCTGGCACCAACGCCCTCGCGATGCCACTGCCGTAGGCGGCACGGCGACGCGGGGGGCGCCGGCGGGACGTCAGGTCCGCCGCAACCTGTAAGTCGAACGACGGTTCTGTAAGGCGTCGCGAGGACGTCTCAGCGGGTTGCTGTCGGAAAAGCGTCAATATCGAAGCGATCCGGACGGTCCGCACCGGCACGTCCGGGGCACGCCCGTTGCCCTGTGCTGGGCATGGTCTTTCGCGGCCTCCCCAGCGTGTTCCGCCGCTCGTTGCTGGCGATGTGGCTGCTGGTCCTCGTCCACGCAACCCAGGCGACCGCCGGCTCGGCCCGGCTGTATTGGGACGCAAATGTCGAGCCGGATTTGGCGGGTTACGTGCTCGTGTGGGGGAGTGCGTCCGGGGTCTACACCCAGTCGATCAGCGTCGCGCCGACCGTCGTGACCCATGAGGTGACCGGCCTGGCGGAAGGAACCTGGTACTTCGCCATCCGCGCCTTCAACTCGAGCGGGATGCAGAGCACGTTCTCGAACGAGGTGACCGTGTCTGTCGGTGCACCGTCACCCATTGTCAGCAGCCTCGCGCCGTCCAAGGGGCCCGGCAGCGGGGGCACCGACGTCACGATCACCGGCAGCGACTTCCAGAGTGGCGTCATCGTCCGGTTCGGCTCGGCCGCCGGCATCGTCCTGAGCGTCACCCCGACCCGCATCGTCGTTCGAACGCCGGCGCACCCGCTTGGCATCGTGGACGTCACGGTCCTCAACCCGGACGGCAAGGGCGTGCAGCTGCCGGGCCTGTTCACGTACCAGACCAGCGCTCCGACGATCAGCGGTGTCACGCCGGCGAGCGGCCCGGCGGCAGGCGGCACCGAGGTGACGATCGCGGGGACGGGATTCCAGAGCGGTGTCAGCGTCTCGGTCAATGGCCTGGCCGGCCAGGTGTTGTCGGTCACGCCAACCTCCCTGACGGTTCGCATGCCGGCCCACGCGCCGGCAGTGGTCGGCCTCACCGTGACCAACGCCGATTCGCAGTCGGCCGTCAAGGCAAACGCCTTCACGTATGTCGATAGTGGGCCCGCCATCACCCACGTGCTTCCGGAGTCAGGCTCCGAGAGCGGCGGCACCGAGGTGACCATCGTCGGCAGCGGCTTCACGGCCGATGCCGTGGTGGAGTTCGCGGGCGTGACGGCGATCGTGCTGACGCGCTCGGCCAGCGTGCTGACCGTGCTCACTCCGGCCCATACCGCGGGCGTCGTGGACGTCCGGGTGCAGAACGGCGACGGCGCCATCGCAACGCGTTCGGGAAGCTACACCTACGAGTCTGCCGATCGGCCGTTCGTGCGGTACTTCGCGGAGGGGGCGTCGGGCAGCTTCTTCCAGACGCGGTTTGCGCTGGCCAACCCGCACGCCGAGGCGGTGCCGGTGACGGTGACGTTCACCGACACGCTGGGGACGGCGACGACGATGGCGGTGGTGATCCCGGCGCAGGCGCGGATCACGATCGACGAGTCGAACCGGCCGGCGCTGGCCAGCGAGGCGTTCGCGACCGTGTTCGAGTGCGCGCAGGTGATCGGCGTGGAACGGACGATGACCTGGGCGGCCGGCGGGCTGACCTACGGTGCGCACAGCGAGACGGGGGTGGCAGCGCCGCGGACGTCGTGGGTGCTGGCCGAAGGGGCGACGATCGGCGGGTTCAACACGTTCTACCTGCTGCAGAATCCGACGACCGAGGCGGCGCAGGTGAAGGTGCAGTACCTGCTGGCCACGGGCGAGCGGATCGAGAAGGTGCATCCGGTGGCGCCGCTGTCGCGGACCAACATCTGGGTGAACAAGGAGGACCCGGCGCTGGCCGCGGCCGAGATGTCGGCGACGATCACGTCGCTGAACCAGGTGCCGGTGGTGGTGGAGCGGTCGATGTACCGCAGCACGGGCACCGAACTGTTCTCGGCCGGCCACAACAGCGCGGCGGTCGAAGCGCCGGCGCTGCGCTGGTTCCTGGCCGAAGGGGCGACCGGCGGGACGTTCGACGAGTTCGTGCTGATTGCCAACCCGAATGCGAGCCCGGCGACGCTCAGGGTGAGCTTCCTGCGGGCGGGCCAGGCGCCGATCGTCCAGACGCACGTGGCCGCGGCGCTGAGCCGCCTGACGCTGTGGGTGGATCAGGCGGCGCCGGAACTGGCCCACGCCGAAGTGTCGGTGGTGGTGGAAAGCCTGACGCCGACGCCGATCGTGGTGGAGCGGTCGATGTGGTGGCGGGCGACGCCGGCCGGCGAGTGGGTGGAAGCGCACAACAGCCGCGGCGCGACGACGACGGCGGCGCGGTGGCTGGTGGTGGACGGCGAGGCGGGCGGCCCGGGGCAGGCCAGTACCTACGTGCTGGTGGCCAACACGGGCGGGGCGGCGCAGGGCGTGCGCTTCACGCTGCTGCCCGAGGCGGGGGCGCCGCGGACGGTGACCGACACGGTCTCGGCGCACGGCCGCTACTCGCTCGACGTGGCGGCGGCGTTCCCCGGCCTGGCCGGCACGCGGTTCAGCGTGGTGGTGGAGAGCACGAGCGGCAGCGCGCCGCTGGTCGTCGAACGCGCCTCCTACAGCAGCACCCCCAGCACCCCCTGGGCCTCCGGCACCAACGCCCTCGCGATGCCGCTGCCGTAGAACAGGAAGACAGGATCCTCTCTTCCTGCCTTCCTGAGATAGCATCCCTCCGTGGCGAGCTTCACTCTTCGGATCGGTCTGCTTCTCGTCGTGTTCGGTGGGGCCAGCTACGTGATGACGGGCGGGGCGAGTCCGACGGCGCTGATTCCGGCGGTGGTCGGCGCGCTGCTGGTGCTGTGCGGCGTGCTTGCGCGCAACGAACGCGCGCGCCGGCATGCGATGCACGCGGCCGCGGCGATTGCGCTGATCGGCATCCTCGGCACCGCGTCGGCGCTGTTGCGCCTCCCGGACCTGCTCACAGGGGCGCTCGTGCCTCGCCGGCCCGCGGTCATCGCGCGAGCCAGCATGGCCATCATCCTGATCGTCTACCTGGCGGTGAGCGTGAAGTCGTTCGTGGACGCGCGCGTCAGGCGGAAGGCGTGACGGACGCGGCGCTGCCGGCAACCGCGGCGGCGGCCTGCCGCGGGTAGCGGGCGGCAACGTAGTCCTCGACCAGTTGCTGGAAGGCGGCCGCGAGTTCCTCGTAGGTGCCGCGCAGCGTCAGCGCGTGGCGGCCGTCGATGAAGACGGGGCAGTTGGGCGCCTCGCCCGTGCCGGGCAGCGAGATGCCGATGTTGGCGGCTTTGGACTCGCCCGGCCCATTCACCACGCACCCCATCACGGCGAGCGTCATCGTCTCGACGCCCTCGCGCTCCTGCTTCCACGCCGGCATCCGTTCGCGGATGTAGGCCTGGATCCGCTCGGCCAGTTGCTGGAACGTGCTGCTGGTGGTGCGCCCGCAACCGGGGCAGGCCGTGACGCTCGGGCTGAAGGCGCGCAGGCCCAGCGCCTGGAGCAGCTCGCAGGCCGCGAAGACCTCCTCGCACCGGTCGCCGCCTGGTCGAGGCGTGAGCGAGACCCGGATGGTGTCGCCGATGCCTTCCGTGAGCAGTACGCCCATCGCCGAGGACGACCACACGAGGCCCTTGATGCCCATGCCCGCCTCGGTCAGCCCGAGGTGCAGCGGCTGGCGGGTCGCCTTCGACAAACGGCGGTAGACCTCGATGAGATGCAGCGGCCGCGACACCTTGCACGAGATGATGATCTGGTCCTCGCGCAGTCCTGCCTCGAGCGCCAGGGCGGTGGACGAGACCGCCGACTCGATCATGCAGTCGTCGATGATGTCGTCCGACGACCGGCCGAGCCCGCGATCGGTGTTCTCCTGCATGCGGCGCATCACCAGTTCCTGGTTGAGCGAGCCGCCGTTGACGCCGATGCGGACGGGTTTGCCGTGATCGCGCGCGACACCGCAGATGATCGCGAACTGCTCGTCGCGGCGCGCGCCGGTCCCGACGTTGCCCGGGTTGATCCGGTACTTGGCCAGCGCCGCCGCGCAGTCGGGATAGCGGGTCAAAAGCAGGTGACCGTTGTAGTGGAAGTCGCCGACGATCGGCACGTCGCAGCCGCGGTCCAGCAGGCGCCGCTTGATCTCGGGCACCGCCGCCGCGACTTCCGGCACGTTGACCGTGACGCGCACGAGCTCGGAACCGGCCGCCGCCAGCGCGGCGACCTGCTCGACCGTGCCGGCGACGTCGGCGGTGTCGGTGCTGGTCATCGACTGCACGACGACCGGCGCACCGCCGCCCACCTGGATGTGCCCTACCTTGACGCCGAACGTGCGATGCAGACGCGTAATGGTCATGTGTGACTTACGTATACGTGCCGCCGGCCGGGTCTTCGACCGACGCCAGCAGCCGCGCGATGCGATCGCGCGTGGCGGCCGGCACCGGGTCGAAGGCGACGCCGGCGACGTAGACGCTGCGACCCGAGGCGCTGGCCGACAGCACCAGGCGGCTGTGCACCACGCGGCCGGCGACGGGCCCGATCGCCGCGTCGCGCTGCTCTGGCGGATCCAATGTGAAGACGAGCGCACGTCCGGTCTCGAGCGGCTCGGTCGACTCGAGGACCATCCCCGTCGTGCTGAGCCCGCGCACCGGCAGCCGCACGCCGCTCACGCCGTCGAGCCGGGCATGCAGCGGGAACGTCACCGTGTGCCGTTCGGTGCGCCGCCGCTCGGGTCGCCACAATTCGGGCATGGGAGCGCTCCTAGCGCCGGCCGTCCTCGAGACGGGTGCGGGCGCTGCGGTGCAGGTCGAGCACGTGCGGCCCGAGCTGCTTGCTGAGGAAGACCTTCGACTCGAGATTCTCGATCGGATTCTGCACGTACTTGATGACGTTGAAGTGCAGGTTGGCCAGCGTCCCACGCATCTCGTAGTGCCGGTTCTTGGTCTTGACGATGACCTCGTCGAAGCCGGCGCCGACGGCCCAGGCTTCCTGCTCCTCGGTCAGGGCGCGGAACTGCCCCTGGCCGCGCCAGTCGACCCGCGTCCCGCCGATCCAGCTGTAGAGCACCCGCCGGTCGTCGAACTCCACCACGTCCTCGAGCTGCGCCGCGAGATCGGCCAGCCGGGGGTCGTGCTCGTTCGCAAACAGCTCGTGACAGACCTTGTAGGCGACCGGCGCAAGCGTCCCCGGATCGTCGGGCAGTGCCGCCACGGCCATCACGATGAGATGTTCACGGTCGGCCAGCCGGCCGGTGATCTCGCTCGACGCCTTGCGCCGCGCGAACTCGCCGAAGAACTCCTCGATGTACTCGATCTCGAGGGCGCCCTGCTCGAGCGTGTAATGGCGAATCAGGTACTCCACAGGATGCCGCGCCTCGTTCGGGAAAACGCCCGTGGCGGCGCGGATGGCGCGGCTGGGCAATCCCGTCATTCTAATATCGAGGCATGCCGAGCCGCATCCCCGCATGAGCCGCGTCCTGCTGGTCATCGTCCTGGCGGTCGTCGCGCTGATGGTCGTGGCGTGGGCGCTCGGGCGCATCATGTTCTTCCTGCGCGCGACGTTCCCGCCGCAGCCGAAGCGACGGCGGGGACCGCGACGCGGTGCCTGATCCCGGCCTCGGCCGGCTCAGCTCAGCGGCGCGAGCGCGGGAAGAGATCCGGGTTGTCGGTGAACAGGCCGTCGACCTTGTAGGTCTCGGCAAAGCGGCGCATGTCGGCGGTCGCCGTGGAGGCCTCGGCGGCTGCGCCGCGCTGGGCGCGGAACGTCCACGGCACGACCGTGAGCGATGCGGCATGGGCCTCAGCCACCATCGCCGGCCTGGCGTCGACGAGTTGACGCAACGGCCCGACGCCGGTGACAAACGCCCGCATCTCGCGCAGTCCCTCGGCGGTGAGCCACCGTCGCGCCCCGTCCGGGGAGCCGATCAGGAACGTGCGCGGAATGGCGGGTAACCGAGTCGCCAGCGTCCGCAGGCTCTGCTCCTCGAACGACTGCAGCAGTACCGCCGGCCTTCCGTGCACCGTCGCGTTGGTGAGGCCATTCTTTTCGAGCGCGGCAACGACGGCGTTCTCGAGGCTCAGGCCCTTGGCCCGGAGACGTTCGGGTCCCTTCAACTCGGGGAAGATGCCGGCCTTGCCCTTGATCAGGTCGATGGCTTCCTGGAACGTCGCGACGCGCGCGCCGGCAAACTTCGGGTCGAACCAGCTGCCGGCGTCGAGCTGCTTGACCTCGGCGAGCGTGAAATCGTCGACGAACCAGCGCTTCCGTGTTTCGCCGCGCTCGACCACGGTGGTGGCGCGCGTGGGAAAGACCTCCTCGACGTTGGTCGTGCGTTCGAGGCTGAGGTCGTGCAGGCAGACCAGCACGCCGTCTCGCGTGAGCCCGAGATCCTGCTCGACGTACTCGGCGCCCTGCTCGAGCGCCAGGCGATAGGCGTCGATCGTGTGTTCGGGGGCGTAGGCCGACGCACCTCTGTGCGCGACCACGAACGTGCTCGGCGACTGGGCGCGCATGGGCGTCACCAGCAGGGTGCCGGCGATGAAGAGAATCGCGAGGGAACGCATCAGCACAGGATGCCTCCGGGACGTGACACGGCCATGACGAGACCAGCGGTGCCGCCGTGTCAGCCCTGATCGTCGCCGCTGTCAGAAGGCGCAGCCGGGCTGAGGGGACTCGTCCCGTCGGCGACGGCGTCGCCCTCGCCCGCCTCGCCCGCGTCGCCAGGACGGGCCGTGCGACGACGGCGCCGCCGCCGCCGCTTGCGGGCCAGGTCGCCCTCGGCGGTCCCGTCGCCATCGGCCTGGTCCGGCGCCGGCGCTTCCGCCGCGGCAGTTTCGACCGCCCCGGTCTGCTCAGCCGCCTCCGCCGTTGCTTCGGGCGTCGAGGCTGGCGCCTTCCGGCGCGCTTCGCCGCCGCGTCGGGAGCGTGACCGGCGCGGCGCCTCGGCAGCGTCTCCCGCGGCGTCCGGCGCAGGGCCGCCGCCCTCGGCGGTGACGTCGCCGGCCGCGACCAGTTCGGCGTGTGCGTCCTCGAACAGCATCAGGCCGAACGCGTGCGCGATGTCTTCCATGTCGCCGCGCTCGTCCGGTGACACCAGGGTGACCGCGGTGCCCGTGGATCCGGCCCGGCCGGCCCGGCCGACGCGGTGGACGTAGGCTTCGCGGTTGAACGGCACCTCGAAGTTGACGACCGTCTCGATGGCGTCGATGTCGAGGCCGCGCGCGGCGATGTCGGTGGCCACCAGCACGCGGTGCGTGCCCGACTTGAACCCTTCGACGGCTCTCAGCCGGTCGGCCTGCGTGCGATCGGCGTGCAGCGCAGCGGCGCGGATGCCCGACGATTGCAGCTCACGCGCCAGCCTGTCGGCGCCGCGTTTGGTGGCCGAGAACACCAGCGTCGTGCCGGGCGCGCGCCGCAGGTAGCGCACCAGCCACGGCGTCTTCTCGTGACGACCGAGCAGTTCCGCCTTGTGCGTGATCGTGGTGGCGGGAGCATTGCGGACCCCCAGCTGCACCAGCTTGGGTGCGCGCATGATCTCCAGCGCGAAGCCCATCACTTCCTCGGGCATCGTCGCGGAGAAGAGCAGCGTCTGGCGCGGCCGGTCGACGGGCAGCTGCGAGACGATGAACTTGACGTCCGGCCAGAAGCCCATGTCGAGCATGCGATCGGCTTCGTCGAGCACGAGGACGTCGAGCCCGGGGAACTTCGCGATGCCGGCGCGGAGGTGATCCATCAGCCGTCCCGGCGTGGCGACGACGATGTCGACGCCGGCCTTGAGGGCCTGCTCCTGCATGTCCATGCCGACACCGCCGAAGACGGCCGCACAGCGCATCGACGTGTGGTAGCCGAACCCCTGCACGTCGTCCTCGATCTGGACGGCGAGTTCGCGGGTCGGGGCGAGCACGAGGATGCGGGCCGAGCCCTCCCGCGGCGAATCGCTCTGCAGCAACCGCTGCATCAACGGCAGCAGGAAGGCCGCGGTCTTGCCGGTGCCGGTCTCGGCACAGGCCACCAGATCGTGACCGGCGGCGACGGTGTCGAAGACCGCGCTCTGGATTGGGGTCGTCTGCTCGAAACGTCGGTCCTCGACGCCCATCAGGAGGTCGGGTACCGAGAGGAGGTCGGTGAACCTGCGAGGCTCGACGTCTGGCGTCAGGGTCTCGAACTTCTCCAGCAACTCGGCGTTACGGGCAGTGGCGTGGGGGCGTGCGGGAGGACGACGCGGCCCGGACCGGCTGCGGCCGGTCCGGGTGCCTCGTTCAGGGCGTGGACTCACTCTTCGTCGTCCGTGTGGTCGTCCGTGTGATCGTCGACCGAGTCGCCGACATCGACCTTGCTGGCCGCCGGATCATCGAACTCGACCGTGGACTCGAGATCCTCGTCGTCGTCGTACAGCCGGGTCACCGGCCGCTGCTTGATCGGGCCCCGCGGGCATTTTTCGTAGGTGTGGTTGGGAGCAGGCCCCTTGGCCGGGCCGCGGGGTCGCCGAGGCTCGGCGCGGGGCAGGGACGATCCGGCATCGCGTGGCACGAACGGGCGAGGCGGGCCGCCGGGACGCGGACCGCCGAAGCCGCCGCCATCCGGACGCGGGCCGCCGAAGCTGCCCGGCGGACGCGGGGCGCCGCCGAAGCCGCCTCCGCCGCCATAGCCACCCGGCCGCGGCGCGCCGTAGCCACCAGGACGAGGGCCGGCAGGCCGATCCTCCCGGGCACGCGCCTCGCTGACTGCGAGGGGACGACCGCTGAACGGTTGACCGTTGTACCGCTCGATGACCTGTTCGGCGTGCTCGCGCTCGGCGAAGTCCACGAAGGCGAACCCACGGGGACGGCCGGTTTCCCGGTCGGTCGGGAGCACGACTTGCGCCGGTTCGGCAACTTCGCCGAAAAGGGCGCGCAAATCGGCCTCGGTGGCACTGTAGGGCAGGTTTCCAATGAATAAGCGAACGCTCACAACATCCTCACGGGCTGGCCAGGCCTCCGTCTGGCGATGATCTGGTGAACGTCGCATGGGGGAATGCGGAACACCACGAGAGACTCTGATGGAAAGGGACAGTTATAGTGACGATGGGAATCGATGCGGGACTCTGCTGGAAGGCGGCAGGTCAGAATCGCACACTTCTCCAGCCGCATGCAACAAGTAGACTGAACCTCCGACGGTCGATATCCCTGCCATGCCTCGCACTTCCTTTACCAGTCTCCCGGATTCGGCGCGTCTTTGGGTGTTTGCCGCGTCCCGGCCGCTCGCTACGGCCGAGCAGCAGGCGCTCCTCGCCGCCACCGACACCTTTCTCGACGAGTGGAACGCCCACAAGGTGCCGCTCGATGCCGCCCGCGAACTCCGCCATGACCGCTTTCTCCTGGTCGGCGTGGACGAGGAGGCCGCCGGCGTCTCCGGCTGCTCCGTCGACAGCCTGGTGCGGACCATCAAGGGCCTCGGTCAGCAGCTCGGCGTCGAGCTGATCGACCACGCCTCGGTGTTCTACCGCGACGGGGCCGACGTTCGGCGCGTCTCGAGGGATGAGTTCTCGGACGCGGTCGCCCGCGGCGACGTCACTCCCGGGACCATCGTCTTCGACAACACGGTGGCCACCGCGGGCGCGCTGCGGACGGGCCGGTGGGAGGCGCCGGCCGCCACGACGTGGCACGCGCGCGCCTTCTTCTGACGTGACCGCGACGGTTGCGGTGCCGCCCGCGGCGCCGGCGGCAGGTGCCGCAGGCGTCAGGCGGGCCGCCGCGTGGCCATCGTCAGTATCGCGGTCAACGCGGTCCTCGCCGCGGCCAGCCTGATCGTCGGACGGATTGGCGGATCGGTCGCCACGCACGCCGCCGGCGTCGAGTTCGCGGCCGACGTCGGGGCCTCGCTCGCCGTCCTGGCCGGCTTCTGGTACGCCTCGCGACCCGCCGATCGGGAGCATCCGTACGGGCACGGCCGTGGCGAGACGCTCACGGGTCTGTTGATCGGCATCGCGCTGTTCGTCGTCGGCGGCGGGATCGCGGCGCACGCCATCACCGACATCGATGGCATCCATCGTCCGCCGGCGCCGTACACCGTGTGGCCGCTGGCCCTGGCGCTGGCGGTGAAGACGGCGCTCATGATCTCGAAGATGCGCGTCAGCCGCCGGACCGGCAGTCGGGCACTGCTCGCCGATGCCTGGAACGACAGCGTCGACGTGCTGTCGGCGATCGCCGCCATCGTCGCGCTCGGCCTGACGCTGTACGACCCGGTGGCGTTCCGCGTGGCCGATCACGTCGGCGGCATGGCCGTCGGCGTGTTCGTCATCGTGGCCGGCCTCGGCGTCGTGCGTGCGACGTCGCTGGATCTCCTCGACACGATGCCGCCCGAAGCACTGCTGGATCGCGTGCGGGCTGCGGCTCGCGCCGTGGACGGCGTGCGCGGCGTCGAGAAGCTGCTGGGGCGCAAGACCGGGCTGCAGTACCACGTCGACCTCCATCTCGAGGTCGACGGCTGGATCTCGGTCGACGCGGGCCACGAGATCGCGAAGCGCGTGCGCGAGCGGATCCGGCAGGACGTCGCCGAGATCAGCGACGTGCTGGTCCACGTGGAGCCGATCGGGCTGGCTTCGAGACGGCCGGCGCCGGGACCGCTGTCCCGAAGATCTCCGTGAAGAATCCGCCCAGCCCTTCGAGATAGGTGGTCTGGTCGATCACGTTGGGCCGGATGTGGCCGCCTGTCAGCGCGACCAGGCGCTTGGGTCCGTGCGCCGCGGCCAGCAGCCGTTCGGCATGCGGGAACGGGATGATCCGGTCGTCGCGGGCATGCAGCAGGAGCAGCGGGCTGCCGACGTGGGCAATCCGGTCGCGCGAGGCGAACGGGTTGCGGATGATGTAGCGGATCGGCAGCCAGGGGTAGATCTCGCGGGCGCGATCGTCGACGCCCGTGAAGGCCCCCTCGAGCACCAGGCCGCGTTCGTCGACGGTGCTGGCCAGGTGCGTCGCCACGCCCGACCCGAGCGACCAGCCGTAGACCGCGATGCGCGAGGACGGCACGCCCGCTTCGCGCAACCAGTCCCAGGCGTCGCGCGCCGCCGCCGTCGCCCCCGCCTCGGATGCCGGCCCCGTCAGCGGCCCGAAGCCGGGATACTCCGGCGCCACCACCTGCAGGCCGAGCGACTGCAGCTGCAGGTAGCGCGTGACGTTCTCCGGCGTGCTGACGTTGGCCGCGTTGCCGTGCAGGAACACAATCCACGGCGCGTCCGCGTCGCCGCGCAACACCCAGAGCAGCCCAGGGGAGTGGCCCACCGTGCGCGGCACGCGCTCGATGCGCCGGGCGATGTCGGGAGCCACCGCATGGTCGCGCGCATTGGGCGCGAACACCAGCGCGACTTCGTTGGCCATCATGTAGCCGACCGCCGTCGCGTAGGCGAGGACAATGGCGGCCAACGCGCCCGCGACACTCCACGCGAGCCAGCGTCGAGGCAAGGTCATGGAGAGCCTACGGGCTGATCACACGAAGCGTGGTGACGCTGCCGGCCGTGACGTCGACCTTGCGGGCAAGTCCGCCGACGAGCACGTCGTGTCGCCCGGGCTTGAGGCGCCCGATCGTGATCGGCGTGACGCCGCGCTCGCGGCCTTCCATCGTGACCGGCAGGCCGCTCGGCGTGCTCTCGATCGACACGCCGCCCAACGTCGCCGAGACGGCGGCCGGCGCCGTCGCCGCTGCTGTATTGGCCGGTGCCGGCGCGGTCGCTGGCGGACGCGCGGCAGGAACCGGTCCGCGGTCGACGGCCGGCGGCGTCGCTGCCACGGGCGGGGCGCCCGCGGCCTTCGTGTCGGCCGGCGGCAGGAGCACGATCGTGCGGCCGACGCCGATGGACACGCGGGACGCGAGGGCGGCGCTGCCTTGCGGCGCGATCTCGACGTCGTAGTCGCCGGGCGCCAGTACGTGGTCGACCGGGGCGGGTCCGATCAGCTGGCCGTTGACGCGCACGGTGGCGCCGTCGGGGCCGTCGATGCGCAGGCGGCCCTCGCCTGGGCTCGCGCCACGCGGCATCGAGAAGATGTAGACGGCCTGAGCGATCGTTGCCAACGCCAGCAGGAGCGTCAACAGCAACAGGCCGCGCGACGGCCGCGGCGAATCGTCCTGCGACGAGCGCAAGCGCAATTCGCTCCAGTCTGGACGGGCGAACGACGCGGGGCGCTCCGGCTCACCACGGGGGGCGCCGGGAGGCGGCACGGCTGTCGCCGAGGGCGGCGGCGTCGCGGCGGTGGCTCGAGCCGCGGGCTGCATCCGGTCGTCCTCGGGCACGTCGACCACATCGTAGTGATCGAGCTCGCCATCGTGCGGCGGCCAGGTGATGGTGAGCGGTGACGGCGGGTTGGCGGCCTGCTTTGCACGCAGTGCATGCGTTCGCTTCAGCAGCGCTTCGAGGCGAGCACTGATCTCTTCGGGAGTCGGGCTCGACGGCGCATCGGCTGGGCGTTCTGGCTCGGTCACGGTCAGTATGTATCCTACGGCTTAGTCAGCGTCAATCAAAGAGGACGATTGTCCGCCAGTTGCTGGCAATGCCTTTGCAACGGTGACGTCCATGCGATGGCTGACATCTTTCACTCGGCGAGTGGGCGCACTGACGACGACGGTCGCCCTCGGCTCGGGCAGCGTGGCGGCATTCCAGCTGGTGTCGGTCCGCGACGAGATCCAACTGGGGCAGCAGGCGCAGCAGGAGGTCCGGAAGCAGACGCCGGAAGTGCCCGACGCCGCGGTGCGGCAGTACGTCGAGGATCTCGGCGCACGTCTCGCGGCGCAGGCGTCTGGTGAAGAGTACCCCTACAGCTTCTCGACGGCCGACTATCGGGAACTGAATGCTTTCGCGTTGCCGGGCGGTCCGGTGTGGATCAACCGCGGCATCCTGGCCGAAGCCGGCAACGAATCACAGGTGGCTGGTGTGCTGGCCCACGAGATCGCGCACGTGGCCCGCCGCCACGCCGCCCAGCAGATCACCAAGGGCACCGTCGCCAACGGGCTGCTCGGGCTGCTCGGCGCGGTGCTCGGCGACGAGGGGGCCGGCGCGGCCGCGGCCCGTGTCGCCGCCGGCGTCACCGCCAACGGTTTCATGCTGAAGTTCTCGCGAGACGACGAGCGCGAAGCCGATCGCGAGGGCGTCGCGATCCTGAAGCGCGCCGGCTACGACGCGCGCGGCATGCTCGAGTTCATGCAGGTGCTCGCGGCCCAGCAGGGACGGTCACCGAGTACGGTCGCCGAGTTCCTCTCGACCCATCCCGCCCCGGCCAGCCGGGTGCGCGAACTCGAACAGCTCGTCGCCGCCAGCGGCAGCGGCGGCCGCCGCCAGAGTGCCGCGTTCACCCAGATGCAGCAGCGGCTCACGCGACTCGCCCCCGCGCAGGCGATGCCACGCAGCTGAACGCCGAACGCCGAACGCCGAACGCCGAACGCCGAACGCCGAACGCCGAACGC
>CBIHOS010000007.1:0-56635 GCA_966211945.1 uncultured bacterium
TCCTTCGGCGGCGGGAACGGCGTGCGGTCGCGCAGCCGATGGCCGATCACCTGGCCTTCGTTGACGAAGCCGCCGGCGATCGGTCGTCCGGCCTTCTGCGTGAGCCCGACGAGCGCCGCGGAGAGGAATTGCCGTCGGTCAGGCTTCATGCGAAACGCTACCACGCGCTACGCGGGCGTGGTGGCAGTCATGGACCGCTCGGAGAGCGGTCCATACCTCACCGATTGATCGCATTCCACTCGCGCTCGTAGTAGCGCACGAGCGCCTGGGTGTGCAGCCGGTTCGGCTCGACCGGCACGCGGGCCATGTCGCGCGGGAACGCAAAGATGTCGTCGAGCGTGCCGAGCGTCAGGAACCGCAGCCCGTCGGGCAGCTGCCGCGGCCGCGGCGGCGGCTGACGACCCGCGAGCACGAATCCCCACTCGCCGAAGGACGGCACGTACACGTGATACGGCGCCACCGACAGCCCGGCCTGTTCGATCGTCGCCACGATGCACCAGTAGGCCTGGCGCGCGAACAGCGGCGAGGTCGCCTGCACGACGAACGACGCATCCGGCGTCAAGCGGCGCGCCAGCATGCCGTAGAACGTCGTCGTGTACAGCTTGCCGAGCGAGAAGTTCGACGGATCGGGGAAATCGACGATTGCGAAGTCGAACATGGCGTCCGTCGTGTCGAGCCATACGAACGCGTCGGCGTTGACCACCCGCACGCGCGGATCGTTCAGGGCGCCGGCGTTGAGCTGCGTCAATTCCTTGTGGGTCGAGAACAGCCGCGTCATCTCGGGATCGAGGTCGACGAGCGTCACGTGCTGAACCGACGGGTAGCGCAGCACTTCCCGCAGCGCCAAACCGTCGCCGCCACCGAGAATCAGCACGTGGCGGGCCGACGGCAGCGCCGCGAGGCCGGGGTGCACGAGCGCCTCGTGGTAGCGGTATTCGTCGCGCGAGCTGAACTGCAGGTTGGCGTTGAGGAACAGCCGGAGGTCGTTTCGCCACGCCGTCATCACGATGCGCTGGTAGGGCGTCGTCCGCGCCAGCACGATGTCGTCGGCGTAGAGGTTCGACTCGGCGAGATCGAGAATCGCCGGGGCCTTCCACAGGCCGGCGCCGAGCACCGCGAGCGCCGCGATCGCGGTCGCCTGCAGCGAGCGGCGCGTGCGGACGGTGAGCGAGCCGCTCAGGACCGACGTGGTCCACAGCGCCACCGCGACGTTGACGGCGCCAAAGAGCATCGGCGCCCGCACCAGGCCGAGCCACGGCACGAGGACGATCGGGAACAGCAGCGAGGCGCCGAGCGCGCCGAGATAGTCGAACGTCAGCACGTTGGCGACGACGTCCTTGAACTCGAAGCGGTCGCGCAGCAGCCGCATCAGGAGCGGGATCTCGAGGCCGACGAGGGCGCCGACGATCAGCACCAGCGTGTACAGCAGCAGCCGGAAGCCGTCCGTGTACGCGAACGCGACGAACAGCATCGCCGAGGAGAAGCCGCCGACCAGCCCGACCATGATCTCGATCAGGATGAACCGTGCCGCCAGGCCGCGGCCGACGAAGCGCGACAGCCACGACCCGACGCCCATGGCGAACAGGTATGTGCCGATGACGGTGGAGAACTGGGTGACGCTGTCGCCGAGCAGGTAGCTCGCGAGCGCCCCCGCCACGAGCTCGTAGATGAGCCCGCAGGCGGCAATCAGCAGAACGGTGGTCAGCAGCGCGGCGGTCATCGAGGCCTACAGCCTACAGCCTGCCGCATGGCGTCACGGACACGGAGCCACGACGGAGACCCGGCACCCGGTACCCGGCACCCGGTACCCGGTACCCGGACCCGGACCGGGTCTCTAATGGATCGCCGCGGCGATGATCAACGACATGCCGAGCGCGAACGAGCCGATCAGCACGGCGAGCGCGGTGTTGTGGTCGTCGATGATCTCCTTCCACAACTGGTACGGCGTCAGTTTGTCGACCGCGACGAAGGTGGCAAACAGCACGACGATGCCGAGCCCGGCGAAGACGATCGCGGCGGTGAGGTTGCTGAGGATTGTGGCTTCCATCGATCACTTCCCTCCGAAAGAGCGCGGGCCGCCGGCGTACAGGGACCGGTACGCGCCCGGGTTGTCGCGAATCGAACGCGGCACGTTCTGCATCGTCGTGGTGCGGCCCAGCCAGCCACGGACGTCTGCCGTTCTGGCGGTGCCGACGATCGTCAGTCCCAGGAGCATCAGGATGGCCAGGCGCATCGGTCACTCGTCCTCGTCGTCGTCATCATCGCCGCTGCTGCTCGAACTGCCGTAGTCGCCTTCCTGCTCGCGGCGCGCGTCGAACGACCACGATCGGTACCCGGTGGCGAAGGGCAGCACCAACAGGAACACGAGCGCGACGCCGTACGGCAGCTTGGAGGGCACGTCGCGGATGACGCGCAGCGTGTAGCGGGTGGTGATACCCGCCGGCCCCTCGGGTTCGACCCGCAGGTAGTATTCGCCTGCCGGCACGCTCGGCATGAACATGCTGCCGGAGCGCGATCCTTCCGTCCACGACTCGCCGCCTTCGACGCCGGAGTAGAACCCGACTTCCCTGGCGGTGTTGTACGCGGTGCCGGTCGTCAGGCTGATCAGCGCGATGTCGAAGCCGAGCCAGTTGTTGGAGACGTCGGTGGTGACGTCGATGTTGATCGTGCCCGAATCGCGCAGCGTGAACGACTTGGTGACGAAGGCCGCTTCGGGTGCTCCCGGCTGGTAGGTGAACGCGTCGGCGAACACCTGTTCGCGGTCGGCGCTGACCATGCGGACGAGGAACAGCAGCGCGAGCAGCGCCAGCAGCACGAAGAACGTCGTGCAGCCGGCCGACGCAGTCTTCTGGTACGGATTGGGCTGGTTGGCGAAGACCCCAAGCGGCTCCGGCGGCGTGTCGGCGATGCCGAACGCCTTGTAGATGGCCTCGCCCGGCGTGTACGTGCCGAGCGACCAGGTCTTCTCCTGCTCGGTGCCCTCCGACGACAGCATGTACGGCGGCTCGACGAAATCGTCGGTCACCACCTGGTCGCCGAGCGTGACGCGCCACGGGAACTCGCCGATGACGTAGTCGGTCGTCGCCTGCGCGTGCTGGAAGTGCTTGTAGGTGCGGTCACCGTGCGTGGCGGACGGCCGGCTGCCCGAGGTGTCGACCGCCGGCAGCTCGCGCACCGTGCGTACGTCGTTCCAGTGCCCCTGGTACTCGGTCAGGTAGCGGAAGCCGCGATACGGATTGAACAGCACGTACTCGTCCCACGAGTACCTCGCGCCGTCCACCGTGATCGACCGCTGCTGGAAGCCGATGATCTCGTGCGGATGCCCGTCCCAGGTGCCGCGCGAACCGAGCGGCAGGCGTGGCGTAATCGACTCGCGCCGCCGCGCCTCCTGGAGCACCACCAGGTTCGGATCGCGCGGGTCGAGCAGCGCGCCGCACGTCGTGCACGTGACCGCGCGCGTGTGAGCCAGGGCGCGCAGTTCGACCGCGCCGCCACAGTTGCCGCAGTTGAAGCCGCGCGTGCGCGGTGAGGCCGGCGCGCTCACCATCCGTCGAAGCTGCGGACGTTGCGCAGCGCCAGGTCGTCGTAGCCGACGAAGCGGCCGACGAAGAGCAGCGGCGCGCCATCGCTGTAGTCCAGGGTGGCGAACGTGGTGTCGTGGCCGCGCAGGTCGGCAAACAGCACCTCGTCCTTCCCCCAGTACTCGAACGGCAGTTCACCCTCGACGCCCTTGTACCGGGCGCGGGTGAGGGTGCTGACCGTCAGGTATGTCCCCTGCCACGGGTACTCCTGGCCGAGCCGGACGGCCTCGGCGTCGGGCGGCGGCGCGCCAGGCTCGGCGAGCCGCGACACGGCGTACTCGAGCTGTGCGTCCGAGAGCCAGCCGCTCGTGCCGTCGGCAAACACCAGGTGCCACTCGTTCCAGCCGCCGTCCTCGTACTCGTAGACGATGCGGCCGATGACCGTGAAGGCCTTGTCCTCGAACCGTCCTTCCGTACCGATCTGGATCGGCGAGTCGTCCACCGGCAGGTCGCTGACCTCGCCGATCGTCTCGAGGTCGACGTCGTGACGCACGACCACCGAACGGCAGGCCTCGCACGTGGTCTGCACCGCGCTCGACCAGCGGAACTTGATCGGCGCCGTGCAGTTGGGGCAGCGCCCGGCCGGACCCCTCATGCGCCTTCTCCGCCGCACGACCCGTACGTGCGCTCGATTCGACGGACATCGGCCGCGGTCGCGCCCAGCGTTTCGGCAAGCAGAGCGAGGACGTCGAAGTCGGCGCGCGGCCGGCAGCAGAACAGGTTCAGGCAGATCGATCCGTGCTCAGGGAACGTGTGGCACGCCAGGTGCGACTCGGCCAGCACGACGATGCCGGTGAGGCCACCAGGGGCAGGGAAGCGGTGCCACACCGGCGGCGCGACGGGCGTGAGATGCAGGTCGGCGATGAGCCGGTCGAACACACCACGCAGGCGGGCTTCGTCGCGCAGCGCGGCGGCGTCGCAGCCACGTGCGTCGACGATCCATTCCTGTCCGCGCGCGGCAGGCAGTGCTGCCGCCGAGGCAGGCGTTCGGGTCTCGAGGTCCGGAAGTCGAGCAGCCATGCCGTTGGGCGTGTGGCGCCGATTATATGTCCATGGTCGTGTTTGTCACTCCGGTCCGCTCCAACGCTCGGCCCGGACCGCCGTCAGGCGCGACGCCCGGTCTCGCCGGGCGCGTGCAGCGTGACCGTGGCGTTGTAATCGGGTTCCTTCGACGCCGGATCGATCAGGTGGCCCGACAGCAGCACGTTGCCCTCCGGCCAGTGCACCGCGAGGTTGCCGGAGACGATGTCGGCGGTGCGCAGGCGGCCACGGAACGTGCCGGACGACGACCGCAGTTCGACGGCCTGTCCTTCGACCAGACCGCTCGCGCGGAGGTCGGCCTGGCTGATCAGCACGTCCTCGCGGCCGGCGCCGGTCAGCGGATCGGTGTCGTGCTGAATCATCGAGTTGAACTGCTTGCCGCGCCGCGTCGACACGCGGAACGTCGCGGCCGGCGCGCCGGCGGGCGCCGCGGTCGCGGCCGCTGCAGGCCGGGTCGACGGCAGCGCCGCGAAGCGCGCCTTGCCGCCGGGCGTGGCGAACCTGCCGCCTTCGTAGAGCGTGCGTCCGCCCCATTGCACCTGATCGCCGCGGGCCCGGAGCGTCTCGATGCCGGCATACAGAGGAACGGCACGGGCGATCTCGGCGCGGATGGCCGCGACGTCGGCAAACCGCGTCAGCGACGCACGCTCGGGGAACGCCCGCGCGACCGCCTCGCCGATGACCTGCCACTCGGGCCGGGCCGAACCGATGCGCCGGCCGCGCACTTCGGGCGAGAAGATGATCCGCCGTTCCGTCGACGTCTCTGTGCCGCCCCCGGGCGACTCGTACCGCGTCGTCGCCGGCAGGATGAGGACGTCGCCCTCGCTCTCGGCGAGCATCGCCGAGGACAGCACGATGTCCTGGTGGACGCGAAGGCCTGGACGAAGCAGCGCCCGCCGCGTGCGCGCCGCGTCCGGGACGGTTTCGAGGAAGTTGCCGCCGACCATCCAGAACGCGTCGACGTCGCCGTCGGCCGCGTGCTCGATCATCTCGGCCGTCGTCCAGCCGGGGAATGCCGGCAGATCGACGCCCCACTCGGTGGCGAACCGCCCCGCGCTCGCCGGGTCGAGTGCCGGCACGCAGCCCATCTCGGCGCCGCCCTGCACGCCGGAGTGGCCGCGGATCGGGACCAGCCCGCGATTGCGACGGCCGGGCAGGCCGCGGGCCAGTCCGACGTTGAGCAGCGCGGCGACGGTTTCGACGCCGTGGACGTGCTGGGTCAGGCCCATCGACCAGACGAGCACCGCGTTGGGCCGATCGACGAGCAGGCGCGCGAAGGCCTGCATCTGGTCGCGCCCCGCGCCGCTGTCGGCTTCGAGTGCCGCCCAGTCGGCGGCGAGCGCGCGGATCCGTGCCTCCTCGAATCCCTCGGTGTGCGCCCGCACGAACACGTCGTCGATGCCGCCCGACTCGACGAGCGCGCGCAGCACGCCGACCAGGAATGCCAGGTCGCCGCCGGTGTGCACGTCGAACCAGTGGTCGGCGATGCGCGTGCCGAACAGCGCACTGGACGCGACCGACGGCACCCAGTAGCGGGCGAGCCCTGGCTCCCGGTACGTGTTGACGACCGCGACCTGCGCCCCGCGCCGCTTCGCCTCGTGCAGGTACTTGGTCGTCACCGGCTGGTTGTTGGCGACGTTCGACCCAAACAGCACGATCAGGTCCGCGTCCAGCCAGTCGGTGTAGCTGCAGGTGGCGGCGCCGTGCCCGAGCGCCACCTTCATCGCGATGGTCGACGCCGCGTGGCACAGTCGTGCCGCATTGTCGACGTGATTGGTGCCGAGCACACGCGCCGCCTTCTGCGCCGCGTAGTAGACCTCGTTGGTGATGCCGCGCGAGGTCAGGAAGAACGCGGTGCGCTCCGGCGCGGACGCACGGAGCCCGGCAGCGGCGCGGTCCAGCGCCTCGTCCCAGCTCACGACACGGAAGCCCGGCTCGCCGGCCCGCCGCAGCATCGGCTCGGGCAGGCGGCCGAGGGCCCGCAGCCCGGCGGACGTCGTCGACGACAGGCTGCGCACGTCGGCGAGCACGGCGGGATTGAGGGCCGGCGCCGTGTTGAGGCGCAGCAACTCGAGCCGGACCATGCACAGGTGCGGTCCGTCGAGCGTCCAGTCCTTCAGCCCGGTCGTGCCGAGCGCGCAGCCGTCGCACACGCCCTGCGAGAGCACACGCCAGGCGTAGGGCAGCTGGTCGCGGTTCTCCCACACGATGCGGAGCATCTCGCGATAGTGCCGGGGCTTCTGGCGATCGAGACCGAACGGGAGCATGGCCTAGGTGATGCGGTGCGGATGGGCGTACAGGTTGAAGCCGGCGCCGCGCACGAAGCCGGCCAGGGTCAGGTTGCGATCGTGCGCCAGCGCGATCGCCATCGTCGACGGGGCCGACACGGCGACGAGCATCGGCAGTCCGGCCCGCACCGCCTTCTGCACGAGTTCGAACGAGGCGCGGCCGCTCACGCACAGCACGCCGGCCGACAGCGGCAGCACGCCGCGTTGCAACAATCGGCCGACCACCTTGTCCACCGCGTTGTGCCGACCCACGTCCTCGGCCGCTTCGATGAGGGCGCCATCGGGCCCGAACACGCCGGCCGCGTGCAGGCCTCCGGTCTGCTCGAAGGTCGCCTGCGCTTCACGCAGGCGGGCAGGCAGCGTATCGACGACCGTCGCCGGGATCGTCCAGGCGGCCGTGATCGGCGCCGCCTCGAAGGCGAGCGCCGCCGCGCTCTGCCGGCCGCAGACGCCGCAGGCCGAGGTCGCCGTAACGTGACGACGGGACGCGAGCAGGTCGTCCAGGCGAGCGGCCGCGGCGGGCGCCAGCGTCACGTCGACGACGCCGTCCTGATCGCCGGGAGCGGACGCCTCGGTGAGGCTCGCCAGGTCGTCGGGGCCGCCAATCACGCCCTCCGACAGCAGGAACCCGGCCGTGAGGTCGAGGTCGGCGCCCGGCGTGCGCATCGTCATCACGAAGGGCCGGCCGTGGAGCCGGATCTCGAGCGGCGCTTCGGTGGCGGCGCGGTCGGTGTCGCGCGTGCGCTGGCCGGCGCGAACCCGCTCGACGTCCACCGGCTGCCACGACGCACTGGGTGTCGCCATCGCCGTCATCTTACAGGCCGTTGCCAGTGCCTACTGGACGCGCTCGAGGATGATGCGGTGGATGTCGAAGCCGAGCCCCGAGGCGCGGTCGTCCTTGCCGACGATCTTGAACATCACCGGGTTGGGCCCCTGGTCGAGTTCCACGACGCCCATCGGAATCGCCTTGGTGCGGCGCCGATCCGCTGCGTACAGATCGGCGATCTCGCCAACCGGAGCTTCGTTCCGGAACAACTGCACCCGGCCCTGCGTTGGACCCGCGATGGCTTCGAGGCTCACGGCATACCGGCCGGCGCGGGGCACGTCGCAGACCAGGGTGATGTAGTGCAGCCCGAACGGGTCGCCGCCGGTGGCGCGAAACTGCAGGTGCCGCACCCTGCCTTCGCCGATCGCGTCGTCGTGCTTGGACAGCGTCGCGTTGCTCCAGGAGAACGCGCGGATCGGCATGTTGAAGCCCGGTGTGTAGACCGCCGACGACGGATCGACCACGGCGCGGGCAGCAGGAGGCGGCAATGCCGCACCGGCCGGGCGCGTGTCGGCGTAGAGGTACGTCATCGATGCGTAATCTGTCGGTACCTTGTTACCGGTTGGGCCGTGTTCGATGGTCTGGCGCAGGCTGGTCCTGAACGAGTAGGCGTCGCTGACGAAGAACCGGTAGCCGCCGGTGCGGCCCAGGTAGCGCTTGTAGTCGAGGCTGCCGCTGAGCGGCAGCGAGACGCGGTCCTCCCACCGTCCGGGCACGTCGTACCACCCACCGTTGTAGAAGTCCTCCGAGCCGGTGCCGTGGACGACGAGGGCGCCGTCGATGGTCGTCTGGTCGTCGCCCTCGAAGAACTGCGGGATGCCGCCGGGTTCCATGCCTTGCGCTTGTTGAATCGCACCGACCAGGTGCCCGCGGCCGGTCGTCTCGATGAAGGTGAACGGCATGCCAGGCGTGGTTGGATTCTCACGCCGCCACACGGCGTACAGCCTGCCTTCGTCCTTCCGCCGCGGCTCGTCGGTGAAGCTCACCTCCGTGCTGATGTCGATGGCGCCGTTCGGCCTGTCCGACGCCAGCACGATGCGGATCGACGTGTCGAACGGCATTGGCAGGTACGCATAGTCGACGCCCCCGGACGAGCCGAGCAGCAGTGACCTGGTCGCGGGTTGGCCCCACCCGTAGCCGAAGAAGTCGCCGGCCGGCACCTCGATGTCCGGAACCGTCGCGCCGTCGTAGTACACCCGGAGCACGACATCGCGCCCGGCACCGGCCAGCACCCCGGCTGGCGACACCTTCAGCCCGACGACCCTGCCGCCCGCCTTCGATTCGAACAGCGTCACCTCCTTGCCTGCGGCGAGCGTCCCGCGGAACGGCCTGGTCTGTACGCGCGTCCTGTCGATGGCGCCGTCGGCACTGAGATCCTCGCCCGTGCGGCCGACGAAGCGCCGGGCTTCCGACAGGTGCTTCGCGAACGAGGCGTCGGTCGGTGAGTACGAGGCGACGTGGGTGCCGGCCGGATACGTCGCGTAGTTCAGCTGGTAGAAGTTGAACTTCTCGCTCCTGACCACGACCTTCAGCGCGCGCTGATAGGTGAGAGGGACGTACGTGTAGAAACCGCCGGCGCCCATGCCCGACAGCGGCGCCAGGAACGGCGCTGCCTTCCCGCTGAACAGGTCCATGAAGGGCAGCACGATCCGCGGCTCGGGCTCGTCGTCGAAGTAGAACGCGATCGGATCCTGCGACGGCGTCGGCGTCCAGATGCGCGTCACCACGCCGGGTCCCTTCAGGTCGGCGATCACCAGGCCACCGGGCTCCTTGCGCACGAACGAGTACGTGCCCTCGAAGCCATCGTCGTTGCCGCCGGTGCGGTCGTGGCTCGAGACCATGCCGACCGTGGACGACCTGAACGTCGGAAGCCCGTCCAGCCGGTACAACTGCTCGACGGCCGGGAGTGGCTGTGCCTGTGCTGCCGTGGCAGACAGCGCGAGTGCCGCCCCGAGAGCCGTGGCGGCGATCGATGTGAACAGTGACATGGCGGTCTCTGGCACGGCATCTTACTGCCGGCGCGCTTGACGGCCGCGGGCTGCCGATGTCACAACAGGCCGGACCATCCGTCTTCGAGGCGATGGTTCGACGCCACGTGACCCAGATCGACACGCACCTCGGCACCTTCGAGGCACTCCGTGGCCGCCTCTTCGGGCTGGCCTACCGCATGCTCGGCTCGCGCACCGACGCCGAGGACGTCGTCCAGGACGCCTACATCCGGTGGCACCAGGCCGACCACGACGCCATCCGCAATCCCGAGGCCTGGCTGGTGACCACGACGACGCGCCTGGCGATCGATCGGCTGCGGGCGCTGCGCACTGCGCGGGACGCATACGTCGGCCCCTGGCTGCCCGAGCCGCTGCTGCAGCATGGCCCGGAGGCTCCCGACTACAAGGTGACGCTGGCGTCCGATCTCTCGATCGCGTTCCTGCTGCTGCTCGAACGGCTGGCGCCAGAGGAGCGGGCCGCGTTCCTCCTGCACGACGTGTTCGAGACCAGCTATTCGGAGATCGCGACCATGCTCGGCAAGACCGAAGCGGCGTGCCGCCAGATCGTCACGCGCGCGAGGCAGCGCGTGCGCGGCGACCGGCGGCGCTTCGACGTGACGCGCGACGCCAGGGCGCGGCTGCTGGCATCGTTCACGGCCGCGATGGAGGCGCGCGACGAGAAGGCGCTGCTCGAGCTCTTCACGCCGGACGCGGTGTGGATGTCCGACGGCGGCGGCGTCGTCGCGGCGTCGCCGCGGCCGCTGGTTGGCATCGATCGCGTCGTCAGGATCGTGCTCGGGCTGCAGCGTCTGCACGCGAAGCGAGGCCTCACGCTCGAGTCCGCAGAGGTCAACGGGGAGCCGGGCCTCGTCCTGCGGTCGGACGGGCGCATCGGCGCTACCTACGCGATCGACGTCGTGGACGGACGCATCGGCGCCGTCTACGTGATGCTCAATCCGGCGAAGCTGCCCGCCGCCTGAGCGGTGTCACAGATCGGGGCCCTGGGCCGTCTTCGGGGCATGAACGCGACACACGACACGCTGCAACCCCGTATCGACCTCCGCCGCTACTACTCGACGGGTCCAGCCAAGGCGCTGCTGGCTCTTCAGCACGAGGTGGAGCATGGCGGGCTGGAACACTCGCTCATCGAACTCGTCAAGATTCGCGCTTCGCAGATCAACGGCTGCGCGTACTGCATCGACATGCACACGACCGACGCGCGCGCGCTCGGCGAGACCGAACAGCGCATCTACGGCCTCAGCGCCTGGCGCGAGACGCCGTTCTTCACGCCGCGCGAGCGCGCCGCGCTGGCCTGGACCGAGGCGGTGACGCTCCTCTCGCAGACGCACGTGCCCGACGCGGTCCACGACGAGGTCCGGCAGCACTTCGACGAGCAGGAGCTGGTGGCCCTGACCTGGGCCGTGGTGGCGATCAACGCCTGGAACCGCCTGGCGGTGTCGTTCCGCTCGGTGCCCGGCACGTATCGTCGGACAGCCGCTTGAACGCCGAACGCCGAACGCCGAACGCCGAACGCCGAACGCCGAACGAAGGGCGCCGCCGTTGACCTTCAGGCCGACGGGCAGGCCCGAGCTGCAATGACGCGGGCCGGTCCCGACCGGCTCGGCCGTCTTACGTCCGGCGGCGATGCTTACGGCAACCGTAAGCGATCGGTGTTGCGAAACACGCGTACTCCGACCGGGCGTGCGCGCGGCGGGGGCACACGTCTTGCGCCGGAGGACTGGCGCCGTCGTCGTGACGGCGCCGCAGTCCGATCCGGAGGAGACGATGAGTCATGCAGCTCGCGGACCACAGAGCACGCGCGTCGCGGTAGTCCTCATGCTGGGTGCAGTGCTGGCGGCAGCGCCGGCGGTGTCGGCGCAGCCCCTGGCGCCACCGACAGTGTTCGATGCCAATCTCGCCGTGCGGACGGTGGTCGGCACGGGCCTCACCCAGCCGATTGGCGTGGCGTTTCTCGGCCGCGACGACTACCTCGTCATCGAGAAGGCCAGCGGCAAGGTCAAGAGGATCACCGCCGCCAATGGCGGGGTGGCCAGCACGGACGTGCTCGATCTCGCCGTCAACAGTGCCTCCGAGCGTGGCCTGCTGAGCATCGCGCTCCATCCCAACTTCCCGGCCGACCCTGGCGTGTACCTGTTCTGGACCGAGAGCAGCACCGGCGCGGATTCCACCGACCTTGCGCAGGTCGGCAACCCCGCATCGCCGTACCCGCCGGGCACGCCCCATCCCTTCGGGAGCCGCGTCGATCGATTCGTGTGGACCGACGGCACGTTGACGTTCGACCGCAACCTGCTCGTGCTCCGGTCCTATCAAGCCGACCCAGGACAGCCGCTGCGGGGCAATCACAACGGCGGCGTGATCAGGTTCGGCGTCGAATCCGGCTCGCCGAAGCTGTACGTCGTGCTCGGCGACCAGGGCCGTCGCGGGCAGCTGCAGAACCTCGAACTCGGCCCGCCGGCCATCCCTGAACATCCCCTCTTTCCCGACGACGACCAGTTTGGCGGACCCGAGCCGGACGCGGCACACCTGGGCGGCGTCGTGCTGCGGCTCGACGACGATGGAACGGCGCCCGCCGACAACCCGTTCTTCACCCACGGCGCCAGCGTGATCGCGGCGGGGCAGACGTCGGTGGGGCAGAGCCTGCAGAAGGTGTTTGCATACGGCGTCCGCAACAGCTTCGGCCTGGCGATCGATCCGCGGTCCAGGCAGGTCTGGATCCAGGAGAATGGCGACGACTCGTTCAGCGAGCTCAATCACGTGGTGCCCGGTGCCAACGGGGGCTGGGTGCAGATCATGGGGCCGTCCTCGCGCGTCGCGGAGTTCAAGGCGATCGAGACGGGCACGGCGCCGCTCTCGCCGAACAAGTACGTCGGCATGCAGCAGGTGCGCTATCCGCCATCGTTGCTGGCCGACACGCCGGAAGAAGCACTGGAACGGCTGTTCATGCTGCCGGGCGCCGTCTACAACGAGCCGGCCTTCAGCTGGCGCTACGAAATCGCTCCGGGCGGGTTGGGGTTCCTCGCCAGCCGCGCGCTTGGCCCGCAGTACCAGGACAACCTGTTCATGGGCGCCGCGGTCCCGGCGATGGATGGCGGCTACCTGTTCCGCTTTCGGCTCACGGGCAATCGTCGCGCGATCGCCGTCGATGATCCGCGGCTCGAAGACCGAGTTGCCGACAACCTCGAGAAGCACAGCTTCGTCGCGCCAGACACCACCGAGCCCGGGACGCTCGGCATCATCGAAAGCGAGTCGCTGCGCTTCGGCCGCGATTTCGGCATCGCCACCGATATCGCCACCGGTCCCAACGGCAACCTCTATGTCGTGTCGTTGAGCCGGAACGCCATCTACGAGGTCTACAGGCCGGAGTAAGCCCTCGACCAACCGGGTGCCGGGTGCCGGGCGGCCGGTTCGACGTTCCGCATTGCGCATGGGAGAAGAGGGCGCCATGGAGCGGCGCCCTCTTTCCGTACCGGTACCCGGTACCCGATACCCGGTACTACGCGAGCTTGACCGGCCGTCCGGTCTTGACCGACTCGTAGCACGCCTCGATCACGCGCATGTCGTTGCGGCCGTCCTCGCCGTCCACGATCGGCTTCGTGTTGTTGGCGGCGCTCTCGGCGAGGTGATCCATCAGCGCGGCGAAGTGATCGGGCTCGCGGAGGTGGCGCTCCTCGATCGTGCTGCCGCGGAACACGCGCATGCCGAGCGAGCGGCGGCTGTATGCCGGTTCCATCTCGAAGGAGCCGCGCTCGGCGTGGACGCGGAAGCGGTTGAGCGGCGTGCCGTAGCTCGACACGCAGTTGGCCAGCGTGCCGCTCGGAAAGCGCAGCTGGAAGGTGATCGTCTCCTCGACTTCCCTGAAGCGCGGGTCGCCCGGCGTGCTGTACTCCATCGCGAAGACCTCGGTCGGTTCCTCGCCGGAGAGGTACCGTGCGGCATTGACCGAGTAGATGCCGATGTCCATCATCGAGCCGCCGCCGCCCATCGCCTTGGTGAGGCGCCACTGCTCGGGGTTGCCGATGTTGAAGCCCGCTTCGCAGAGGATCACCTTGGTCTTGCCGAGCTCCTTGTCGCGCGCCATCTTGATCATCGCCTGCGTGTAGGGCTCGAAGCGCAGGCGGTAGGCCACGGCGAGGTACTTGCCGGCGGCGGCCGCCGCCGCCATCATCGTGTCGCACTCCTTCACCGTATTGGCCATCGGCTTCTCGACGAGGACGTGCTTGCCGGCCTTGCTGGCGCGCACGCTGTAGTCGGCGTGCATGTTGTTGGGCAGCACGATGTAGACGGCGTGGATGTCGGGGTTCTCGGCGATGCGGTCGTACGTGTCGTACGAATAGAGGCCCGTGTCGGGCACGCCGTACTGCGCGGCGAGCGCCTTGGCCTTGTTGACGTCGCCGCTGACAAGGCCGGTGAGCTTCGCCCGCTTGGTGTGCGCGAAGGCCGGCAGGATGTCGCTCAGCGACAGGCCGCCCAGGCCGACGACGGCGTATCCGAACGTGCGGGCGGGCGCGGCGGTCCTGGCCGGCTGCGCCGCGGCCGCGACAGGGGCGGCGGCAAACGGCGCGGCCGCGACGGACGCGCCGGTCACGCGGAGGAAGTCTCGACGGGTCGTGTTCGGTGTGGTCATGGGTCGGGTCTCGGGTGCGAGGCGCCTCGCAGGCCGGCCGGTGCGTGCCGGGCGCCGTTGGGCGAAGCAGTCGGGAATCAGCGGCGCCATTATTACGCGCCGACCGGGCAGGCTGTTTCAGAACGGTCATGCGCGTGTCCTAGAGTGGACCCGCCATGCGCCTCCGATTGCTCGCTCCCGTTCTCTGCTTCGTCCTGCCGGTTGCCGCCCGGGCCCAGGTGCCGCCGGCCGTGCCCGCCTGTACCACCGTGACGGCCGCCACTGCCGACGACTGCCTGCGTCTCAACCACCTGCAGGTCGTGGGGACGCACAACAGCTACCATCTCGCGCCCGAGCCGGCGGTGCTGAAGGCCATCGGGGCGCGCGCCAATGGCCTCGACTACACCCATCGTCCGCTGACCTACCAGTTGGAGACACTGGGTGTGCGGCAGTTCGAGATCGACGTCTACGCCGATCCGAAGGGCGGCTACTCCGCGCGGCCGCGCGTGACCGCTCTGGGGCCGGGCCTCGAGCACGTGCCGATGCCCGGGCCGGAGATGAACGAGCCCGGTCTCAAGGTCCTGCACGTGCCGCAGGTGGACTTCAGGTCCACCTGCCCGACCTTCCGGCGCTGCCTGACCGAACTGCGCGACTGGTCGCTGGCGCACCCGCGGCACGTGCCGATCGCCGTGTTGATCGAGGTCAAGGGCGGCGAGCCCGCCAATGGCCGGACGCCGCCGCAGGCGCGCCCGCTGCCGTTCGACGCCGCGCAGATCGACGGGCTCGACGCCGAGATCCGTGCCGTGTTCGACGAGGTCCACCTGCTGACGCCAGACGACGTGCGAGGCGATGCGGCGACGCTGCGCGAGGCCGTCGCGGCGCGGGGCTGGCCGACGCTGCGGGCGTCGCGCGGCAAGGTGCTGTTCGCGATGGACAACGCCGGGGCGCCGCGTGAGGCGTACCTGGCCGGTCACCCGACGCTCGAGCGCCGCGTGCTGTTCGTGAGCGTCGAGCCGTCGCATCCGGCGGCGGCGTTCCTGAAGCTGAACGACGCGATGGGGCCTGCCGCCGATCGCATCGCCGCGGCGGTGCGCGACGGCTTCATCGTGCGTACCCGCGCCGACGAACCCGGCCGCGAGGCCCGCACCGGCGACACGACGCGCCGCGACTCGGCCTTCCGTTCCGGCGCGCAGTACGTGAGCACGGATTACCCGGAGCCGAGTCCTTACGCATCAGGGAAGGGATACGTGGTGCGGCTGCCGGGCGGCGCTGCGGTGGCGCGGTGCAACCCC
The DNA here is from genome assembly GCA_966211945.1 of uncultured bacterium. Lineage (GTDB taxonomy): Bacteria > Acidobacteriota > Vicinamibacteria > Vicinamibacterales > Vicinamibacteraceae > Luteitalea. The sequence continues at coordinate 15,641 of CBIHOS010000007.1, forward strand.
GTCGCGGCGCCCGTCGGGTGTCGGGACGAGTGGGTCGGGGAGCGGTAGGGACAGGAAGTCAGGAAGTCAGGAGCCTGACTCCTGTGTCCTGACTCCTGATCTCCTGCTCCAATACAGATAGAACGGCACGCCGAGCGCGACGAGGCCGAGGCCCGACAGCGCCTGGGTCGGACTGGTCTGGAGCGTGTTCACGATCAGCCACCCGGCCGTGATCAGGAACAGCACCGGCGTGACCGGGTACCCCCAGGTCCGGTACGGACGGGGAACGTCGGGCAGCGTGCGCCGGAAGACGAACACCGACGCCGTCGCCAGGCCCATGAAGATCAGCACGGCGAAGATCACGTAGTCGGTGAGCGTGTCGAACGTCCCCGAGAGGACCAGCACGCTGGACCACGCGGCCTGCGCGATCAGCGCGCGCACCGGCACCCGCGTGCGCGGGCTGAGCGGCGCGAGCGACCGGAAGAACAGGCCGTCCTGCGCCATCGCGTACGGAATGCGCGCCCCGACCAGCGCCACGATCTGCAGCGCCGTGAGGACCGACACCGCGAGCAGGCCGCTCATGAGCCCGGTGGCGGCGGGCCCGAGGAATCGCGTCGCCGCCACGGTGGCCACGGCCGCCGAGGCCGGCACGCTCGCCACCTCCTGCGGCGTCAGCACGTAGAAGTAGCCGGCGTTGACGCCGACGTAGAGCGCCGCCACCGTGAGGATGCCGCCGATGATCGCGAGCGGCAGCGCCCCCGACGGATCCTTGACCTCGCCGGCGACGTAGGTCACCTCGTTCCAGCCGTTGTAGCCCCAGAGCGCCGCCATCATCGCCGCGCCGACACCCGCCATGCCGCCCCGCGCCGCCGCGTCCACCGCCTCGCACGTGCCGCCGGAAGCCGTCAGGCCGTAGTGCGCCCACGATCCATCGGCGAGCACGAACGCGCCGAGGCCGACCGCCGACACCAGGCCGATCTTGATCACGGTCAGGGCCGAGGCGACCCGGCCGCCGGTCGAGACGTCGGCACAGTTGACGAGCGTCACGCCCCAGATCGCGAGGATGGCGAGGCCCTGCACGGGGCCCAGCGTCAGGCCGCCGGGGACCGCCAGCTGCCAACCGGCAAGTCCGTCGCCGGCGAGTGCCGTGGCGAAGATCGCAAAGCCGGTCGCCAGCGCGGCCAGGCTGCCGGCCGTCGCCACGAAGAACCGCGTCCAGCCGTAGAGGAATCCCCAGAGCCGTCCGTAGGCCTGGCGGATGAACACGTACTCACCGCCGGCGCGCGGCAGCACCGTGGCCAGTTCGGCGTAGGTCAACGCGCCGAGCAGGCTCATCACGCCGGCAATCACCCACACCGCGATCACCATGCCCGGCGTGTCGACGTTGCAGGTCATGACCCGCGCCTTGAGGAAGACGCCGGTGCCGATGACGTTGCCCACCACCATCGAGAAGGCGGCGAGCAGGCCGAGGCCGCGCACGAGAGCGGCGGGCGAGGCGGGAGGCGCGGGCGAGGTCACGGAGGCGCAGTGTATCCTTCGCGCAGATGCGACCGGATGGAGCAGCCATGGCGGCCCGAACGACGGTAGCGTGGTGGGGCGTGGTGACGATGGCGGTGGCGGCGGGTGTGCCGGCGCCGACGATGTCGATGCTGGCCCAGGGCGCTGGCCGCAACCCCGCGGGCCGGTCGGACACGGCGCTGGTGGACGGACCCCCGCTGGCCCAGCCGGCCGCCGGGCCGCAATGCGGCGGACGCAGTTCGAACCCGCGCACGCCGTGTCCCGGCGACGTGAGCGCGATGATCGCCGCCCTGCCGGCGGCAGCTCCGGCCAGGCCGGCCCGGCCGCGCAAGGTGCTCGTGCTCGCCCGCGCCGCCGGCTACGTCCATTCGTCGATCCCGCTCGCCGCACGCACCGTCGAGGAGTTGGGCAGGAAGACCGGTGCCTGGACGACGACGATCAGCTACGACGCGGCCGACATCGACACGAAGACCCTCGCGCAGTACGACGCGATCGTCCTCGCGAGCACGACCGGCCACTTCCTCGACGACGAGAAGGATCCGGCGGCGACGGCCGCCCGCCGCGCCGCGTTCCTCGCGTTCGTGCGCGGCGGCAAGGGCCTCGCCGCGATTCACGCCGCGACCGATTCGTACCACCGGCGCCGCGACCCGCAGGCGCCGGCCGCCAGCGTTCGCGGTCCAGACGACCAGATCGGCACCTGGCCCGAGTTCAACACCCTGCTCGGCGGCTTCTTCAAGTACCACTGGAACGACGGGCAGGTGATTACTTACACGATCGACGACCCGGGCAGCCCGCTCACCGCGCCGTTTGCCGGCAAGGCGCCCTTCGTCGTCGCCGACGAGACCTACACGTTCGGCCGCGAGGTGTACACGCGCAGGAACCTGCGCGTGCTCACGAGCGTGGACATGGCGGCGATGTCGGACGAGGACAAGGCCAAGGAGCAGTATCCGAGGCCCGACCGCGACCATCCCCTCAGCTGGATCCGGGCCGAGCAGAAAGGCCGCGTGTTCTACATGTCGCACGGCCACAACGAGAAGGTCTATGCCAACCCGGTGCTGCTGCAGCACCTGCTGGCCGGAATCCAGTACGCGACCGGAGACCTGAAGGCCGACGACCGGCCCAGCGAGTCACGACCTTTCTAGTCCTGGCACGCCCCACGGACGCGGGCGTAGAACTCAGGCTTTCCGCCGGTCGAGGTTGACGGACCGGCGGCGGCAGCGGAATAGTGCGCTCCACCGGAGGCTGAATGCGAGAATCACGGCACTACGTCCTCACCTGTGCGGTAGCGGCTCTGTGCGCGACGGCGGCGCCGCTGTACGCGCAGCCAGAGGCTGGCGAGCGGGCGCTGCGGGTGATGTCCTACAACATCAAGCACGGGCAGACCAACGCCACGTGCACGACGCCCCCACCCGAGCCCGGCTCTCCGCCCAACCCCGACTGCAACCTCGACATCGAGAAGTCGATCGCGGTGATCCGCAGCCTCGATCCCGACATCGTCGGGATGCAGGAGATCGACAGGTTCTGGGCGCGAAGCGCCTACCTGGACGAACCGGCCGTGATTGGCGACGCGCTCGGTTACGAGCACCGGTGCTACGCGCCCAATCTCAATCACGGGCCGGACAATCACTCGCCCGTTCCTCATCAGTACGGCACGGTGATCCTGAGCCGGTTTCCGATTCTGGAGTGCCGGAACACGCTGCTGCCGCGCGTGGCCACCGAGGAACAGCGTGGGCTGACCCTCGCGATCGTCAACGTCCGCGGGGTGCCGCTGCAGTTCTTCAACACGCACCTGCACACGACGGCGGCGGCGCGGCTGCTGCAGACGGCGCGCGTGGCAGAAGTGCTCGACGCCGCGGCTGCCGGGCCGCGGGTCATGCTGGGTGACTTCAACGCGCGGCCGACCAACGTCGAGCTGGCGCCGATCCAGGCGCGCCTCCTGGACAGCTGGCTGACAGCTCCGGTGCCCGACCCGGCCAATCCGAATGGCTTCACGTCGCCGGCCGATACCGACCGCAACCCCACCAGCCGCATCGACTACGTGTGGATCTCGGGAGACATCGCGGCCCGGGGGACCGCCGTCCCGCTCGACGAGGCGACGCGGCTCGCGGCCGACCACTACCCGGTCGTCGCTGACCTGGCGCTGCCCGGCGCCGCGGTCGGCGTCGGCCACGTCCAGGGCCGCAGCCCGGCGCCTGACTGACGGATTTGCGCCCGGTGGACGCCGGTGAGACAGCGGCGTCGTGGGCCGGTCACGGGGGCGGCCCGCGACCGGTCCGGCGGACCGCGCCACGGCCGGAACGGGCTGCGCCACGTCCCAGTGTTTGACGACGACGTAAACGCCGGCCGGGTCGGAGGGGTATCATCTGCAGGATTTGGACCTCGTCTCGATGTCCGTGCCCTCTACCCTCCAGCCGACACCCCAATGACGAACACACCGAAGCACGCGTCCACCACCACCGCCCGCCGAGATTTCCTGAAGAAGGCCGGGACCGCGGCCGGCGTTGCCGCCACCACGGGCTTTCCGGCCATCGTGTCCGGGCAGTCGGTCACCAATGCGCTCAAGGTCGGGCTGGTTGGTGCCGGCGGCCGTGGCAGCGGTGCGGCCGCGCAGGCCCTCAGCGCCGACAAGAACGCCGTGCTGACCGCGATTGCCGACATCGACCAGGCGATCGTGACGCGCGCGGTGACGCGCCTGTCGGGAAGCCAGAAATTCGGCAGCCAGGTGAAGGTCGACCAGCCGGTGTACGGGCTGGACGCCTACGAAAAGGTGATCGACAGCGGCGTGGACGTCGTGCTGCTCGCCTCGCCCCCGGGGTTCCGTCCGGCTCACCTGAAGGCGGCGGTCGACGCCAACAAGCACATCTTCTGCGAGAAGCCGGCGGCCACCGACGGCCCGGGCATCCGCTCGGTGATCGAGTCGCAGAAGGCGCAGCAGGCCAAGGGCAAGGCCCTGGTGGCCGGGTTCTGCTGGCGCTACAACAACATGATCAGCGCCGCGATGGAGCAGGTGCACGGCGGCGCCCTCGGCCGCCTCGTGGCGCACTACTCGACCTACTACACCAACCCGGTCAAGCCGATGCCGCCCGAGAGCGCGCGTCCGGCCGGGATGGGCGACATCGAGTGGCAGGTGCGCAACTGGTACAACTTCGTGTGGCTGTCGGGCGACAGCCTGGTCGAGCAGGCCGTCCACAACGCCGACAAGATCATGTGGGTGATGAAGGATCAGCCGCCGGCCAGCTGCGTCAGTGTCGGCGGCCGCGCCGTGCCGGCCAACGGCGGCAACATCTACGATCACTTCGAGGCCAATTTCGTGTACCCCAACGGGTATCGCGTGTTCCTCGCCAACCGCCAGTCCACCGGCTGTTTCAACGGCACGCTGGACTACGTGCTCGGCACCGACGGCACGCTCTTCCTCGGCAAGGGCAAGCCGCGCATCGAGACGCCCGACGGCAAGATCAAGTGGCAGTGGGAGGGCGAGGAGTACGACATGTACCAGCGCGAGCACGACGTGCTGTTCAAGTCGATCCGCGACGGCAAGCCGAAGAACGACGACCTCAACCTGGCCACCAGCACGCTGCTCGCGATCATGGGCCGCGATGCCGCGTACTCCGGTCAGGAGATCACGTGGGATCAGGCGCTCAATTCCACCGTCAGCCTGCTGCCGCCGGTGATGGACATGAACGCCAAGTTCGAGGCGCCCGGCCTCGCCGTCCCCGGCCGCACGAAGGTCTCCTAGCATGTCCGTCCGACTCGCGGCGTGCGTCGCCCTCGCCCTCGTGGCGGGGGCGGCGGCCGCGCCGCCGGCAGCCACGCCTGCCGGGCAAGCCGCAGCCACGGCTCCCGCCGTCGACGCCGCCGAGATGAAGGCGGTCCAGCAGCTCCGGGCCCGCATCGCCGAGAAGCAGAAGGCTGCACCGCCCGCCAAGCCCTACACGGTCACCATTCCCAACACGACGGCGACCTACGGGATGGCCCCGATTCCCGCCGGCACGTTCGAGATGGGATCGCCGGAGGGCAGCGGCGCCGCCGACCAGCGGCCGCAGCACAAGGTCACGCTCGACGCGTTCTGGATGATGACCACCGAGGTCAACTGGGACGCGTACCTGATGTTCATGTTCGCCGACCAGGCCAACGAGAAGGCAAGCCCCGACACGCTCGTGGACGGGTTGAGCCGGCCGACCGCTCCTCACCTCGAGATGAGCTTCGGGCGCGGCAATGCCGGCTTCCCGGCGATCAGCATGACCCAGCACGCCGCCAACAAGTTCGCGCAATGGCTCAGTGCGCGGACGGGCGAGTTCTACCGCCTGCCGACCGAGGCCGAGTGGGAGTACGCGTGCAAGGCCGGCGGCACCGGCGTGGTGCCCGAAGCGCAGCTCGACGAGGTCGCCTGGTACCAGAAGAATTCGCCGACCGCGGCCTTCACCGACGGCACGTACCACAAGCTCGGTACCAAGAAGCCGAACGCGTGGGGCCTGCACGACATGCTCGGCAACGTCATGGAGTGGACGACAGACCAGTACGCGCCGTATCCGGCCGGAGCCGTCACCAATCCCTGGGTGAAGCCGACCGCGTCCTACCCGATGGCGGTCCGCGGTGGTTCGTGGAGCGACGCGGCGGCGCGGCTGACGTGCACCACGCGCGTCAAGTCGGACATCGTCTGGAAGGAACGCGATCCGCAGCTGCCGACCAGCATCTGGTACATGACCGACGCCGAGTGGCTCGGTTTCCGCCTCGTGCGACCGGCCACGCTGCCGAGCGCCGAGGACATGTACCGCTTCTGGAACAACGGCGTCGAAGTCGATCCGTACTGAGGCGGCTTCGCTGACGGGTACCGGGTACCGGGTACGAAAGGTAGGGGCGCCTCTCTGAGGCGCCCTTTTCATTTCGGGCTACTCAGGCAGGCCCGGCTGCCCGGCACACCGAAGCCGTGCGCCGAAGGTGGTGCGGCATCGGCCTGGTCTTCGAGGCGCCGCCGCTGGTCGTGGTCGGCTGGGGCGTCGTGTTCTCTGTCTGGGCCACGACAATGTCGGCGCTCGGGTTGGCCGCGTGGCATCGTGCGACGACGGTCGCCGCCGCAGATCGTCGCCGTGCCGCCCGTCGCCCTCGGCCTACTTGCCGTAGCCTGGGCTGTGGGCGCGGCCGTGTGTGTTGCGCGACTGCTGGGCGGGTGGGTGGTCGCACGTCAGCTTGGCATGCGCGCCGAGTTCGTGGCCGAGGGTCCCTTGCGCGACAGCTTCGATGGCGTCAAGGCCGAGGCCCCGGTGGATCGTGTCCGGCTGGCTGTCTCGCCGGAGGTCGACGCACCGGTCGCCATCGGCGTGACCTCACCAACCGTCCTGCTACCTGGATATCTCCTGAATCAGCTGCCTCCCGACAGCCTCACGCCAATCCTGGCCCATGAGATCGCGCACGTGGCGCGCGGCGACCACCCGTGTAAGACGGTTGCTCGAAGGAGATCCTGTGATTCACCATCCCGTCCGCCGGCTGTTCGCTCTCACCACTGGCGGCCTGTTGCTCGCCACGGCTCTCCCAGTTCCGCTCGGACTTGCATCCACGCAGCTGTCGGCGCGGCTGTTTGCCGCCGGGCAGACGCAGGACGTCGAGAGCATGCCGGTCGGCTTCCCACAACGGCAGGACGGCAGCGGTCTGCGTATCCGGCGGGTGGTGTCGACCGCGGCACACGCCTGCGGCACGTTCGAGGTCGAGAACATCGCCGACGTGCCGGTGAGCCGCGTCCGCGTCGTGGCCGTGCTGTCGTACCGGGGCAGCGCCAATCGACCAGTCCGGATCGTCGAGTCCGACTGGATCGACACGATGATCGCCCCGGGCGCCACTGCGCGGCTGGACGCGTCGCTGGTCGACGTCGCGACGGCGCGGCGCGAGGAAGGCGCAATCGGGACTGTCGCGACGATACGGCTGTCAAATGGCCAGACCTGAAGCTTCGTCCCGGCCAGATCGGCCGCTGGTGTCGATGTGGCGCTGCATGACATGTCGACGCGTCCACATCGGCTCGTTGCGACGCGGAGCCTGGGGCACGGGCAGACGGTGCAATTCGACGATGTCCGGCCAGCGCTGACACTGCGGCTCGCGACAGGGCCGCAGTAGCGTCGAACTACGCGAGGGCACCGGTGGCGCCGGGCGCGTCTTCCCTTTTGTCTTCTGATTTCTGACTTTTGCCTTTATGAGCGAGCACCCTTTCGAAGCACTGCTGGTGCGCCGCGACGAGCAGGGGCCAGGCGAACTCCTGCTCGGCGCGCTCGCGCCCGCGCTGCACGAGGCGTCGCCGCAGCTCCGGGTCCTCGTGTAGCCGTCGGAACTGCGCGAGGAAGCCGGCGGCATCGTCGCTCTCGAACAGCAGGCCGTTGTCCTCGTGCGTGACGACGCTCGGGATGCCCCCCGAACGGCTGGCGAGCACCGGCAGGCCTGCGGCGTTCGCCTCGCACAACACCCGCCCCATCGTCTCGGCGTCCTGCAGTCCGCTCACGCGGTGTGTCGTCACCCGGCTGGCCAGCACGAAGTAGTCGGCCGCCGCGAAGTAGCGCTGCACCTCCTGCTGCGGCACACGGCCGGCCAGCCGGACGACGCCGCCGAGGCCGGATGCCGCGATCTGCGCCGACCATGTGCCGCGCTGCTTGCCGTCGCCGACGACGATCAACCGGAGGTCTGGCGCAATCGATCGCAGGTGAGGCAGCTGCGCGAGGAGGAAGTCGATGCCCTTCTTGGCGACCAGGCGGCAGACGGTGAGCAGGACGGGCGTTCCCGGCGCCACGTCCCATTCGCGGCGGACGGCCTGCCGTGTCGCGACGCATGGCGCGAACCGCGCGATGTCGACGCCGCCGGGCAGCACGTGAATCCGCGGATCGCTCACGCCGGCCTGCGTGAGGAGCTGCTGCGTGTAGCCGCTGTTGGCGAGGATGACGTGATTGGCGCGCGCGCTGCGCCGCACGAGCGCATGCCGCTGCCGGCGGAATGCCGACTCCAGCCACTCCGGTGCGTTCCAGCGCCGGTACCACCGGTGGAGGTGCTGTTCGAGGGCGGGATGGCTCACCATGCGGCAGCCGAAGCGATAGGGATAGGCGATCCACGGCCGCTGGACGTCGTTGCCGACCGAACGGCAGATGACCGGCACGCCGAGTTCGTCGCCGAGCAGGCCGTAGTAGACGTTGGAGGCGTAGACCAGTGCCACGCGCGATTCACGCAGCGCCTGCAGCAGCAAGCGGTGATTGGCCCAGAACCCGACGCGACTGAGGATCCGCCGCACCGGGTACGGCGCCCGATGATCGAAGTCCGCGGCCGCTGCCGCCATCTGCGGATCGTCGCAGCGATAGGTGTAGACGCTGATTGCGTGACCGGCCTCGTGCAGCGCCCGCGCCAGGAACTCGGCATGCGTCTGCATGCCGCCCACGCCCGGCGGAAACTCCGTCAGGATCAACGCGAGCCGTACGGTTGTGTGACGTTGCGACATGAGCCTTGCCTGCCGATGCCCCCGAACTGTAGATCATCGGACGCCTGCGCGGCAGGCCAGGGGTTCGCACACGTCTACTGCTGCGAGCGTGACGTCAAACAGTCCGCGGCGCGTTGCCGCACTCAGAACGAGAATCGGGCCGCCAACTGCAGCGCGCGTTGCGGTCCAGCCGTCCCGTTGATCCGCCCGGCATTCGGGTTCAGGTTGCCCGGCACTCCCACCGTGGAATCGGGCAGTCCGAGGTTCACCTGGTTGAAGACGTTCATCGCCTCGACCCGCAACTGCAGGACGTAGGTCGGGCCGAAGCGCAGGTTCTTGAACAGCGACGCGTCGGTCTGCCAGAAGTGCGGCCCGCGCAGCGCGTTGCGTTCGAGCGATCCGAACGTTCCCCGGGCCGGTCGTCCGAAGGCACTGTCGGAGGCGCCGATCGGCGCGGCGTTGAACCATTGCGACCGCGTCTTCGGCCCCTCCGGGTCGCCGATCAGGTCTGGTCGACCGGGCCCGGTGTCGCGGTCCTGCCCCGAGTCGTTGTACCCGACGTTGAATGGCAGCCCGCTCAGGAAGGAACTGTTCATGTTGAACTGCCATCCGCCCAGGATGGCGTCCAGGACCGGAGGTGCCGTCGAGCCCCATGGCTTGTCTCGTCCAAACGGCAGTTCGGCCACCAGCGAGATGACGAGGTTCTGGGTGCGATCCCAATCCTGGACGCCGCGGTTCAGCGAGCGGTCGAAGAAGAAGTACTCGCCGCCTTCGCCGCGCGCCTTCTGCAGCGTGTAGCTGACCCTGTAACTGTAGCCGCCGGACAGACGCTGTTCGAGCTTGGCCTGCAGCGAGTCGTACCAGTTGTTGGCGCAGTTGCAGAAGTACGCGATGTCCTGCGTCCAGCCGAATCCTCCGCCGAGGTTCTCCACAGGCGTCTTGAAGCCGACGAAGAACGGACGCCGCTGGTCGCGCGGCACGCCCTGCAGGTAGCCGTCGAGCGTGGCCTGGTTCACGTTGACGTCAGGCCCGTCACCGGCGAACACCCGCGCCCCGCGATTGCCGACATAGGCGACCTCGGCCGACATGCTGGCCGTGAGCTGTCGCTGCAGCGTGACGTTGAAGGCGTCGAGCGCCGGCGGCCGCTGCTGCTCGGGCAGCGCGCGGCTGAACACGCCGTTGGGCAGCGCGAAGCGGCCGCTGGACGGCACCGACGGGAAGACCGCGGCGGGCGGGCCTTCGGCCAGCGTGAACACGTCGTCGAAGTTGGACGGCGCGTTGAGCTCCTGCACCGAGAGCACCGGCAGGTTCTGGGTCACGCTGTGGCCGAACAGCGATCCGAACACGCCGATGTCGTAGCTGCGGCCGTATCCGGCGCGCAATACCGTGCGTTCGTCCACCTGGTAGGTGACGCCGAGGCGCGGCGCCCAGTTGAGGCGGTTGCGCACGTCACCGTCGAGGCCGATACCGCCAACGCCGCCGACGGCGATCTCGCCGGTGTCGAGGTCGAGCCAGCCGCCGTTGCCGGCCTCGTTCACCGTCTGCGGATGGATCACGTCGAGTCGCAAGCCGTAGTTCACGGTGAACTTCGCATGCGGCCGCCAGGTGTCCTGGGCGTAGTAGAACTGCCGCCACTGGCGTTCCCGGGCGTCCGTGCTCGCGCTGGCATACCGGGTGAATCGCGTCACGTCTCCGAGCAGGAAGGTGGCCAGACCGAGCCCGCCGCCGGTCGGACCAGCGGTCCGGTTGCCGCTGAAGGTCAACTCGCCGGACCGATGCCGGTCACTGGGCACGCGCAGGTTGTAGGCGCGCCGCACGTCCGCACCGAACTTGAAGGTGTGCGAGCCGGCGATCTTCGTCAGGTTGCCGACAAACTGCATCTGCTTCTCGTCCTGATCGAGCGGGCAGTTGCAGCGGTTCACACCGAGTCCGGATCCAAAGTTGAAGGCGCCACGCGTGCCTTCGATGAACCCGGCGGGCAGTCCCGACGTGAAGGTCGAGTCGAGGTTGAGGCCAGGGATGCCCGCATCGGCCGCCGGAGTCGTGCCAAAGTCGAAGGGCAGCACCGCGACGTGGTAGCGGAAGAACCCGAAGCGGAAGTCGGCGAGCAACGAATTCGACATCGCGTAATCGATGCCATACGCAACGCTGTGGTTGCGCACATCGGAGACGCCGCCCAGATTGCCGATCTCCTGGCCGCCGCCCGTCCCGAACGCGGTCGGGCCGTCCCGGATGTAGTCGCCGAGACTATAGCGTCCGAACGTGTTCAGCTTGTCCGACAGCCGTCCATCGATCCGCAGGTTGAAGGCGTGCCCGCGGAACGTCTCCGACCCCGCGGCGATGTAGTTGTCGCGCGTGCCGTTCTCGCGCCCCGGTGCGTTGGGCAGCGGAATCAGGCGGAGGATGGCCTGTGCCTGTGGCGAAAGCCTGCCTGTCGGAATCTGTGCGCCGGCAAACGCCTCGCGACCGGTCACCGCACCAGGCGTGCCCGTCTGCGGGTCGAAGATCGCCGTCTCGTAGGCGCTCAGATCGCCTCGACGAGCGGCCTCGGTGGGCACCGTCAGCAGCCGTGAGCCGCCCTGCGTGTCGCGCTGCGCCTGGTAGTCGGTGAAGAAGAAGAAGCGGTTGGTGCGGATGGGACCGCCGATGGACCCGCCGTACTGATGCTTGGTCGTGTCGGGGATGAACTTGCCGGTCACCGGGTCGGCCTGGAACTGCGTGAAGGGGTTGCGGGCCTGGAAGGCATCGTCCTGGTAGAACTCGAAGGCGCTGCCGCGGAAGCTGTTGCTGCCAGACTTGGTCTGCATGGACACGACACCAGCGGTCGCCTGTCCGAACTCGGCGTCGTAGTTCTGCGATGTCACCTTCATCTCACCCAGCGACTCGAGCGTCGGGTTGATGACGATGATGCCGAGAATCGGATCGCGGTTCTCCGTGCCGTCGAGCTGATATCCCGTGCCACTGAAGTGCTGTCCGTTGACCTGGATCTGGACGGAGCCCTGCGGGTTCTCGCTCGCGGCGTGCTGCCAGCCGAGCTGCTGCGTCCCCGGTGTCAGCAGCAGGAACTTTGTCGCGTTGCGGTCGAGGACCGGCAGTTCGGTGAGTTGCTTCTGCTCGAAGCGTGTCGACACGTCGGCCCGATCGGTCTTGAGCAGCGGCGACCCGCCGGTCACCGTGACTTCCTCGGCGACCTGGCCCACCTCCATCGCAAAGTTCACCGGCGTCTGCGTGTCGACGGCGACGGTCACCTCGGGGACGATGGCAAGCTTGAAGCCCTGGAGCTCGGCCCTCACTTCATAGGTGCCCGGCAGCAGCCGCTCTCGCGTGTACCGCCCGCTCTCGTCGGTGACGACGCTGTCGGCCGTCCTCCGCTGGACACTCGTGATCGTGACCGCCACGCCGGGCAGCACGGCGCCGCTGTTGTCGGTGACGGTGCCGGCGATGCTGCCGTACACCGCCTGACCGTGCGCCGGTCGTGACAGCCACGGCGCACCGAGCCAGAGGAAGACGAGGAGGGCGATCGATGCCGGCGACAGGACGAAGCGGCCGGCCAGTGCGAGACGACGCATGCGAGCCTCCTGAGAGAATCGGCCAACGCACATCACGCCAGTCCGGCGCAGGGCTACGCCGGGACTGCGAACCTACTGCTGGAGGGACTGGCGTCAGGCTAGCACCAGTTGGTCACGTGTCAACTGGATTCGGTCACGTGTCGACTGACTCATCGGCGGTCAGTCGCGCCGGTGACGCTGTTGGATCTCATGTATTCGGAGGGCCGGAAGATTGTCCACGACCGTGACGTCTCCGCCCGGCCATCGCACCTCGACGCGCTCGGCGTGCTTGGCGAGGCCGAGGCCGACGCGTACCACGAGTTCGTCGTGCGAGTAGTAGCTCGACTGGCTGAGAACGGCCCGTGATTGCGTCCGTCCGCCCGCGGTCACCCGGACCGTGGCGCCCAGCCCCCGCCGGTTTGCCGTCGTCCCTCGCAGGCGCACGCCAATCCACGCGTGCCGCGGGCGTGCCGTGTTGATCAGCAGGGAAGGGGGCTCGTTCATGTTCATCACGAGCACGTCGATGTCGCCGTCGTTGTCGACGTCGCCGAACGCCGCGCCGCGACTCGAATGTGCGGCGATCGCGCCCGGGCCCGCGCGCCTGCTCATCTGCTCGAACCGGCCGTCACCGCGATTGCGATACACGATCCGCGGGGAGCGATGCGGGTACTGCGGCAGTCTCGCCTCGACCTCCGGGTAGACGTTGCCGGTGACATACAGCAAATCTGGCCAGCCGTCGTTGTCGAGATCGGGGAAGCCCACACCCCATTGCACGAACCGGTTCTCTGCGGCGAGGCCGGCGGAGAGGGCGACATCCTCGAACAAGCCGGCGCCCAGCGCCCGGTAGAGGGCCGGGATGTCGTCGGCAAAGTGCGTCTTGACGATGTCCAGGCGGCCGTCGGCGTTCACGTCGGCGACCCCCAGCCCCATGCCCGCCTGCGGAGCGCCGAGTGAGTTGTAGGCGGCGCCGGTCTCCAGCGCGACATCAGTGAAGGTGCCGTTGCCATTGTTGCGGTAGAGGATGGCAGCCGTGGAATCGGTTGCGACGTAGATGTCCACGTCGTCGTCGGCATCCAGATCGGCAGCCACCGCACTCATCGAATATCGCCCGGTGACGCGGCCGATGCCCGAGGCCTCGGAGACGTCGTCGAAGGACGCGCCCGTGTTCCGATAGAGAAGGTTCGTGTCGGTGGGCAGTCCTCGCGGACCGCAATTGACCGACACGCCTTTCCAGGCACAGTGCGGCCCTTCTCCTGGGCCTGGTGCCGTAGCGAGATTGAACGCGAGGTAGTTGGCGACGAACAGATCGAGCCGCCCATCGGCGTCGTAGTCGATGAACGTGCAGCCCGAGCCCCATCGTGCACCCCGGCTCGCGAGCCCGCGCGCGTCGGTCTGATCCTCGAAGCGGCCGGCACCGAGGTTGCGGTACAGGACGTTGTGACCGAAGTAGGTCACGAAGAGATCGAGACGTCCGTCGTTGTCGTAATCGCCGGCGCAGACGCCGGATGCCCAGCCCACCTTCCGATCGAAACCGGAACCGCGGGTCACGTCCTCGAAGGTGCCGTCCCGCCGGTTGCGATAGAGCCGTGCGGTCGGCGCCGCGCCGGCGGGCCACGTGAGCGCCGTGCGTCCGTCCTCGCGCAGCCGGGTGCCGCTGAGCACCAGCGCATCCAGCCAGCCGTCGTCGTCGGCATCGAGCAGCGCGACGCCCGCGCCATTTGTTTCGATGATGAACCGCTTGCGATCGACGCCGCCATAGACAGTGGGACTGATCAGGCCGGCGACGGCGGCCCGATCGACCAGATGCACCGGCCACTCGGTGTCGGCCGCGGGCGCAGAATCCAGCGACGGGACATGAGCGGCGACGACCAGCGCAGCGAGGGAGATCGCACCGAGCAGCTTCGACATGTCAGCGTCGGCCCTGCTGCTGGAGCTGTTCGGCGCGAGCGAAGGCCTCTTTTGCCGCGGCCGGCTGTCCAAGTTGCTGGAGGACCTGGCCGAGCACGTAGTGCGCGGTGCGGTTGTTGGGGTCGAAGGCGATGGCACGTCGCACCATCCCCTCGGCGAGGTCGGGATGTCCGGCTCGCAGGTGCCCGCGGCCGAGCAGGATGTAGGGTGCGCTGTAATACGGGTTGAGCCAGATCGCGCGTTGCAGGACAGGCAGCGCCTCGTTCCACTGGTTCAGGCGCGTCAATGCGTCGCCAAGCTGTGCGAGGGCCATCGCGTCGAGTGGATTCAGCGTCAGCTCGCGGCGTGTGAGTGAGACCGCCTCCTCGAGACGGCCGCGAAACAGCGCTTCCTGCCCGAGCAGGTAATGGGCCTGCATCACCGACGGGTTCCGGGCGACGGCCGCACGCAACGCGTGCTCGGCCATCTCGTGCATGTCCAGACGCGCCATCAGCTGTCCGGCCGCGACGAAGGCTTCGGCCCGATCCTCGTCGAGACCCAACGCCAGGGCCAGCGCTCGCCGTGCCGTGTCGGGCCGTCCGGCCTGCACGGCTGCCTGCGCGAGGACGTGCGCGACCTCCGGCGACCGCCGAGCCTGCACCGCGGCCTCGAGATGGGGCATGGCGTCGACGGCCCGGCCCGTGAGCATCAGCGCCAGGCCGAGGACTTCAGTGGCGTGCTGACGCTCGGCGCCTTCGGCCAGGCCCGAGCGCGCGCGCTCGAGCAGCGGGATGGCGCGCGCCGCGTCGCCGAGGTGGTAGTGGGCAAGTCCACGCACATGCAGGTGCCGCGGGTCCTCGCCGCCGGTTCCGGGATCGGCCGGGCTCGGAGAGCCGGCCCTACCAGGATCACCGAGCAGGTCCAGTGCCGCCTGCGCACGGCCGGCATCGACCAGGCGGCGTGCCTGCTCGACAGGATCCGGCGTCGGCGGCGCCTGTGCGTCTGCGGCAGCCCCGCTCAGCGTGAGGCACAGGAGGGCGGCGCAGATCAGCGACGCGATCGGGCGTGACGTGCTGGCCGGGTCAGCGTCGCGGCGCGGTGCCGGAGCCTTCACGAAGGGTAAGCAACTTGTTTGCGACGACATCGTGCCACTGTTCCTCCCGGCCATTCGGCCAACGCACGTCGATGCGGTCGACGCGAGTATGGCTCCCCAGTCCAAGGTGTATCCGGAAGTCGTTCTGCGAGTAATAGCTGCCTCCGCCCCGCACCTCGTCGACCCACCGCTCGCCGCCAGCATGCACCGTCACGCGCGCGCCGATCGCATTGGGGTTGGAGGCCACGCCGCGCAGGTGCAGCAGCAGCCAGGCGCCGGCGGACGCCCGCGTCTCGGCCCGGTACAGGTCCGGCCTGGTGTGCATGTTGTTGACCAGGACGTCCACGTCGCCGTCGTTGTCGAGGTCGCCGAAGGCCGCGCCGCGCCCGGCCCGCGCGACGGTGACCGGCGGCCCCAGCCGCTCGGTGACGTCCTCGAACCGGCCTGCGACATTGCGGTACACCACCTTGCGCTGGGCATAGGCAGCTTCACCCGGTAGCTGCGTCACCTCCGGGTAGACGTGACCGTTGACGAGGAACAGGTCCGTCCAGCCATCGCGATCGAAGTCGCTCGCGCCTACGCCCCATCCCAGATACCGCGTGTTGATCCCGATGCCGGCCGGGAACGTGCGGTCGTCGCAGAAGCCCTTGCCGTCGTTGAGGTACAAGGTCGAGGTGTCGCCCGCGAAGTTCGTCTTGAACAGATCCATGGTGCCAGAGCGATCCAGATCGGCCACGACCACGCCCATTCCGGCCTGCGGCTTGCCGTCCTTGCTGTAGGCGCATCCGGCGAGCACGGCCGTCTCGGCGAACGTCCCATCCTGGTTGTTCACGAACAGGGCGCTCGGGCTCGAGTCGCTCGCCACGTAGACGTCGATCCACCCATCGCCGTTGAAGTCGAGCGTGCTGACGCCCATGCCGTACGTGGAGGACGTCCGCGTGACGCCGGACTTCACCGAGACGTCTTCGAACGCGCCGTGGCCCGTGTTGCGATACAGCACGTATTTGCCGCCCGCGAGTCCGGGCGGTCCGCAGGCGACGGGCACGCCCTTGTAGCGGCACAGGCCGCTCTCGGGTGTTGGCGTGCGGTCGGGGTCGAAGTCGATGTAATTGGCCGCGAAGAGATCGAGATGGCCGTCGCGATCGACATCCAGGAAGGCACACCCTGCACCCCATCGTCGGGGCGTGACAAGGCCGGCGACTCGGGTCACGTCCTCGAACCGTGTCCCGGCGTTCCTGAACAGGCGGTTCTGGCCCCAGTAGGTGACATACAGGTCGTCGCGGCCGTCGCGATCGTAGTCGCCGACGCATGCCGCCTGCCCCCAGCCGGTCTGACGCAGTCCCCTCGCGTCGGTGACGTCCTGGAAGCGTCCGTCCCGCAGGTTCCGGTAGAGATGCGCACTCGGGATGTCCTCGTCGGCCTGTCGATCGAACGTCGTGCCATTGACGAAGAAGACGTCGAGCCATCCGTCGCCGTCGGCGTCGATCAGCGCGACCCCCGGCCCGGTGGTCTCGAGCAGGAAGCGGTTGCGATGCACGCCGCCGAACATGGTCTGGTGCGTGATGCCGGCGCGCTCGGCGACCTCGCTGAAGGCGAAACGTAGCTCGCCGTCGTCTGCGCGTGGCTCGGGTTGGCGCGCTGCGACCGCCGCGAAGACGCACGCGGCGGCAACTGTCACTCGGCCCAGCCATCCTGCGTGCGCTGGCATTGGCTTACATGTCCGGCGGCGGTTTGAGATACGGCGCGAGGCGCGCCGCCTCGGCAAAATGCGGCTCAGCCTCGCGGATCTCGCCGCGCGCGCGCAGGGCGAGCGCCAGCTGGTAATGCGCCTGGGGGTTGTCGGCCGCAAGGCGCAGCGCCTGGCGGAACTGCGCGATGGCGCCGTCCAGATCCCTGGCGCGCAAGCGTTCGCGCCCCACTCCTACGGCAAAGGTCGAAGCCTGCGCGTCGGCCTCGAGCTGCGACAACCGCGTGGCGGCGACCACTGCCGCTGCCGCGTCGTCGCGCTGGCCACTCGCCTGGAGCGCGCGGGCCAGGCTCAGGTGAGCGTCGGCCGATGAGGGGCGCAGGGCGATGGCCGCGCGCAGCGCGTCGATGGCTGCCGGCAGATCGCCATGCTCCTGCAGCACCAGGCCGCGCATGTAGTGGGCATCGGCGAAGCTGGCATCAATCGCCAGCGCCTTGTCGAACCACTCGGCCGCTTCAGCGCTGCGGCCCGTCTGCCACAACAACACGCCGAGGGTGAACGGCGCCTCGCGCAGCGTCGCGTCCAGCGCGCAAGCCTGGCGGAGCGCACGCTCGGCCTCGCTGAACTGGTCCTGCTGCTTCAGCGCCATGCCCAGGTTGTAGAACGCTTCGGCGCTGGTCGGGTGGTCCGCGATGAGCGTTCGGTAGGTCGCCACCGCCGCCGGCAGATCGCCGCGCTGCAACTGCGACATGCCGAGGTTGAGCCGGGCGGTGGCTCGCATCGCCGGGTCGGTGGCCAGCTCGGCCCACAGACCCTCCGCCTCACGCCAGTCGCCTTGCTGTACCAGCGCCAGCGCCAGACTGTTGCGCACGTCAGGTTGCTTCGGATTGAGCGCGAGCGATCGCCTGTACGCCGTGATGGCGCCTTCGACATCACCCAACGCCTGCCGCGCGACGCCCAGCTGCGCATGGACCGGCGCCAGCGTTGGCCCGAGCGTCGCGGCGCGCTCCAGGTGGGGCAGTGCCTCGGCAGGACGGCCTGTCTGCCGCAGCGCGCGGCCCAGGTAATAGCGCGCTTCCGGGTGCTCGGGTCGCAGGCGCACGGCCTCAGCCAGCGGCGCGACGGCCCCCTGCACCTGCCTGGCCCACCAGCGGGTGGCTCCGAGGTGATACTGCGCGTCGAAGTGTCCAGGGTCCGCCGCGACCGCACGCTCGAACAGTGCCAGCGCCTCGTCGGTCCGGCCGCTGCGCCCGACCGCGAAGCCCAGCCGGTCCAACCCGATGGCGTCGCCCGGCAGGCGCTCGACCGCCGCACGGTAGTGCGCGATGGCCTCCGCGAGGCGGCCCTCCTGTTCGTCGAGGGCGCCGAGCAGCAGGTGTGCATGTCCCGCCGATTCCTCGTCCGTCGTCAGCGGTTCGAGCAGCGCGCGCGCCGGACCACTCTGGCCGGCGGCGGCCAGGGCACGCGCGTTGGCGAGGGCATCGCGTGCAGGGGCCGGCTGTGCGAGCGCGGCTCCGCCTCCGCACAGCATGAGCAGTACGCCGATGGTGGTGCCGTGGCCGCAGAGCATCTGCCGCCATCGCGTCATGCAGGCATCTTAAACCCTGAGGAATCGTCGTGGCGGGTCAGGGCTGTCGTGTCTCGGCCTGCTTGCGCGCTGAGGCGGCGCTGTACGTGCCGCCGTGTCCAAACGAATACAGCGGCGCCGCCGAGTCGTGCGGCACGTCTTCCTTCTGTGCGCGCACCGCCTCCATCGACGAGGGCAGCTCGAATGGCAGCTTGCCTGTGGGCGCGTGGGCGCCGCTCAGTACGTCGAGCAGGGCCTCGTCGCTGACGCCGAAGTGCGCGACGAGCGCGCCCGACTCCTTCGCCAGCTCGGGGACGACGTACGGGCGGTCGAAGTACATCGCGACGACGGTCGGCACCGCCTGCAGGGTGGTGCGTACGGCTGCCAGACGGTCGGCGGACATCGTCAGATCGATGGCGACGCCGCCGGTGCTCATGCCGCCGAGGCCGGCGCCGCGAGGCGCGCGCGCGTCCGGCCTGCGCGGAGGTGCGCTCGCCGTCACGCGCAGCACGGCGACGTCCGCGTCCTCGGCGGTCTGGACGACGGTGAAGCCGCGGGCCTGCAGCAGTTGTGGGTTCACCCCCTCGGCGTAGACCTTCGCGCCGCGCTTCAGCGGCAGCAGGCTCTTGTCGTTGTGCAGCAGCACCAGGGACTTGCGCTGCGCCTCCAATCCCTGCCGCTCGAAGGCGGCCTGGCGGATCGTCGCCTCGGCCACGTCCGGATCCGCGTACGGGTTCTCGAAGATGCCGAGTCCGAAGCGGACCGCCAGCAGGCGCGACACCGACTGGTCGATGCGCGCCTCGGTCAGCTCGCCCTTGCGAACGAGATTGACGATGTGCTCGGGAGTCGCGTCGTTGCTGAAGAGATCGGTCCCCGCGTCGATCGCCTTCCGGTACCGCTGCTCGACGGTCAGGTCCTCGACGCCCCATACCATCGACGTCGTGATGCCGGAATCCGAGTTCACCACGCCGGTGAACCCGAGACGGTTGCGTAACAGGTCGGTGACGATTTCCTTGTTGAACGCCATCCCGACCTGATCCGTCGTGATGTCCTTCGGGATCGAGTAGTACGGCATGATCGCCACGGCGCCGGCGTCGATCGCCGCCTTGAACGGCTTGACGTGGTACTCGAAGTTGGCGCCGGGATAGACGTCGTATCTGCCGTACGCGAAATGCGAGTCCTGGCCCTGGATGGCCGGCCCGCCGCCCGGGAAGTGCTTGAAGATCAGCGCGACGCTCTTCGGGCCCAGTCTCCGTCCCTGGAAGCCGTGCACCATCGCCACCGCCATCGCGCTCGTGAGATCGGCATCCTCGCCGAAGGTGCCGGAGATGCGGGCCCAGCGCGGTTCGGTCGCGAGATCGATCTGCGGATGGTAGGCGCCGCGGATGCCGACGGCGACGTGCTCCTCGGCCGAGACGCGCGAGAACGCTTCGACCAGCGCCGCGTCACGCGTCGCCGCGAGCCCCAGCGTGCCCGGCCACTGCGAGAAGCTGCCGCCCGCTTCCTCGATGCCGACGACGGCCATGCCCGAGCCGAGATGGTTGCGCGGATTGGTGACGAAGAACGCCGGAATGCCGAGCCGCGATCCTTCGGCGATCGCCTGCACCGCGTTGAGCCACGTGGCCATCGTGCGCGGCGCCGTGTTCACCCGGTTGATGAACTGACGGATGTGCAGCTTCAGGATGGCGTCGGATGTACCCGGCAGCGTCCACGACGGACCGCCGAACGGGTTGGCCATCGGACGCGCCGCCTCGTTGACGGCGCCGTCGGGTCCCATCGGCAGCGTCGGGCCGACCATCAGGCCAGCCTTCTCCTCGAGCGTCATCCGGCCGACGAGATCGGCCACGCGCGCGTCCACCGGCCGCCGCCAATCTTCGTAGGGATCGAGCGCGCCGTTCTTGTTCAGATCCTTGAAGCGCTGCCCCTCGACGGTGAGGATCTGCACCGTGCGGGTGCCGAGGACAGGGCCGGGGGCGGACGGCGTTTTGCGTCCCTGTGCCGCGAGACCAATGCCGGCGGCCGCAACTGCGGCCGTGCACAAGAAGACGATGCGCGAAGACATCGGGCGCTCCAGGAGAAGGCGGTAGCCTACAGCCTACAGCCTATCGCCTACCCGTAGGCTCGTAGGCTGGTAGGCCGTAGGCGGCACGGACGGCCCGGCGGGCCGTCCCTACCTAGGCGGCGCGCCCCTACCAATCAGCTCCGCGTCCGTCCACGGACGCGTGCGGTCCTTCGTCGCGATCCGCTGTCGTGCGACGAGCGCCGCGTCCACCGCCGACGCGGCATGCCCCCACTCGCGCCGCACGTAGGTGAGCACGCTTGCGACCTGGGCATCGGTCAGCGCGGCCCCGAGCGGCGGCATCAGGCCCGTGGCGCCCTCCTTGCCGTTCAACAGGACGCGGATCGGGACGTCGGCCGCCGCGAGCGCGAGCGGCGATCCGACAAGGCTGGCGGCCCGTCCGGCCTGTCCGCGTCCATCGGCCTGATGGCACGCCTGGCACATCGTCTCGTACACCTGCCTGCCCGCGTCGAACCGT
Organism: uncultured bacterium; assembly: GCA_966211945.1. Classification (GTDB taxonomy): domain Bacteria; phylum Acidobacteriota; class Vicinamibacteria; order Vicinamibacterales; family Vicinamibacteraceae; genus Luteitalea. The sequence continues at coordinate 36,901 of CBIHOS010000007.1, forward strand.
GCCTGCTCCTCGGCCGTCAGCGGCGGCGGGGCCGCCTCGTCGCCCGGCTTGCCCGGCCACGTGATTCGCGTCAGCACCGCGGCGGCCTGCCGCCCGAGCTGTGTGTCGCGTCCGGCGAGTTGGACGAACGCGTCTGGCGCCCGCGTCAGGCGCAGCGGCGGCGCGGCGTTGCCGGGGCGCGTGTACGTCGTGGCGAACGTCGGCCAGTCGAACGCATAGTCGCCGCCGGCGCTCTGCCGCCCGCCGGCGCAGGTCGGGCAGGTGGCTCCGGGCGGCGGCGGCAGCGGCGGCAGTTGTCCGGGCACCGGCGCCCCGAGGATGCCGATCTCGGCGCCGTGCATCAGGGCCTCGCGCAGCCAGGCCGGCGCGGTGTCGTCGGCCGCGCGCGCCAGCCATGTCTGCGCGTCGGCGTCCCTGCCGCCCCGGAACAGCGTGGCGGCCAACATGGCGGCTGCCTCACGCGTGCCCGGCGTCGAGAGGAGCGCGAGCAGCGAACCCTCAGCCCCGCGTGCGCCTGACAGCGCGACATCCACAGCGATCGGATTGCCGCCATCGCGTGTCAGCAGCCGCGTCAGCGCCCTCCGCGTCCGATCGCCAGCCGCCATCGTGCCCAGCGTGGCGGCGACCTGAAGACGGACGCGCGGATCCGGGTCCTCCACGCGAGCGTCGATCGCCGACCAGATCGCGGGCGGCGGCGCCTCGGCCCAGCGCTCGGTCAACCGGACGGCGGCCGCACGCACGTGCGGCGATCGATCGGCCATCGCCTGCAGGACCAGCGGTTCGGTGACAGCCTCGAGGCCGTCGAGCGTCCAGAGTGCGTGCAGTCGGGTCCGTTCGTCGTCGGCGGTGCGCGCCAGCGTGGTGAGCGCCGGCACGACCGCCGTGTCGCCGCGCTCCACGAGCAGCCGCTGCGCCGTGTCGCGCCGCCAGCCGTTGGGGTGCGACAGCAGGCGCACGAGTGCCGCCGCGTCGCCGGTCGGCACCGGACTCGCGTCGCGAGCGGTGGTGTCGTGCACGATGCGCCAGATGCGCCCGAGCCCGCGCGGTTCGACCAGGCCGCGTTCCTCGATGTAGCGCTTCAGGTACGTCGTCAGCGACAGCCGGTGTTCGATGACGCCTCGATACAGATCGGCGAGATAGACCGTACCGTCGGGCGCGTTCGAGAGATACACGGGCCGGAAGCGTTCATCGGTGGAGGCCAGGAACTCGGCATCGGGCCACGCCTTGGCCGCGCGCAGCGTGACGCCATCGTCACGCAGCACGATGCGGCTCACGAGGTTGGCGGCGGGATCGGCGACGAGCACGTTGCCGGCGAGATCCGCCACACGGTCGCCGCGCACGACGAGCGGCGCGCACACCGACGTGTGGCGCGCGAGCGTGCCGTCGGCGCGACGGACACCGGCCTGATAGCCGCGGTTGATGCCGGGAGTCGGGCGCACCGGCCACACCGCGTTCAGGTCGTTGTCCGGCATGGCCAGACGTTCGTAGCTGCCGCGCGTCCGCAGCAGCGTCGGATGGCGCGCGAAGTACTCGCCGGCGACAAGGTCCACGTGCAGCGCCGACTCGTTGGTGTTGCGGAACGTTCGCCCCACATCGTCGTGCGACACGCCCCACTGGCCGCGCACCGGCGACGGGCCCGGCAGCAGGGCGCCAGCCTTCCATTGGAAGTGCAGGCGCGACTGACCGGCGCTTCGGAGCCGGTTGTCGAGCCCCCAGTCGAATGCGTTGGCGTTGTTCTCGACGTCCACCTCGCGATGACCGAACTGGCCGGTCACGCGCGTCTTCGCGTCCATGCGCAGGTCGCCGTCGGTGTCGCGCATCAGCCACACGTCCGGCGGCTCGGCCACGAGTACCCCGTGCTCGAGCACCTTGACGCTGCGCGCCAGCACGAGGCCGTCGGCAAACACCGTGCGCCGATCCATGCGCCCATCGCGGTCGGTGTCTTCGAGGACGACGATGCGGCCGACCGGGGCGTGTTCACCGGTTGCGGCGATGTCGGGCATGAAGCCCGGCATTTCGACGACCCAGAGGCGGCCCTGCGGGTCCCAGTCGAACGCGACCGGCTCCTGCACGAGCGGTTCGGCCGCGACCAGTTCGACCCGATAGCCGGGCGCGACGTGAAAAGTCTGCAGTTCCTCGTCCGGCGACAGCGCCGGCGAGGCCTCGTTCACGGGTTGGACGCCGGGCGGCCACGGGCGCGCCGGCTGCGCCGACAGGCCGGGCCGCATCGCGACGAGCAGTAGCACGAGGAGCAACTGACGGGTCAGAATGTGCCGCATGGATCTCGAACGTGAAAGTTCCGTTGCCGAGCGACGTCCCGGATCGGGACTGTCCCGTCGCGCCTTCGTGGCTCGCCTCTCCGCAGCGGCTGTCGCCGCGACGGCGGCCGCGGATGCGGCGGCGCAGGATGCGCCCATCATAGACATCCATCAGCACGTGGGCTACAGCGGCCGCCCCGACGACGTGCTGCTGGCGCACCAGCGGACGATGGGCATCACGACCACGATCCTGCTGCCGGCCGGCCGGCCGGCGACCCGTCCGTCGACACACGACGGCGGGTCCAACGGGCTGCAGGCCCAGGCGCTTGGCAACGACGCGTGCTACGAGTTCGCGCGGGCGCATCCCAAGGAGTTCCGGTTCGGCGCCAACGACGTCCCCGATCTCGACGGCGCCCTCGAGGAGATCGGCCGCCAGTTGTCGCGCGGCGCGCTGCTCATCGCCGAGCAGAAGTTCGGGCTCGCCTGCGACGCGCCGGAGATGCACGCGCTCTACCGCTTCGCCGACGAGCGGCGCGTGCCGGTACTCATGCACTGGCAGTTCGGACGCTTCAACCATGGCTTCGAGCGCTTCGGCAAGGTGCTCGCGCAGTACCCGCGCGTGAACTTCATCGGCCATGCCCAGACGTGGTGGGCCAACATCGATGCCGGGCACGCGGACCAGACGGTGCTGTACCCGAAGGGCCCGGTCAAGGCCGGCGGCCTCACCGACCGCTACCTGGCCGACTACCCGAACATGTTCGGCGATCTCTCGGCCGGGTCCGGCCTGAACGCGCTGACGCGCGACGAGGCGTTCACGCGCGAGTTCCTCGTCCGTCACCAGGACAAGCTGCTGTTCGGCAGCGACTGCAGCGATCACGTCGGACGAGGCGAGAAGTGCCAGGGGTCGCAGACCATCGCTGCGCTCCGGCGGATGGCCGGGTCGCCGGCCGTCGAGCGCAAGCTGCTGCACGACAACGCCAAGAAGATGTTCAGGCTTTGAGACGGCGACCGGGTATCGGGTATCGGGCATCGGGCATCGGGTAGCGGGAGTTGGGAACCGGATCGGACGTTCGTAGCCGTCGGACTTGCCTGGCGCGCCGCAGCGCTTGCGCGAAGGCGGAAGTCCGGTCGCTCCACCTGTCTGACCAACGATCGAATCGTGATGCGTACCTTCGTCGCGGCGCTGGCCGCCCTGCTCGTCGCAGCCTCCACCGTTCCAACGGCCAGGACGGCGGAGCTCCAGCGCTTCGAAGGCGTCGAGCCGCACATGGGCACGCTGGTGCGGATCACCGTGTTCGCGGCCGACGAGGCCGCCGCGCGCGCGGCATTCACGGCAGGCTTCGGCCGCATCCGGGCGCTCAACGCCACGCTGTCCGACTACGTGGCCGACAGCGAGTTGAACCGGATCACGAACGAGGGCGTCGGACATCCGGCGCGCCTCAGCGCCGACCTGTACGCCGTGCTGTCGCGGGCGCAGGCACTCGCAGAGGCCACCGACGGTGCGTTCGACGTGACGCAGGGGCCGGTCATCCGCCTGTGGCGCGAGGCGCGCCGCGCCGGTCGCCTTCCCGACGCCGCCGCGCTCCAGGCTGCGTCGCGACGCAGCGGCTTCCGGCACATGCGGCTCGACCCCGAGCAGCGCACCGTGGCGTTCGACATCGCCGGCATGCAGCTGGACGTCGGCGGCATCGGCAAGGGCTTCGCGGCGAGCGAAGCGGTCTCGGCGATCTCCAGGGCCGGCGTCGACCGCGCCCTGGTCGCCGTGAGCGGCGACCTCGCCTTCAGCGGCGCCCCGCCTGAACAGCACGGCTGGCGCATCCGTATCCATCGCGGCGACGTCGGCCCGACCGACGTGCCCGAGGTGCTGCACCTGACCGACCGCGCCGTCTCGACGTCGGGCAATGCCGAGCAGCATCTCGATGTGGATGGGCGGCGGTACTCGCACGTCATCGACCCGTCCTCCCGGGTCGGCCTGACCGACGACATCACGGTGACCGTCGTTGCCCGTCACGGCATCGACGCCGACGGTCTCGACACCGCCGTCGGCATCCTCGGTGTCGACCGCGGGCTGGCCCTGATCGAGCGCCATGACGAAGCGGCAGCCTTCATCGTCACGCGTCGAGATGGGAAAGTGAAGACGCACGTATCGACGCGGATGCGGGCGCTGGTCGCCCACGATCGTCAGATGCGGTGACGCGTGGTGCGCGCCGGTAGGGGCCGCTCCCCGAGCGGCCCATGAAGCGGCGCCGGCCGGTAAGGCCGGCGGCGATGTCAGCCGTGCGCCTCGAGCCATGCGTCCACGTCCTCCCGCCGCGGCAGTGACGGCTGGGCGCCCTCGCGCGTCACCGACAGCGCGCCGGCGGCGTTACCGCGGCGCAGCGCCTCGTCGGCCGTGAGGCCCTCGGCGAGGGAGACCGCAAACGCGCCGACGAAGGCATCACCGGCGGCGGTGGTGTCGATGACGTCGACCGAGAACGCCACTTCGGTCGTCACGCGTCCGTCGGCGGCGAACAGCACCGCGCCCGCCGCCCCCAGCGTCAGCACGATGTTGCGGGCGCCACGGGCCTGCAGCGCGCGCACCGCGTCCTGACGGTCCGCGATCGGCTCGCCCGCCATGACGAAGATCTCGGACTCGTTGACCACCACGTACTCGGCGAGCGACAGCAGGGCGTCGGGCACGGCAGCCGCCGGGGCGGCGTTGAGGATCACGCTGGCGCCGGCCTCGTGCGCCAGGCGCGCCGCCGCCACGACCGCGGCCTGCGGCACTTCGAGCTGCAGGAGCAACACGCGTGCACCGGCAATCGAGTCGCTCGCCCCCTCGACATCCTCTGGCGACAGCGTGCCGTTGGCCCCGGGGATCACGATGATGGTGTTCTCGCCGGCGGCGTCCACGGTGATCAGCGCGACCCCCGACACCTCGCCTGCCCGCACGTCGACGTGGGTCACGTCGATGCCCTCGTCGGCCAGGCCCTGCCGCATCGCGGTGCCGAAATCATCGTCGCCGACGCAGGCGATGAGCGTCACCCGACCGCCGAGGCGCTGCGCCGCCACGGCCTGGTTGGCGCCCTTGCCGCCCGCGATGGTCGTGAACGTGTCGCCGATCAGCGTCTCGCCGGCGATGGGGAATCGCATCGTCCGCGCGACGAGATCCATGTTGACGCTGCCGACGACCGCGACTGTTGGCATGGACGTGACGCGCTCCAGAGGGGATTATGCTCTTTCGTCCCCGGCCCGGCCGTGAAGGAGTCCTGCATGAGCGTCCTCTCGCGCGCAGCCGCCTCGCTGTGCGCCGCGATCATCGCCGCGCCGTGCGGCGCCACGGCCCAGTCAGGGCGACAGCCCGCGCCCGTGCCGCCGATCGCGGCCCGCATCGACCCGCACGTCGATCGCGTGCGCATCGTGGTGCTCACCGACATCGCCAACGAACCCGACGACCAGATGTCGCTCGTACGCTTCCTCGTGTACGCCAATCACTTCGACGTCGAGGGCCTCGTGGCGACGACATCGACGTGGTTGAAGACGGGCGTGCGCCCCGACGTACTGCGGGAGGTGATCGGCGCGTATGGCGAAGCCCAGCCGTCGCTCGCGCGGCATGCCCCGGGGTTCCCGACCGCGGAGGCCTTGCTCGCGAAGGTCGCCGCGGGTCAGCCCGGGTACGGGATGGCGGCGGTGGGCGAGGGCAAGGGGTCGGACGGTTCGGCGCTGCTGCTGCAGGCACTGCGGCGCGACGATCCCCGGCCGCTCTGGGTGACGGCATGGGGCGGTGCCAATACGCTGGCCCAGGCGCTCGTCGACGCGCGGCAGACCATGACGCCCGAGGCCCTCGAGGCGGCGATCGCGCGACTGCGCGTCTACGCCATCAGCGATCAGGATGACGCCGGACCGTGGCTGCGGCGGGAGTTTCCCGATCTCCATTACATCGCGGCGCCGTCCACCCAGAACGGCGAGGAGTACGCGGCTGCGACATGGACGGGCATCAGCGGGGATCTCTTCTATCGCAACGCACCTGGCGCCGACTTCACGACGTTCACCGACGCGTGGCTCGACGCCAACATCCGGTCGCGCGGGCCGCTCGGTCGCCATTACCCCTATCCGTGCTGCATCCACGAGGGCGACACGCCGGCCTTTCTCGGTCTGATCGACAACGGCCTCGCGAGCGCGAGCAGCCCGACGTTCGGCGGCTGGGGCGGCCGCTACGTGTGGCGGCAGCCGCGCGGCGAACCGCGCGCGTTCTGGACGCAGGGCGGCGATTCGTATCCCGGCCGCGACTCGTCGCGCGACACCGTCACCGGTTCCGATGGCGCCAGCCACACGTCCGACCAGGCGACGATCTGGCGCTGGCGCACCGCGTTCCAGCACGACTTCGCGGCGCGCATGGCGTGGACGGTGCTTCCGCCCGATCGTGCCAATCACAACCCACGCGTCGTCGTGAACGGACAGCGCGGCACGGCGCCCATCGAGGTCGAGACCACGCTGGACGTGCCGATCGTGCTCGACGCCACCGGCACCGACGATCCGGATCGGCAGGCGCTTCGTTACCGGTGGTGGTACTACGGCGAGGCCGGCACCGGCATCCCCGGACAACCGGTCGCGGCACCGGGTGGTGGCGGCCCGCCGCCCGCCGCCACCAAGGCATCGCCGCCAGCCGCGCGCGGCGTGCGTCCGCCTCCACGCGTCGACATCGCCGCTGCGACGACGACGCGCGCCACGATCACGCCACGGGTGCGCGGCGTGTCCCACATCGTCCTCGAGGTCACAGACGACGGGAAACCGTCACTGACGGCTTACCGGAGGATCGTCGTTCGCGTCAGATAGGGGCGTCCCGCCGGGACGTCCGAGATTGACGATCGGATTTCGGACGGCTCAGCGAGCCGTCCCTACCCAATCGCATGCGCCAATGTCTCGCCGCGCGCGAACGCCGTGACGCTCGCGAGCGTCGTGTCGGCGATGTTGTCGAGCGCTTCGCGGGTCAGGAACCCCTGGTGCGAGGTGATGAGCACGTTCGGGAAGGTCAGCAGGCGGGCCAGCACGTCGTCCTGCAGCACCTGCAGGGACAGATCGCGAAAGAAGACCGGTCCCTCTTCCTCGTAGACGTCGAGCCCGGCGGCGCCGACGTGCCGGGTCTTGAGTGCCTCGACCAGCGCGCGCGTGTCGACGAGCGCGCCGCGGCTCGTGTTGATCAACATCACGCCCGGCTTCATCTGCGCGAATGCCGCCGCGTCGACGAGGTGCCGCGTTCCAGGAGTGAGCGGCACGTGCAGCGAGATGACGTCCGACTCGCGATACAGCGCGGCGAGGTCCACGTAGCGCACGTCGAGTTCGGACTCCAGGGCTGGATTCGGAAAGGCGTCGGTGGCCAGGACGCGGCAGCCGAAGCCGTGCGCGATGCGCGCCAGGGCGCGGCCGATGCGGCCGGTGCCGACGATGCCGAACGTCTTGCCGTGGAGATCGAAGCCGACCAGCCCTTCGAGCGAGAAGTTCGACTCGCGGACGCGGTTGTACGCGCGGTGTACCTTGCGGTTGAGTGCCAGCACCAGCGCCATCGCCAGTTCGGCGACCGCGTACGGCGAGTACTCCGGCACCCGCACCACGGGGACGCCGAGTGTCCGCGCAGCCTCGAGGTCGACATGGTTGAACCCGGCCGAACGCAGCGCGAGCAGCCGGAGGCCGCCGTCGTGCAGCACCCGCAGCGTGTCGGCGTCGAGCCTGTCGTTCACGAACGGACACACGACCGGCAGTCCCGCCGCGAGCGGCGCCGTCCGCCGCGTCAGCCGCGGCTCGAAGAAGTGCAGGGTATGACCGAAGCGGGCGTTGGCAGACTCGAACGCCTCGCGGTCGTAGGTCCGGGTGTCGAAGACGGCGATGTCCATCGCCACAAGCCTACCCGAGCCAGCCAGCTCACGAAGGCACGAGGGCCAGTGCACCCCAGACCACCGCAACGTAGCGGAGGAACTTGCCGAGCGCGGTCCACACCGAGAACGGCACGAACGCGACACCGGTGAAGCCTGCCACCGCGACGAGCGCGTCGCCGACCAGCGGCACCCAGGTGAAGAGCAGTGCCGGCGGACCGAAGCGCGCCATCAAGCGCGCCGCCCGTGCCTGCCGCCTGGGCTCGTCGCCGCCGGTGAGTGCCGCGCGCGCTCCGCGTGCCAGCCAGTACGTCGTACACGCGCCGGCGTAGTTGCCAAGGGTTGCGACCACGACGATCGCCGCCGGCGAGTAGTGCGCACGCACCATGAGGACGACGGCGGCCTCCGAGCCGATCGGCACGAGCGTCGCCGCCAGTGCGCTCCACGCGAACAGTGTGAGATAGGCGAGCATTTATCGAACGCCGAACGCCGAACGCCGAACGCCGAACGTCTCAGGGCCGGAACTACGGGTGAACGCTCACAGGCGCTGCCGCGAACGCGCGGCGGCCGACCGTGATGAACGAGAGCCCCGCCGCGAGGCAGAGCAGTCCGGCCGTCAAGAACGCCCACGTGTACTCACCGGTCGTCGTGCGAATCGATCCGGCACCGAGCGCCGCGATCGACGCGCCGACCTGGTGGCTCGCGGCGATCCAGCCGTACATGACGCCGGTGTTCTCGCGGCCGAACGCATCGGTGGTGAGCCGGACCGTCGGCGGCACCGTGGCGATCCAGTCGAGGCCGTAGAACACGGCGAACCACGCCAGTGCCGACGAGCCGCTGCCGAGTGTCGCGGGCAGCGCGAGCAGCGACAAGCCGCGCAGCGAGTAGTAGCCGAGCAGCAGGTAGCGGCTCGCGAAGCGGTCGGTCAGCCATCCCGACGCCATCGTCCCCGCGATGTCGAAGAGGCCCATCATCGCGAGCAGCCGCGCCGACTGTGTCGACGGGATGCCGACGTCGTGGCAGGCGGCAATCAGGTGCGTGCCGATCAGGCCGTTGGTGCTGGCGCCGCACACGAAGAACGTCATGGCGAGCAGCCAGAAGGCGGGTGAGCGGGTGCCCACCTTCAACGCGGCGAGTGGTGAGAGCGCCGGTGTGCCGACCAGCGCGGCGCCGGTCGCGCCGTAGCGCGAGAGGCCGACGTCTTCCGGGCGATCCCGCATGAAGACCGCGACGATCACGAACACGGCTGCGGCGGCCGCCGCGACGACCCATGTGGCGGCGCGCCAGCCGCGCGCGGTGATGATTGTCGCGAGGACGGGCAGGAAGATCAGCGGCCCGGGGGCGTTGGCGGCCGACAGGGCGCCGACGACAAGGCCGCGACGGGCTTCGAACCAGCGCGTGGCGACGATGGCGGCCAGCACCATGGAGGTCATGCCGGTGCCGGCGCCGACGAGCACGCCCCACAGCAGCATCAGCACCGACTCGCTGCGCATCTGCGTGCTCAGCGCGACCGCCGCGACCAGGAGCGCGAGCGCGCCCAGCAGCACCCGCCGCACGCCCCAGCGATCCATGATCGACGCTGCGAACGGCCCGAGCAGGCCGAACAGCGCGATGTTGACGGCGACGGCGGCGGAGATGCTGACACGGCTCCACCCGAACTCCCGTTCGAGCGGCACCATCAACACGCCTGGTGTGGCGCGGATGCCGGCCGTCATCAGCAGCACGACGAACGTGGCCGCGGCGACGATCCACGCGTAGTGCAGCGGCGCCGACGATCGCGGCGGATGGGCCGGAAGCCGTGGAGCACTCGCGTCGTGAGCCATCACGTCATGATGACGCGAGGCGGCCCGGCGCGACGGTCCGTCGCACCGGGGTGTGTGGCATACGTGCTCAGCGGCGCCGATGCTCGTCGTGACTCGTCGAGCTGTTGCCCTGCCACTGGCGTTCGCTGTCCACCACGAGCCGCCCGCCGACGACAGCGTAGCGTTCATGCACGCGACCGAACTGACGCCCCTCGAGGGCGGCCGTGGACGACAGCACGAGGGCCTCGCCTTCCCAGGCCGCCGTCGTCGTCAGCTCGATCGGGCCATTGCGAGTCATGGTCGGTTGGCCATCGAGCGAGTACGTCGCGGTCGCGAGTTCTTCCTGGCCGCCCCGACTGAGGCGGCGCGCCATCGTGACGGAGGTGCCCTGCTGGGTGATGGTCAGCTCGAGGGTCCGGGGTGGCGGCGGTGGCGGCGGCACGTCTGGCGCCGTCGCCGTCGCGGCCGGCAGGACGACCTGGGTCGACTCGGGCACCCATACACCGCTGATGTCGGGCGGGGCGGTGGCGTACGACGGCACGGGGACGAGGCACGCCGCGAGGACGAGCGCGCGGATCACGAGTCGCATGACAGCTCCCTATCGAGCGCGGCGGTGCGTTCGGCGTGCGGCGGCGCTCAGCGCGCGCACGGGACTGGCGAGCCGGCCATGCCGGCGGGCAGACAGGGCGGCGGCGGTGGTGGAGGCGGTGGCCCGCGGCGCTCGGCGAACGGTGAGCTGGCAAAGGCAGGCGCCACGAGCGGCTGCGGCATCGCCCCGATGCGGATCCACGTGGTTGCCAGCAGCCACGCGGCAATCGCGAGGGTGCCGATCGCGACCCAGGCATTGGCGATCGACGCCAGGTGCTGCGGCTGCTCGAAGACCCAGGCGACATCGTCGAACAGCCCGCCACCGGCCCGCAGCAACAGCATCACTGCCGATGGTTCGCGCGTATCGTCGTGGGCGGCCGACCAGAGATCGGCGTCGATCTCGGCACGGCGGCGCTGCCGGACGGCGGGATCGACCGTGCAGGTGTACAGCCAGGTCCATCCCCGCACGAGCGCGGCGGCGATCGCGAACGGATCGCGGTTCACGCGGGGGCCTCCCCGAGGTCACGCACGCGCACGGCGCGGGCCGCGTCGATGTCGGCGTCGGCGCTGCGGGCGCGCTCGGCGCCGGCGTCGGTCAGACGATAGAGGCGCCGCGGTGGCCGCGTGGGATCGTCGCGATCGGTCGACTCCCATCGGCTGTCGAGGAGCCCCATCGATTCCAGGCGGGACAGGGCGCGATAGAGCGTGCCGTGTGCCGTGAGCAGCCGGGCGTGGGTTCGTTCCGCGAGGTGCCGGGCCAGGTCGTAGCCGTGGATCTCGGCGATGCCGCGGGCGAAGAGCTCGGCAGCCACGACGAGGACGCTGGCCTCCAGCGGGACGAGGGCTCCAGGCTTCCGCCGCATGTCGTGGACTTTATACGCAGATATCTGCTCTGTCAAACAACGCGCGACCCGAGGCCGCGTCCTCGCTGGAACACGCCTGATATCCACCGCCCCTGGGCCGGGGGAGCAGGGGCGGTGCTCGCCGGGTTCAGTCGAGCCGGACCAGACCGCGCCGCGTGCCGACCTTCACGGCTTCGGTGCGGCTCGTCACACCGAGCTTCTCGAAGAGATGACCCAGGTGGGCCTTGACCGTCCGCTCGCTGATCCCGAGGTCGGCGGCGATCTCCTTGTTGCTCTTGCCGTCGGCCATCGAGCGCAGGGTCGCCAGCTCGCGCGGCGTCAGCTGCACGCGGGTCACGCGCTCGGCCAGCTTGGCCGCGGCGGCGGGCGCCAGGTAGGTGCGGCCGCCGAGCACTTCGTGGATGCAGGCAATCAGCGCGTCGGCAGCGATGTCCTTGAGGACGTAGGCCTTGGCCCCGGCGGTGAGGGCGCGCGCGATGTCCTCGTCCGAATCGTACGTGGTCAGCACGATGATGCGCGCCTGCCCGTCGATCTCGCGCATCCGGCGGATGGCATCGACGCCTTCCATCACCGGCATCCGCAGGTCGAGCAGCACGACATCGGGCCGATACCGCTCGTAGGCCTCGACACCCTCGAGGCCATTGGTGGCCTCGGCGATCACCTCGAGGTCGGTCTCTTGGTTGATGATGTTGGCGACGCCGGTCCGCAGCAGCGCATGGTCGTCGACGATCAGCACACGCGATCGGGCGGCGACGCCGTCGGTGTGCGGCGGCAGGAGGCCGGCCACGTCACTGTGCGGCATGGCGCGCTTCCGGGATCGAGAAGGACGGCGGCTCCCACGCCAGCACGACCTCGGTGCCGGCGCGCGGTGCCGTCACCACGGTGAGCGCCGCACCGATGCGCTCGGCCCGCTCCTGCATGCTCGTGAGGCCGAAGCCGCCGTTGCCGCGCTCCTCCGCGAAGCCGCGGCCATCGTCGGCGACCGAGACGCGCAGGCCGAGTCCGCGGACCGACGCGGCGCGCACGGCAATGCGGCGGGCCCGCGAGTGACGGACCGCGTTGGTCAGCGCTTCCTGGGCGATGCCGAGCACTTCGCGTTCCATGCCGCCCATCGTCGGCAGCTCGTCGACTTTCAGGTCGATCGGGATCTCGGTGGTCCGGCGGACCAGCGAGACCATGCGTGACAGCGATGTCGCCAGGTCCTCTTCGCCGGCCTGCCGCGGTCGGAGCGTGCCCACCGAGCGCCGCGCCTCCACCATGTGCGAGCGCGCCAGATCGACGGCCGTCTCCAGGCTGCGCGCGACCTGCGGCGGCAGATCGGGCGCCGACCGCTGTGCCGCCTGCAGCTGCATCAGGATGGCGGCGAAGCCCTGGGTGAGCGTGTCGTGGATGTCGCGCGCGATGCGGTTGCGCTCCTCGAGCATCGCCTGCCGCCGCACTTCGAGGCGGTTGCGCTCGGCCTGCCGGTAGTGGTGCAGCGCCAGCGTCGCCTGGCGTGCGGTGGCGTCGATCACCGCGTGGCGCCAGACCGCCTCGCAGTCGGTGGTGCAGCCGGTGGCCAGCGCCATCCAGCCGAGCGTGCGCGGGCCGAGAGTGAGTGGCGCGACGAGCAGCGACGCCACCGACTGATCGGCGTTGTACTGCCGCACCGCACCGGGCAGCCGCGGGTCGTCGCCCACGTACTCCACCGTGTCCGTCCAGCCGGGCGCGAACGTGCGCAGGTGGGCGGCCATCGCTTCGCGTGGCATCGCCAGCGCCGACCAGCCCTCGGTCTCGGCCGTGTAGAACTGCCCGCCGATGTACGCCATCCACATGTCGCAGCACTGCCCGTCGTCGTCGAGCAGCCAGACGCCGCAGGCGTGGCTCTCGCAGTTGTCGACGAGCGACTTGATGAACGCCTGGAAGTAGCCGGCGATGTCCTCGCCGGCGACCAGGACGTCGAGCGCCAGTTGCACCGCGTCGCTCTGGATGTGCGCCATGCATTCGGCGCGCCGGCGTTCGTCGACGGCACGGGCCAGCGCCGCGGCCAGCGCCTGGGTGCGGGCCTGGACGTTCGTGGTGGCGCAGGGATCGAGCAGATCGACGGGCGGCGGCAGGTGTTCGGTGAGTGCGTCCATGGCCAGCTGACTCCGGTGGGGAGGTTCCCTCGATTATGCGGGAGGTGCGACGCGACCGCGATGGGCTGTCGGTCCCATGGTCCACCTGTCCGAAAGGACAATGGCCGCCACGGCAGAACGACCGGGCCGCGATTGGGACCTTCGCCGGGGCTTCTCGTGCGTCCTCTGCCCGATTGTTCCGGGCCTCGCCGACGGCCATGCTGATCAGGCCATGTCCGCGTTCCAGCCCCACCATGCATCCGTAAGCCGGCGCCTCCTCGTGGCGGCGTCCGTCCTCTTTCTCGCCCTCGCCGCCGTCGCCAGCGGCGCCTGCACCAGCACGGCCGCACAGCCGGCCGCCCCCATGCTCCCGACCGTGACCGTTGCCGAAGCGATCGGCCGCGAGATCACCGAGTGGGACGAGTTCACCGGCCGGCTCGAAGCTGTCAACACGGTCGAGGTCCGGCCGCGGGTGTCGGGTTACGTCTCGAGCGTCCGCTTCCGCGAAGGCACGCTCGTCCGCAAGGGCGACGTCCTGTTCCAGATCGACCCACGCCCCTTCCAGGCCGAGGCCGATCGGCTGCGCGCCGAACTGCAGCGCGCCCATTCCACGCAGCGGCGGGCGCAGTCGGAGCTCGAGCGTGCCAAGCGCCTCACCACCGAGAACGCGATGGCCGGCGAGGAATTCGAACGCCGCGCCTCGTTCGCCGAGGAAGTCGTGGCGCAGATTGCCGGCGTCGAGGCAGCGCTCCGCGCCGCCGAGCTGAACCTCGAGTTCACGCGCGTGGTCGCGCCGATCTCGGGCCGGGTCGGCCGCGCCATCGTCACCCCGGGCAACCTGGTGTCGAGCGGGCCGGGCGAGGCCACGCTCCTCACGACGGTCGTGTCGCTCGACCCGATGTATGCGGCCTTCGACGCCGACGAGCAGACCTTTCTCGAGCACGCCGAGGCGGCCCGCAACGGGGGCGCCGCGGCGCGCGCCAGCCGGCCCGTCCGGATGGCCCTGGCCGGCGACGAATCGTTCGGGCGCGAAGGGCGCCTGCAGTTCCTCGACAACCAGCTCGACCCGGCCACCGGCACGATCCGCATCCGCGCCGTCTTCGACAACAAGGATGGCGCGCTGACACCCGGCCTGTTCGTGCGGCTGCAGATGCCTGGCCGCCGCGCCTATCGCGCGACGCTCGTCGAGGACCGCGCCGTCGGCACCGATCTCGACAAGCGCTTCGTGTACACGGTCGACGACAAGGGCATCGTCGCCGCCCGCCCGGTGACGCTCGGGCCGATCGTGGACGGCCTGCGCGTGGTCCGGACCGGCGTCAACGCCGGCGATGCGGTGATCGTCAACGGCGTGCAGCGCGTCCGTCCGGGCGCGCAGGTCCAGGTGCAGCGCGCCGCGGCGGCCGACGCGGCGTCGTCGCTCGCAGGGAAGAACACCGCGCCGAGCCGGCCGAACCAGACGCAGGAGGCCCAGTGAACGTCTCGCGCTTCTTCGTCGACCGGCCGATCTTCGCGGCCGTCCTGTCCCTGCTGATCACGATCGGCGGCGCGCTCTCGCTCTTCGTGCTGCCGGTCAGCGAGTACCCGAGCGTCGTGCCGCCGACCGTGGTCGTGCGCGGCACCTATCCCGGCGCCAACCCGAAGACCATCGCCGAGACCGTCGCGGCGCCGCTCGAACAGCAGTTGAACGGCGTCGAGGGCATGCTCTACATGTTCTCGCAGGCGACCTCGGACGGCCTGCTCACGCTCACCATCACCTTCGGCCTCGGCACCGATCTGGACAAGGCGCAGGTGCAGGTGCAGAACCGCGTCGCCCAGGCCCTGCCGCGCCTGCCGCAGGAAGTGCAGCGCATCGGCGTGGTCACCGAGAAGGCGTCGCCCGACCTGATGATGGTCGTGCACATCGTCTCGCCCGACCAGCGCTACGACATGCTGTACCTGTCGAACCTGGCGCACCTGCAGGTGAAGGACGAACTGGCCCGCATCGACGGCGTCGGCAGCGTCCAGGTCTTCGGTGCCGGCGAGTACAGCATGCGCGTCTGGCTCGATCCGGACCGCCTCGCCGCCAGCCAGTTGACTGCGACCGACGTCGTGCGCGCCATCCGAGAACAGAACGTGCAGGTGGCGGCCGGCGTGCTCGGCGCGCCGCCGGCACCGACCGACACGACCTTCCAGCTGCTGATCAACGCGCAGGGCCGCCTCTCCACCGAGGAAGAGTTCGCCGACATCATCGTCCGCGCCACGCCACAGGGCCAGATCACGCGGCTGCGCGACATCGGCCGGGTCGAGCTCGGCTCGAACCGCTACGCGCTGCGCAGTCTCCTCGACAACAAGCCGGCCGTGGCGATCGGCATCTCGCAGCGACCGGGGTCCAACGCGCTCCAGGCCTCGGCCGACGTGCGGGCCCGCATGGAGGCGCTGAAGGACGCCTTCCCGCAGGGCGTCGACTACCGCATCGAGTACGACCCGACGGTGTACGTCCGCAAGTCGATCGATGCAGTCGTCGAGACGTTGTTCGAGGCGATTCTCCTGGTCGTCATCGTCGTGCTGGTCTTCCTCCAGACATGGCGTGCGTCGATCATCCCGCTGGTCGCCGTACCGGTCTCGCTGATCGGCACGTTCGCGATCATGCTGGCGCTCGGCTTCTCGCTGAACACGCTGTCGCTCTTCGGCCTCGTCCTCGCCATCGGCATCGTCGTGGACGATGCGATCGTCGTCGTGGAGAACGTCGAGCGGCACATCGAGCTGGGCTTGTCGCCGACCGATGCGACCCACAAGGCGATGGAAGAAGTGTCGGGGCCGATCATCGCCATTGCGCTGGTGCTGTGCGCGGTGTTCGTGCCGACGGCGTTCGTGAGCGGCCTGACCGGGCAGTTCTACCGCCAGTTCGCACTGACGATCGCGATCTCGACGGTGATCTCCGCGTTCAACTCGCTGACGCTCAGCCCGGCGCTGGCCTCGCGGCTGCTGCGGCCGCACGGGGCGCCGCGCGACGCCGTGCAGCGGGTGGCCGACCGGCTGTTCGGCTGGTTCTTCGTCCGCTTCAACCGCTTCTTCACGCGCGCGTCCAACGCCTACACCGGCGGCGTCGCGCGGTTGCTGCGGGTGGGCGTCGCGGCGATCGTGCTCTACGTCGGCCTGCTCGGCCTCACGGCGCTCGGCTTCTCGCGGGTGCCGTCGGGTTTCGTGCCGACCCAGGACAAGGACTACCTGGTGGCATTCGCGCAGCTGCCGGACGCGTCGACGCTCGATCGGACCGATGCGGTGATCCAGCGCATGTCGGCGGCGGCACTGAAGCACCCCGGCGTGAAGAGCACCATCTCGTTTCCGGGGCTGTCGATCAACGGCTTCGTCAACGCGTCCAACGCCGGCATTGCGTTCGTGATGCTCGAGGACGCCGACGAGCGGGCCCACGACGGCATGACGGCCAACCAGATCGTCGGCGACCTGAACCAGCAGTTCGCCGGGATCCAGGATGCGTTTGTCGCGATCTTCCCGCCGCCGCCGGTGCAGGGTATCGGTCAGGTGGGCGGCTTCAAGCTGTACGTCGAGGATCGCGGCGGCGCCGGCTTCGAGGAGCTCTATGCGCAGGTGCAGGGAGCGATTGGCGAGGCGTCGCAGCAGCCGTCGCTGGCCGGGCTGCTCTCGAGCTTCCAGGTGAACGTCCCGCAGGTGGACGCGCACGTGGATCGTGAGCGGGCGAAGACCTACGGCGTGCCGCTCACCGACGTGTTCGAGACGCTGCAGGCCTACCTCGGGTCGGTCTACGTCAACGACTTCAACCGCTTCGGCCGCACCTATCAGGTCAACGTCCAGGCCGAGCAGGGCTTCCGCCTGCAGCCCGAGCAGATCGGACGCCTGAAGACCAGGAACGCCGCCGGCGAGATGGTGCCGCTCGCGTCGCTCGTGTCGGTCACGCAGGGCTACGGGCCGGACCAGGTGATGCACTACAACGGCTTCCCGGCCGCCGAGATCAACGGCGGGCCGGCGCCGGGCTTCAGTTCGGGCCAGGCGCAGGACGCGATCGTCGACGTGCTGCAGAAGCGCCTGCCGCGCGGCTTCACCTACGAGTGGACCGAGCTTGCCTACCAGCAGGCGATTGCCGGCAACACGATGGTGTGGATCTTCCCGCTGTGCGTGCTGCTGGTCTATGTGGTGCTGGCCGCGCAGTACGAAAGCTGGTCGCTGCCGATCGGCGTGATCCTGATCGTGCCGATGTCGCTCTGCTCGGCGATCGCCGGCGTGTGGCTGACCGGCGGCGACAACAACGTGTTCACGCAGGTCAGTTTCCTCGTGCTGGCGGCGCTGGCCTGCAAGAACGCCATCCTGATCGTCGAGTTCGCCAAGCAGCGGCAGGAGGAGGGCGAGCCGCCGCTGCAGGCGATTCTCGACGCGTGCCGCGTCCGCCTGCGGCCGGTGCTGATGACGTCGGTGGCCTTCATCATGGGCGTCGTGCCGCTCGTCCTGTCGTCGGGCGCCGGCGCCGAGATCCGGCAGGCGATGGGCATCGCGGTGTTTGCCGGGATGGTGGGCGTGACCGTCTTCGGGCTGATTCTCACGCCCGTCTTCTTCCTGTATGTCGGACGGGTCGTCGGGTGGTTCTCGCGCAAGCAGGTCGAGGCGCCAGCCTCGCCGGACCTGCGAACGCCCGCGGAGGAGCTGTGATCGTGTTCGCGAACGTGTGGAAACGACGGATGGAGAATGCGGAAGGCCGACAGGCGCGTTCGTGGAACGCGCCCTACCTACTGATTCTCCTGGCGTTCTCGGCGGCGTGCGCCGAACGGCGCGTCTACGTGGCGCCGGCGACGCCGCCGGCGGCGCTGACCCAGGCGGCCGGCGACGGGTTCTCGGCCCAGCCCTACGACGCGTCGTGGTGGACGCAGTTCGAGGATCCGGTCCTCGTGCAGCTGCAGGACGCCGCCCTCGCCGCCAACCAGGACCTGAAGGCGGCGATGGCGCGCGTCGAGCAGGCGCGCGCCGTGTTCGACGACACGCGGCGCGACCGCTATCCGACCGTGCCGGTCAACGTGTCTGTCGATCGGCGCGAACAGGCAATTCCGGGTTTCGCCGACGAGCCGGTCCGCACGAGCACCTACCGGGCCGCGTTCGACGCCTACTGGGAGATCGACCTGTTCGGGCGGGTCCGGTCGGCGATCCGCGCGGCCCGCGCCAACGCCGAGGCGATCGAGGCGTCGCTCGAGGACGTCAAGGTGATCGTCACCGCGGAAGTGGCGCGCGAGTACTTCGACCTGCGCGGCGTGCAGCAGCAGCTGGCGGTCGCCCAGCGGAGCCTCGAGAACCAGCGCGAGACGCTGCGCCTGACGCAGGTGCGTCGCACCAACGGCATCGGCGAGGAGCAGGACGTGGCGAGCGCGGCGGCCCGGGTCGCGGCCATCGAAGCGAGCGTGCCGCCGCTGCGGGCCAGGGTCGCCATCGGGCTGCATCGGCTGGCCGTGCTCACGGGCACCAGGCCGGGCGCGCTGCCGGTGAACCTCGCGCCACGCCCGTACCCGGCGCTCGCCAAGGCGCTGCCGCTCGGTGACGTGGGCCAGTTGCTGCGGCGGCGACCCGACGTCCGCGCCGCCGAACGCCGGCTCGCGGCGGCTGCCGCCCGCGAGGGCGTCGCGGCTGCGGAGCTGTACCCGCGCGTGTCGATCTCGGGCGCGCTCGGCCTGCTGGCCGGCCGGGGGAACGTCTTCGGCAAGAGCGACTCGCGGGCCTGGGCGGTGACGCCCGCCCTGAGCTGGGCCGGGTTCGACCTGGGCAGCGCGCGAGCCCGCCTGCGCGGCGCCGAGGCCGCGTCGCGCGAGTCCCTGGCGACGTACGAACAGGCGGTGCTGCTTGCGATCGAGGAAACCGAGAACGCACTGGTCGCCTACCGCGAGGAGCAGGCGCGGCTCGTGAAGCTCGGCGACCAGGCGCGCGAGAGCGCCAGGGCCGCCGGCATCGCCCGCATCCGCTTCCGCGAGGGGCTCTCGGATTTCCTGACGCTGCTCGACGCCGAACGTACGCAGCTGGCGGCCGAGGATGCCGTGGCCAGGGCCGAGGCCGACGTCTTCATCCGCATCGTCGCGTTGTACAAGAGCCTCGGCGGCGTCTCGGGTTGATGGCCTGTGAGGTAGGGCCCGTTGCATGGCGCGCCGGAGCCCCCGAGGCGAAGGCGGGTCCCAACGCGGCCTTACCCTCCAGAGGAGATGACGCGGAAGGCGCCGCCGGATTGCACGCGGCATGATTGAATGGCGCGCATGCGTCGAGCGCTTCCACTGATTGCGGTTCTCCTTC
>CBIHOS010000008.1:0-55858 GCA_966211945.1 uncultured bacterium
CGGGTTGGGACAACCGGCCCTACCTAGCGTTCGCGCAGGTACAGCCACGCGCCGGGCAGGTTGCCGAACAGCCCCGACAGCACGATGAGCGTCGTCAGGGCGAACGACAGCTCGTCGGGAACGCCCTGGGGCCGGAGCAGCCAGACCATCACCCCCTGCGGCAGGCCGAATCCGCTGACCGAGATCGGCAGGAGCAGCATGAGCAGGCCGACCGGCATGAAGACCAGGTAGTAGGCGAAGGGCACGGCCAGCCCGAGGCCGAGGCCGACGCCGTAGGCCTGCAGGATGCGCAGCAGCTGCACGGCGATCGACAGGCCGAAGACCGCGACGAGCGTGCGGGGCCGTTCCCGGTACAGCGCCAGGCCGTCGGCGATGCGCAGCGGCAGGCGGACCGGCGTCCAGCCGTGCCATGTGCGCGGCAGCCACCGCAGCCACCGGTCGGCCCAGATCGCCGCGCCCGACGCGACGAACACGAGGGCCGCGCTGCCGACCGCCACGCGCTGGACCTGCGGATCGGGATGCTGCCGCGTGTAGAGGGCGACGCCGATGGCGCCCATCATCGCGATGGCGACGACGCCGAGGATGCGATCGATGGCGACCGATGCCACGGCAGCGCCGCGCTGCGCGGTCCGCTGCCCGAGCGCATACGCCCGGGCGGCATCACCGCCGACGCCGGCCGGGAGGAAGCTGCCGACAAACGAACTCACGAGGAAGATCCGCGCCGCCGTCCCGGTGGCGATCGCCGTGCCGCTGGCGCGCAGCAGCAGGACCCAGCGCCAGATCATCACGGTACGGTCGACCAGCACGAGCACCGCGACGAGCGCCAGCATCGCGAGGTCGACGCGGAGGATCGCCGCCAGCGCCTTGCCGGCGTCCACCTGGCGGAGCAGCACCACGAGGATGACGGCGGTGATGCCCGCTCGTACCCAGAACGAGCGGAGCCACGCGATCATGCGCGCGGCTTGCGGGCAACGAAGGTCAGCGTCTCGAACAGGTTCTTGCGGATCTTGAACAGCACGTCCTCGGTGCCCGTCCAGCGCGAGAGGGTGTTCAGGCCAGGCACGTTGGTGAACACGGCCGCCGCCGCCAGGGCGTCGCGCCTGAGCCCGGTGGCCACGCCGATGCTGCGGACCACGCGCTCGACGACGAACCCGCCGTCGTTGAACAGCTGCTTCATCCGACGTTCGGTCGTGACGAAGTTGTGCGTGTAGTCGACGTCCCAGAAGAACGTCCGCTCCTTCAGGTAGTCGGGCACCACCACGAAGAAGACGCCGCCGGGCCGCAGCAGCCGCAGCGCATCGGCCGTGAAGGCGCGCGCCGCATCGATGCCCGACATGTGCTCCATGACCTGGTCGGCGTAGACGACGTCGAGCGAGCCGCTGTCACCGGGAATCGGCGGGGTGAAGGCCTTGACGACCTTGAAGCCCTTCCGGGTCAGCACGTCGATCAGCAGGTCGCTGGCTTCGATGGCGGTGTAGTCCCAGCCCGCGGCCACCGCCAGTTCCCCGAGCGTGCCGTGTCCCGGGCCGATCTCCACGAAGCGCCCCGGCGGCTGGATCGCTGCCTGGAGCAGGCCGAGCCGGGTTCGTTCGATACGGCTGCGGCGCGCCGCGCCGAACCCGGTGAGTTGTTTCTCGGAGAACGACTTGTAGAACGTGTCGTCGGTCACGGCCGGCGATCATAGCAGGCGGCTCGAGGCAGGAGGCAGGAGACAGGGCAGGCATTGGTGCCCGCAGAAACTGCCACGGGCCGACCCCGAAGAGTCGGCCCGTGGTCCTTCACGCGCGGGAGCGCGCTAGTTCGTGAAGCGGCCGCGGCCCGTCCAGCGGCCGATGGTGCCGCTGTTCGCCGTGGCGCCTGTCTGGTCGATCCAGGCCGGGGCGGGCGACCCGCAGTGACCCAGCATGATGTCCATGATGTAGACCTGCGTGCTGCCCTCGCTCGGGCCAGCGCCGAAGTGGTAGTCGACGATGTCCTGTGAGGGATCGCCGCTGTTGCCGCGCTTGCCGTTGTAGCCCCAGCGGTTGTCCTCCTCGCGGAGCTTGTCCACGAGGTAGTCGAGGAACTCCCACGTGCCGCCGTGCTCCTGGCAGGAGCGCCGCACGAGATCGGGACGCGCCGAGAACGCCGCGTTGACGACCGCCGAGCGGTTGGGCAGCGGCAGCCGCGTGCCGGGCGCCGGGTCCGGCGTGCGGTTGGCACCCGACACCGGCGCGGCCGGCGTCTTGAACGTCCAGTTGGCCGACCACGCGCCGTAGGCATCCGAGAGTTCGGCGCGAGCCCGCCACGTGTACGTGGTGTCGTACTTCAGCTGTGCGGTGACGGTCCAGGACGTGCGACCGTTGCCGGCCGGGATCAGCGGTTCGGCGAGCAGCGTGCCGCCCTCGAAGAGCTGGAAGCGGTGCCCGAGCGCCACCGAGGTGACGTGGGTGGCCGTGGCGTTGCCCACCGACAGCGTCACCGGGATCGTGTTCTGCGGCCCGAGCTCGGTGGTCGCGCCCGCCGACGGCGACGGGCTGCCGGGCGTGTTGGCCTTGAGCGTCGGCGTGCCTTCCGGTACCGCGGCGGTGCCGGCGACGGCGCCAGCGGCGCTCGGCGAGACGGGGGAGCTGTTGCTGCTGCAGGCCGCGCTGGTGGCGAGCAGCCCGAGGAGCGTGCAGTGCATTGCGTACTTCATGTGTGTAGTCCTCTGCCGTGCCATCAGAAACTGACCCGGAGTCCGCCGAAGAACTGGGCGCCGCCGTACTTCACGTCGACCTCGCCCGTCGTGCCCTGCAGGCCGACGGTGCCGCCGGCATAGCGGAAGCCCAGCGTCGCGCCGAGCCGCCCGGCCTGGCCGAGATCGAACGGCAGGTTGTAGGTGAGATCGGCGCCGACGTTGACGGTGCCGGTCGTCTTCTCGCCGCGCGTGAACGACACGTTCTCCAGCCCCACGGTCGCGAAATCCGGCGCCGTGCCGGTCTCGGTGACACCGGCCGCACTCGGGAACTCGTGCGCCACCTGCACGAACGACGGGCCGAGGCCGACCCCGAGCACGAGGTCCTCGCCGAGCGGGAACATCCAGCTCGCCGTGAAGTGGTAGCCGTTCTCCGAGTGCTTCAGGCCGCCGATGTCCTGGCTCGCGTCACGCAGCCGGTTGGCGAACAACGGGTGGGGGACGCGGGCGTTGACGACCGTGTCCAGTGTGTCGCTGTAGCGCGTGTAGTGCAGCCCGACGACGAGGTTGCGCCACACCTTGGCGCCGCCGCCGATCGTGAACAGGGCACCGCCGCCGTAGTTCTGTGACCCCTGGATCGTCGCCGGCTCGTCGTAGATCGTGAAGGTCGAGGTGCTGGTCAGCAGGTGGGAGCCGCCCTGGGCGCCCGCACCGACCTGCACGAAGCCGCGCTGCTCGTAGGGCGAGCTCAGCGCAGACGTCGAAGATTGCGCTGCCGCGACGGTGGGCGCGCACAGCAGTCCGAGAAGCAACAGCGTTCGTTTACTCATAAATGGACAGTCGTACTCCCGCTCCGAGCGAACTCGGATCCTCTGGTACATGGCGCTGGTTGAAAAGTGTGACGGCCGGCCCTGGCCCGACCTCACGTGTGTCCGCCGGGAGTCGGACGTCAGATTGTTCGATAGGTGGCAGACCGTAGTCAACCCGAAGGGCAAGCGCGACAAGGCTTTGCGCCGCAAAAAGCGACGGGGCCGCCGAGCGCGTGCGCGTCTCGGCGACCCCATCATGGCCTTGGGCTGGCACCTGACACGACCCGGCTAGAAGCGACCGCGTCCGGTCCACCTGCCGATCGTGCCCTGCTGCGCGGTCACGCCGGTCTGGTCGATGAACGCCGGCCCGGGGTTCGACCCGCAGTGCCCGACGATGACGTCGATGATGTAGACGTTTGTCGTGCCCTCGTCGCGGCCCGCACCGAAGTTGTAGGCGATCGCGTCGTGCGAGGGGTCGCCGGCGTTGCCGCGCTTGCCGTTGTAGCCCCACCGCGTGTCGTAGGTCCGCAGGCGATCGACCAGCCGGTCCATGAACTCCCAGCTGCCGCCATGGCTCTGGCACGAGTTGCGGAGTGCGGACGGGTACTGCTGCGCGACGTCCTCGACGACCGACGACATGTTCGGGAGCGGCAGCCGCTGGCCGGGCCCCGGGTCTGGCGCTCGCCGGCCTGACGGCACCGGCGTCGGCGTCGGGGTTGGCGTGGGGCTCGGCGTCGGCGTCGGCACGGGCGTCGGTGTCGGCGCTGGTGTCGGCGTCGGGGGCGGCGCCGGTGCCGCCGGTGTGCGGAACGAGAAGGTCGGCGAGTACGGCGTCGTGAGCACGCCATCGGTGGCGTTCACCCGCCAGTAGTACGTCGACGCGTAGGCCAGGGGCGTCGGCCGGACGTTCGTGGTGGCGGCGCCGCTGCGCGCGACGGTCAGGATGGCCACGACGGCGCCGAAACCGGGGTCGGACGCGATCTCGAACCGGTACAGGACCGGTCCGGCGAGCGGGCCCGTCGCCGCGCCGTTGACGACGGCGAGATCGGGCGTGACCGTGTCCACGGTTGCGCCGTTCTGGGGGTACGTCGAGGCGGGGACGGCGATCTGCACGGGGTCGTTCAGCACGAACGACGAGACCGGGGAGTACTCACCCGTGTTGGCGCCATCGAGGGCGCGACTCCGCCAGAAGTAGCGGGTGCCGGCGGCGGCGAGGGACACCGGCACCACATAACTGGTGCGGCCGCCGTCGCCCGGCGCAATCTTGTCCCCGACGTGCGCCTTGCTCGAGAAACTGCTGTCGGTGGCGATCTCGACCTGCAGCCAGAGCGGGCGCTCGCCGCTCGACGCGGCGTTCTCGATCAGGAGCGTGATCGGCGACGTGGAGGTGAGGTTCGTGTTGTTCGACGGCTCGAGCGGCTTGGGTGCGGTGATCGTCACCCCGGCAATCGGGCCGGCCACGGTCGGGCTGAGCGGATTGCGGCTCTTGCTGGTTTCACAGCCGACAAGTGTCAGGGCACACAGGCCCATCGCCGCGAGCGTCAAATGGCGCGTCGTGTTCATCGAACGTTCCTCACGAAGTGCAGGAGGATCACGGCCTCTGCGGCCGCGAAGGGACACCTCCCTTCAGGACATATCGGACGAAGGGGCCGAGACCATCAGTCCCCGCCGGGTGAGAAACAGCAATCCGCCCGGAAGCGACGTCAGGATGAGGAGGGCGGCACCGGCCAGCGACAGCGCGAGACCGGCGTCGACGGCGTGGCCGAGACGGGCAAACAGGTAGGAAAACACGGCCTCGCGCACGCCGAATCCGTTGATCGAGACCGGCGCCAGCTGGATGACCAGGCTCACCGGGACGATCACCAGCGCGTCGCGGAGCGGCAGGTCGATGTGCAGACCCAGAGCCACGCAGACGTAGAACAGCACGACGAGCAACTGCACGACGAGGGCGCCGACGAAGGCCTGCGCCAGGTGCAGGCGATGCCCGCCGACCCGCGCCAGCATCGACTCGAGCCGGTCGAGCCGCTCGCTGACCCACTCCTTGCGAACCCGGGTCAGGGGCTGGAGCAGCCGGGGGACCACCGCCGGCCTGGCCAGGACGACTGCCGCGCTGACCGCGCCGAGCACCAGCAGGATCCACAGATAGCCGGTGCCGGGGAGCGCGTGGCGGAGCAGCAGCGACCCGGTGGCGGCCACCGCGAACAGCGCAATCAGCCCGAGGACCCGATCGAGCAGGACGACCGCCGTGGCGACCGTGCGCGACCCGGTGAGCGTCGCCGTGTCGGCGATGCGCACGACATCGCCGCCGATGTTGCTCGGCAGGAAGTTGTTGAAGAAGTTGGCGACCAGGCACGACAGCGTGAGCTGCCAGGTCGAGGCGTGGACGTTCTGCGTCACGAGCAGGCGCCGCCACCGCCAGCCGCTGACCACGAGCAGGAGCGACTGGGCGGCGATCGCCAAGGCAATCCACCGCGGCTCCACCTGACGCAGCCTCGCCGCGACGGCGTTGACATCCGTCTGGCGGAACAGCACGACCAGCAGGCCGATGCTGATGCTGAGCTTCAGGAGGAGGAGGGACGCGCGGCGGACGCGACCAGGTTGAGGCGTCATGTCGACTGGACCGGGCGGCCGCGCGCGGGCGATGGACCGGAAGCCCCTGACGGTAGCACGTCGGCCGGCGCGATGTCGCTGGTTTATACTTGAGGACTTTGCGGCCGGACCTGGTCAGCGCCGACGGCCGGCCTGTGTGCCCTCACGCCCCGACATCGTGACCGTTCCCGTCCCGCCGCTCAAGATCCTCATGCTCGCGCCTGAGCCGTTCTTCGAGCCGCGAGGGACGCCGTTCAGCGAGTACCACCGCATCAAGGCGTTGACCGAGGACGGCCACACCGTCCACCTGGTGACCTATCCGATCGGCCGCGACGTCGAGTTGCCGAACCTGCGTATTCTCCGCAGCCTGAAGCCGCCGTTCATCTCGAAGGTGCCGATCGGTCCGTCGGTGACCAAGCTGGTGCTCGACGCCTGCCTGGCACTCACGGCGCTGCGCGTGGCGTTCTCGAGCGGCGAACGATACGACGCCATCCATTCCCACGAGGAGGCCGGTGTGCTCGGCGTGTGGCTCGCCCGGCGCCTCGGCATCCCGCACCTGTACGACATGCATTCCAGCCTGCCGCAGCAGCTGGGCAACTTCCGCTACTCGCGGTCGAAGGCGCTGCGCTGGGGGTTCGAGCGGGCCGAGGACTACATGGTCGGCGGGTCGCAGGTCGTCATCACGATCTGCCAGGACCTGCAGGACACCGTACAGGCGATGGGCGTGGCCGATCGCGCCGTGCTGATCGAGAACGTGATGGGCGGCGACGTCGATCCGACGCCGGGACCCGGCCGCGACGCTCTTCGGGCGCGCTACGGCCTGCGGCCCGACCAACCCGTGGTCCTCTATACCGGCACCTTCGAGCAGTACCAGGGGCTCGATCTGCTCGTCGAGGCGAGCGTGCGGCTGAAGGCGGTCCTGCCCGACGCAGCGGTGCTCGTCGTCGGCGGGGCGCCGGACCAGGTGGCGCAGCTGCAGGCCCGGGCCGTCCAGGCTGGCGCGCCGCTCGTGTTCACCGGGCAGCGCCCGCCCGTGGAGATCCCGCATTTCGTGGACGCGTGCGACGTCCTCGTGTCGCCGCGCATCTCGGGCACCAACACGCCGCTCAAGATCTATTCGTACCTGCGGTCGGGCCGTCCGATCGTCGCCACCGACCTCCGGACCCACACGCAGGCACTGACGCCGGAGACGGCCGTGCTCGTGCCGCCGACGGCGCAGGGCCTGGCCGACGGCCTGGCGCGCGTGTTGAACGATCGCGATGCGGCGGCGCGGATTGCCGCGGCGGCGCGCACGCTCGCCGACGAGCGGTACAGCCGGGAGTCCTACCTGACGCGCACGCGGCGCGCCTACGCGATGCTGCTCGCGTCGATGCGGCCGCGCCCGCGGCCGATCGCCGTGACCGGACCGGCGGCCAGCGGCGGACGAGAACCGCGGTGACCGTCCTGGTCACTGGCGTCACCGGGTTCACCGGCGGTCACCTCGCGCGCCACCTGCGGCATCGAGGGGTGACGGTCCGCGGGCTGGTCCGTCCCCGCAGCCTCGATCGGCCCGAAGTGGCAACCTTGCGGGACGTCGGCGTGGAGATTGCCGCCGGCGACCTGACCGACGCCGCTGCGGTCGCCGCCGCCTGTCAGGGCGTCGACGTCGTCCATCACATCGCCGCGACGTACAGGGAAGCCGGTCAGCCAGACAGCGCCTATCGCGCCATCAACGTCGCCGGCGTCCAGCACGTGATCGACGGCGCGCGCGCGGCTGGGGCCCGCCGCGTCGTCCACTGCAGCACCGGCGGTGTCCACGGTCACATCGCCAATCCGCCGGCCGACGAGGACGCCCCGTTCAACCCCGGCGACGTCTACCAGGACACCAAGCTCGAAGGCGAGGCCCTGGCGCGGGCCGAGGGGGAGAAGGGCGGCCTCGAGGTCGTCGTCGCCAGGCCCATCGGCATCTATGGCCCCGGCGACCTGCGGTTCCTCAAGATGTTCCGCGGCATCTCGCGCCGGCGGTTTCCGGTGCTCGGATCGGGCGAGGTGTTCTACCACCTCACGTACATCGACGACCTGTGCGAAGGGTTCCGGCTGTGCGGCGAGGTGGCCGGTGCGGCGGGCCGGACCTACATTCTCGGCGGGCCGCGGTACACGACGCTCAACCAACTGGTCGCGATGATTGCCGCGGAGCTGAAGGTGTCGCCGTTGCCGGTCCACTTTCCGGTCTGGCCGTTCTGGCTGGCGGGGGCGGCGTGCGAGGCGATCTGCGTGCCGCTCCGCGTGCAGCCGCCGCTGTACCGGCGTCGCGTCGACTTCTACACGAAGAGCCGCGCCTTCGACACGACGCGCGCCCGCACGGAACTCGGCTTCGCGCCAGCCGTCGATCTGCCGGAAGGCATCCGGCGGACCATCGCGTGGTATCGCGCCCAGGGGTTGTTGTGAGCGATCGGATCTCCGTCCTGCACGTGTGCGATCACCTCGGCTGGACCGGGTCGCGCATGCACGGCGTCAAGCGGCTGTTCGCCTGGACGCTGCCGCGCTTCGATGCCTCGCGCTTCGACGTGTCGCTCGTCAGCCTTCGCAGGAAGGACACCTCCGAGGACACGCTCGAGCAGTTCGGCATCGACGTGACCTATTTGCACAAGGGCAAGTTCGACCCGGCGACACTGACCGCGCTGCAGAAGGTGATGGACCGCAAGGGCACGCAGGTGCTGCACCTGCACGGCTACGGCGCGACGACGTTCGGGCGGATCGCGGCGGCGATGCGCGGCACCGCGGTGCTGCTGCACGAGCACGCCAATCACACGACGACGCCGTGGTTCCAGCAGGTGGCCGACCGCCTGCTGGCGCCGTACACGGACCTGGCGATCGCCGTCTCGAAGTCGACCGCCGACTTCACCATCCGCGCTCGCAAGATGCCGGCCGAGAAGACGAAGGTCGTCTACCTCGGGGCGCCGCTCGACGAGTTCGGCCGGCCGCGGTCGCCGCAGGAGATCGCCGCGGCGCGCGCCGCGCTCGGCATCGCGCCGGGCACGTTCGCGGTCGGCACGGTCACGCGCCTGATGCCGTCGAAGGGCAACCAGTTCCTGATCGACGCGGTGCGGCCGATCGTCGACCAGATTCCGCACGCGCACGTCTACATCGCTGGTGAAGGCGACCTGCAGGGCGAGCTCGAGGCGCAGGCGCGGACGCTCGGCGTCAGCGACCGCGTCCACTTCCTCGGATTCCAGCGCGACGTGGCGGCGGTCCTGTCGGCCTTCGATCTCGTGGTGTTCCCGTCGCTCTGGGAAGGCACGCCGCTGACCTCGTTCGAGGCGCTGGCGATGGGCAAGCCGATCGTCTCGACCGACGCCGACGGCCTCTGCGAGATTCTCCGCGACGGCATCGACGCCGTCGTCGTGCCGAAGGCGCACGCCCGCGAGCTGGCCGATGCGGTGGTGGCGCTCGAACGCGATCCGGCCCGCCGCGCGGCACTCGGGGCCGAGGCGCAGCGAACCAGCCGGCGTTACGACATCGCCGCCTACGTCAGGAAGATGGAGCGGCTCTACGAGCTCATGGCGCGCGTGTCGACGCCGAGCAAGCGGCAGGGGCTGCTGCGCGAAGATCTGTCGTTCCTGGACGGAGGCGCGGCGTGAACGTGCCGCGGGCGGCCCGCCTCGGGCGCCTGTGGAGCGAGCCGGGGGCGGTGGCGACCCTGATGCTCGGCGTGCTCCTCCTCGGATTCGCGCTGACCGTCAAGTTCCCGGTCGTCGCGTTCGGCATCCAGAGCGACGAAGCGACGTACTACAGCCTCGGGCACAGCATCGCCACCGACTGGGACATGCAGTTCCAGCGCCGCGACCTGGCGCGCGTCTGGAAGGAGTTCCCGACCGGTCCGCAGGGCATCTTCCTGAAGCGCGGCCGCAGCTTCCATCTCGAACTGCAGGGACGCCCCCCATTCGTCCGCTGGGTGAAGGGACCCGACTCGCGGACCGATCGTCTCTACTTCGGCAAGTCGTTCCTCTATCCACTGGCAGCGGCGCCGTTCATCATGCTCGTCGGCACCAACGGGTTCCTGGTGCTGCACGCGTTGTTGCTGACGGCCTGCTTCGCGGCCGCGTATGCCTTCGTGCGGGCCCGTTCGAGCAGCGGCGCGGCACTCGCCTTCGCGGTGGTCTTCCTGTTTGCGTCGGTTGCGCCGGTGTACTTCGTCTGGCTCACGCCGGAGCTGTTCAACCTCGCGCTCATCATGCTCGGGTTGTTCTTCTGGGCGTACAAGGAAGTCGCGCCCGCGCTGGTGCCGAGCAGTCCCTGGGCCGACCGGTGGGGGCGGCTGCTGCGTGGGCCGTGGTCCGACGTGATCGCCTGCCTGCTGCTCGGGGCGGCGACGTTCTCGAAGCCGCTCAACGTCGTCGCGGCCGCGCCGGTGCTGTGGCTGGCGCTGATGCGGCGGCAGTGGGGGAGGGTGGCGATCGTGTCGCTCGCGTTCGTGGCGGCGACCGGCGGTCTGTTCTTCGCCAACGGCGTCAGCAGCGGCGACATGAACTACCAGGGCGGCGGCGCCGACCGCTCGACGTTCTACGGCAAGTTCCCGTTCCTCACGCCGGATGCGACCTTCGAGAACACCGGTGAAGTGCGCGCCACCGACGGGCTGCTGGGCGACGTCATCTTCAACCGCGACGCGCTCACGACCGTCCTCTGGCACAACCTCGGGTACTTCCTCGTCGGCCGGCACACCGGGCTCGTCCCGTACTTCTTCCCCGGCATCCTGGCGCTGCTGCTGTTCCTGCTCGCCGGCAGGCAGCGCCGCGAGCCGTTCCAGTGGCTGGTGCTGGCGGCGCTGGTCCTCGCGTCGGTTGCCCTGCTGATCTACATGCCGTTCACCTATTCGGGCGGCGGCGGCCCGGTCGGCAACCGGTACTTCCTCGGGTACTACGCACTCTTCCTGTTCCTCGTGCCGTCGGCGATCACCGTGCGCGCCGCGGCCGTCGGTGGGATGGTCGGCTGGCTGTTCACGGCCCAACTCGTCGCCAACCCGTTCTTCACGTCGTACTATCCGGCCACGCACCCCAAGTACGGCCTCTTCAGGCTGCTGCCGATCGAGCTGTCGCTCGTCAACGACCTGCCGATCAACGTCAACCCCTCGCGGGCCAAGCAGCCGCTGGCCGGCACGCCGCCGATCCTCGCGTACTTCCTCGACGACAATGCCTACGATCGCGAAGGGGAGTGGTTCTGGGTGCGCGGCGAATCGGAGGCCGACCTGATCCTGCGCGCGCCGGCCCGTCCTCATCCCGACGGCGCGTTCACGTCACTCGCGCTGGAGGCGCTCGAGATCGAGGTCGCGACCGGCGCCGCCGCGTCGGTGGTCAACATCGACACCGGTGCCGAGCGGGTCAAGGTGAGTCCGGGCGCGCACAACAGCCAGGCCGTCACGGTGCGGATGCCCGAGGGGTTCCCGTACAAGTCGGTTCCCGGGCAGCCGCTCAACCGCGTCTACAAGATCTCGATCGCCTCGAGCGACGGCTTCGTGCCGATGTTCGACGAAGGCGTGCGCGACAACAGGTATCTCGGCGCCCGCATCCGCATCAGCCCGCGGTACCGCGACGACCGCTATCTGCCGCCGCCGCGGCGGCTCGCACCGTAACCGCCGCGCAATGCGCAATGTTCAATGCGCAATGCCGAAAGCAGCAGGTAGGGCCGGCTGCCCGGCCGCCGTAGCGCCCTTGCGAAGGCGGGTCCCAGCCCGGCCTTCATCCGAATGACGGTTGGTTGCGCCGTGGGCTGTTTCCACAGCTCGACGTCAGCCAGACCCCGAGGGCCGCGTTGGGACAACGGGCCCTACCAGGGACGTCGTCGATGCCCGAGGGTGTCGGCCTCCCCGTACTCGACATTCCCGCATTCGACATTCCCGCATTACGATCGTCACCGACCCGATGTCCTACGCCACGCCGCTCGAATCCCGCATCGCCAAGAAGGTCGCCCGTGCCTCGATCGAGCACCAGCTGATCGAGCCGAACGACCGCGTCATGGTGGGGCTGTCTGGCGGCAAGGACAGCTGGGCGCTGCTGCAGATCCTCGACGTCATCCGGGCCCGCGCCCCGTTCCCGTTCTCGATCGTCGCGGTCAACGTCGACTCCGGCTACAAGGACTTCAAGCACGACGTCATCACCCGGACCTGCCGGGAGCGCGGCTGGGAGGTGCGCATCGAGCACACCGAGATCGGCGAGGTGATGGACGACCTCCTCGAGGCCAACGCCACGCCGTGCTCGCTGTGCGCGCGGTTGCGGCGCGGCGTGCTGTACCGCATCGCCGACGAGATCGGCGCCACCAAGATCGCGCTCGGGCATCACGCCGACGACTTCATCGAGACGCTGCTGCTGAACCTGTTCTTCGGCGGCTCGCTCAAGGCGATGCCGGCCCGGCTCGTCTCCGACAACGACCGGCACGTCGTCGTCCGGCCGCTCGTGTACGTCAGCGAACAGGAAGCGATGGATTACGCGTTGGCGAGCGAGCTGCCGATCATCGGCTGCTGCTGCCCGGCGTGCGGCGACCTGAGCCTGCAGCGGCAGCGGCTGAAGCGGCTGATCGGCGACCTCGAGCGCGAACACGCCGGCATCAAGGCGTCGATGCTGAAGGCGATCGAGAACGTGCATCCGCGCCACCTGCTCGATCGCCGCCTCAACCCGCTGCCCGACATCGCCACCGACGTCGCGGCCTCGACCCCGGCCAGCCCGATGCGTGTCGTGCGCCGCGCCGACGTCGCGTCGGGCTCGCACGCGTGACGGGTCGCGCGGCATGAGGGCCGTCGTCCAGCGCGTCAGTGAGGCCTCGGTCACCGTGAACGGGGCGATCGTCGGGCGCATCGGCGTCGGCCTGCTCGTCCTCGTCGGCGTCGCCGTGGACGATGGCGACACCGACCTCGGGTACATCGTCGACAAGGTGGAGGGGCTGCGGGTGTTCGGCGACGCGGACGGCCGGATGAACCTGGACGTGCGGGCCGCCGGCGGTGCGCTGCTCGTGGTGTCGCAGTTCACGCTCGCCGGGGACTGCCGGCGCGGCCGCCGCCCGTCCTGGGACGCCGCGGCGCGACCCGAGGTGGCCCGGGCATGGTACGAGCGCGCGATCGCCGCGTGGCAGGCCCGCGGCCTCGCCGTGGCGACCGGCGTCTTCCAGGCCGACATGCAGGTGGCGCTCGTGAACGACGGGCCGGTGACGCTGTTGCTCGACAGCCGCAAGCAGTTCTGAGACGCTAGCGCGCGGTCGGCGGGAGTGGCTGCGTTGGGACCCACCTTCGCCTGTCGGCTTGGGCGGGCCAGGCAACGGACCCTGCCTGGTCGCCGCCGCGGCGCACGAAGCCGTCGCAGCAAGGCGCGTTCGGGGAACGCGCCCTACCCATCGAACCCGATACCCGATACCCGATACCCGACCCCTATGCATTTCTGGAAAGCACACGCGTACGGCAACGACTTCCTCTACGCCACGATGCAGGAGGCGGTTGGACGTGATTGGGCGGACCTGGCCCGCCGGATGTGCGCCCGCACGACCGGCATCGGCGCCGACGGCCTGATCCTGTTCGAGCCCACCGCCGACGGTGCTCGCATGCGGCTGCACAACACCGATGGGTCGATCGCCGAGGTGTCGGGCAACGGCGTGCGCGGACTGGGCGCCATCCTCGCGCAGCAGCGGGCCGAGAGCCCTGGCGCGGTCATCACCGTCGAGACCGATGCTGGCCCGAAGCGCCTCGATCTCCAGCGCTACGAGGCAGGGACGCGCCGGCCGGTGTTCCGTGCGGCGATGGGACAGCCCGAGCGTCTGGCGCGGCAGGAGATCGACGTCGAGGGTCGGCTGCTGCCGCTGGTGACGCTGTGGATGGGGAATCCACAGGCCGTGTGGCTGGTCGAGACACTGGAGACGCACGAGATGCTGCGCGTGGGCGCCGCCCTCCAGCACCATCCGGCGTTTCCCGATGCAGTCAACGTCGAACTCGCGCGCGTCGTCGCGCCCGGCGTCGTCGAGATCCTGATCTACGAGCGCGGCGTGGGGCCGACCTCGTCCTCGGGGACCGGATCCTGCGCGGCCGCGGTCGCGGCCGCTGCGTATGGCGGCGCCGCACGCGATCTGGAGGTGGTTGCTCCCGGCGGCCGGCAACGTGTCGAGTGGCTCGACGATGGCGTGTACCTCACGGGGTGGGCCGAGGTCGTCTGCGAAGGAGCCTGGCTCGGGTGAGGACCATGCACGGGGCGATCGGCGCGGTCGAGACCTACTCGCCGGCCGAGGAGGCGTTCAACCGGAAGCGGCGCACCTGGGGCCTCTTCCTCGGGCCGGTGGTGTTCGCGGTGATGTGGCTGGCGCCGCTGCCCGTCAGCGTGCCGGCCCATCGTCTTGCCGCCATCCTGTCGATGGTCGTCGTGCTGTGGATCACCGAGGCGCTGCCGATGGCGATCACGGCGGTGCTCGGCCCGGTGCTCGCGGTGGTCTGCCAGGTGGCACCGGCGCGGGCAGCGCTGGCGCCGTTTGCCGATCCGATCATCTTCCTGTTCATCGGCAGCTTCATCCTCGCCGAGGCGATGTTCGTGCACGGCCTCGACCGGCGGATTGCCTTCAGCGCGCTGGCCTCACGGTGGGTGGGCACGAGCGGCGCGCGGATCCTCGTCGTGTACGGCGGCGTCGGCACGGTGACGTCGATGTGGATGAGCAACACCGCGACGACCGCGATGATGTTCCCGATCGGCGTGTCGATTCTCGCGCAGCTGCGCCGCGGGGTGTCGGGGCAGGACGATGCGCTCCGCCGGTTCGCGACGGCGATGATGCTGATCACGTCCTTCGGCGCCTCGATCGGCGGCATGGCCACGCCGGTCGGCACGCCGCCCAACCTGATCGGCATCGGCTTCATCGAGCGGATCACCGGGACCCACATCGGGTTCTTTCGCTGGATGTCGATCGGCGTGCCGCTGGTTCTCGTCCTCTTCGGCGTGCTCGCCGCGTTCTTCGTGTGGACCAGCGCCCGGGGCGTCGAGGTCGGCGAGGCGAGCGCCCGCATCGTTCGTGAGGAACTGGACAGGCTCGGGCCGATGTCAACGGCGCAGCGCAACGTCTGCATCGCGTTCGGCGTGACCGTGCTGCTCTGGGTCTTCCCGGGGATCCTCGCGCTGCTCGGGCTGAGCGAGGCGCCGATCACGCGGCGCTACATGTCGTCGGTGCCGGAAGGCATCGCGGCGATGCTGGGAGCGATGCTGCTCTTCGTGCTGCCGGTGCGATGGGCGACCCGCCGTTTCACGCTGACGTGGGAGGAGGCGGTGCGGATCGACTGGGGCATCGTGCTGCTGTACGGCGGCGGCCTGGCGATGGGCGACCTGGCGTTCTCGACCGGGCTGGCCAGCGCGATGGGGCATGGCCTCACGGCGTGGCTGCCCGGGGCCGGCCCGGCGCTGCTGACCGCGGTGTTCACGGCGGTGGCGATTGTCCTGTCGGAGACGACGTCCAACACGGCGTCGGCCAACATGGTGGTGCCGGTGGCGATCGCGGTGTCGGCGGCCTCGAACGTCGACCCGGTCCTGCCCGCGCTGGGGGCGACACTCGGCGCCTCGATGGGGTTCATGATGCCCATCTCGACGGCGCCCAACGCCATCGTCTACAGCAGTGGGCACGTGCCGATCGGTGCGATGATGCGCTACGGCATCGTCCTCGACGTCGCTGCGTTCATCGCGATCGTCGGCCTGCTCGTGACGGTGGGTCCGCTGTTGTTCTGACGATCGTGTAGCCGTCGCCTTTCAGGTTCGACGGGCCTCCTCACCTGACATCTGCGACGCGTCCGTTCTTCCGGCGGCGTGGTGCAGAATCTGCGCGCGCCGCGCCACGGTCCCGTGCAGGTGCTGCGATCTGGCGGCGACGTCAGCGGCCGCGCCGGCCACCGCGGCCCGCCAGCGCTGCGGCACGCGCTGCGTCGAACTCGGTCACCGCCGTGCGAATCTGCTCGGAAACCGGTTCGGCCGCCGTCAGCGCCGCCGCGAAATCCTGTGTCTGCATCTTCGCGCGCGCTTCTTGCAGGCGTGACTGGCCGGTGGCGACCGCGGCTTGAAGCGCCTTGACGGCGGCGGCGGTGGCCGTCAGCACCCGCCTCGACGCGGCGTCGCCGCGCGGCGCCTGCAAACGTTGCTGGGCCGGTACCAGGGCGAGTTCCGCGGCCGTGATGGCGCGCTCGGCGAGCCCGCGCGCGATCGCCTTCTTGTCGGCGGCCTCACGGGCGGCGGTCTGGGCACGTTCACGGGCATCGAGCGCGTGATTGAGCGCCTGCCGGTAGTCGCGCTGGCCGACCGCCTCGTGCGACCGGCGCAGTGCGGCTTCAGCCGCGGTGAACTCCTCGGCCGCGTACTGCGCGGCGCCGGCGGCGCGGGCGGCGGTGATGGCGCCCTCGGCCTGGTCCATCTCCTTCTGGGGAGGGGTGGCGCAGGCAATCGTGGCGACGAGGCCGAGGGCACAGACGACGCGGGCCGCGCGGACGCGGGCGCGGGCGCCGGGACGAACGAGCATGCGCAGGAGTATACCGAGAGGGCGTAGTACGATGAGGGGCTTGTTCGGCCGCATCGGCGGCTGCCGACCGGGCGCGCCATGGTGAGAGCGCTGGCGCCACAGGATCGGCCGCGCGAGAAGCTGGCGGACCAGGGGCCGGCGGCGCTCGGCGACAACGAGCTGGTCGCGCTGCTGCTCGGGCACGGTGGCGGCGGCGAAGGTGCGCTGGCGCTGGCCAACCGGCTGCTCGAGGACCTGGGCGGCCTGCGCGGGCTGGCCAAGGCGACGTCGGGTGCGTTGGCCCGCCGGCGCGGCCTGGGGCCGGCGACGTCCAGCCGGCTCGTGGCGGCGGTCGAACTCGGTCGGCGGAGCGTGGTGCGGGCCGCGCCGCCGCGCGCCCAGCTGGCCACGCCCGGCGACGCGGCGCGGTACCTGCTGCCGCGCTTCGGGACGGCCGACGTCGAACAGGCCGGCGTGCTGCTGCTCGATGCCAGGCACCGCGTGCTGCACGCGCGGGTCCTGACCCGCGGCACCGCCGACGCCACGCCGATGCACCCGCGGGACGTGTTCCGCGAAGCGGCGCTGGCGGCCGCGGCGGCGGTGGTGCTGTTCCACAATCACCCGTCCGGCGATCCGACGCCGAGCGCCGACGACGTGGCGCTCACGCAGCGGATGATCGAGGCCGGCGAGGTGATGGGCATCGCGGTGCTGGATCACCTGGTGCTCGGCGACACGAGTTACTGCAGCCTACGCGAGCTGGGCAAACTGGCCCGCTGACACGAGACATGCCGCGCTTCTACCTGACCACCGCCATCGACTACGTGAACAGCCGGCCGCACCTGGGCACGGCGTACGAGAAGATCACGGCCGACGTCATCGCGCGCTACAAGCGGCTGAGCGGCGTCGACACCCACTTCGTGATGGGCAACGACGAACACTCGCAGAACGTGTTCCGCCGGGCCCGCGAACTCGGACAGGATCCGCTCGCGTACTGCGACCGGATGGAACTGGAGTTCCGCGAGGTCTGGGCCGCACTCGACGTCTCGTTCGACGATTTCATCCGCACCACCCAACCGCGCCACAAGGCCGCCGTCGAGACCATCGTCAACCGCATCGCCGCGGCCGGCGACCTGTACCAGGCCGACTACGAAGGGTGGTACTGCGTCGGCTGCGAGGCCTTCAAGCAGGAGAAGGATCTGGCCGACGGGCTGTGCCCGATTCATCGCACGAAGCCGGACTGGATCACGGAGCGCAACCACTTCTTCAAGCTGTCGGCATATCGTGAGCGGTTGCTGACGCATTTCGCCGAGCACCCGGACTTCCTGCAGCCCGACGTGCGCCGCAACGAGATCCTTCGCCTGCTCGAGAGCGGGCTCGAGGACATCTCGATCAGCCGGGCCGGGCAGTCGTGGGGCATCCCGCTGCCGACCGACCCGTCCAGCGTCGTGTACGTGTGGTTCGATGCGTTGATCAACTACGCCTCGGCGGTCGGTCTGGGCACCGACCAGGAGCAGTTCGAGACGTGGTGGCCCGCCGACCTGCACGTCATCGGCAAGGACATCACGCGGTTCCACTGCGTGATCTGGCCGGCGATGCTGATGAGCGCCGGCCTGCCCGTGCCTCGCCAGGTCTTCGGCCATGGCTGGGTCCACCTGCGCGGCGAGAAGATGAGCAAGTCGCTCGGCACCGCCGTCGACCCGCTCGACGCCGCGCGCCGCTTCGGCACCGATGCGCTGCGGCTGTTCCTCACCAAGGAGATTCCGTACGGCGCGGACGGCGACTTCAGCGACGAGCGGTTCGCGGAGCGCTACAACACCGACCTGGCGAACAACCTCGGCAACCTCGTGAACCGCGTCACCGCGATGGGCGCGCGCTACCGCAACGGGCAGCTGGTGCCGACCGGATCGCCGTCGCGCCTGCAGGACCTCGCGGCGACGACGACGCGGGAGTACGCGACGGCGATGGAGTCCTACGCGTTGCACCAGGGCGTGGCGGCGGTGTACCGACTGCTCGACGCGACAAACGAGTATCTCGCCGAGCGGGCGCCGTGGACGCTCGCGAAGGACCCGGCCAACGCCGCGGCGCTCGACGAGGTGCTGTTCACCGCCGCCGAGAGCGTGCGGCTGGCTGCCGTGCTGCTGGGCCCGGTGATGCCGGCGTCGAGCCAGGCGATCCTGTCGCGACTCGGCGACGACACACCGCTCACGCAGCGGCGGCTTGCCGATCAGGGCGCGTGGCGCCACGAAGGAGTGCGGTCGGTGCGCAACGGCGAGGCCCTGTGGCCGCGCGCCGAGGCGAGCATCGACGCGCCAATCACGAACACGCCGCCGGCCGCCGCCGCGGCTTCCGACAAGAAGGCAACACCCGTGTCCGACGAGCAGCAGTCCACACCCGCCCCCGCCCCCGCGGCCGCGCCGCCGCCGGGGACCACCGCCCATGTGCCGGGCGCCACGCCCGTGCAGGTC
This sequence comes from uncultured bacterium, assembly GCA_966211945.1. Taxonomy (GTDB): domain Bacteria; phylum Acidobacteriota; class Vicinamibacteria; order Vicinamibacterales; family Vicinamibacteraceae; genus Luteitalea. Next base: position 18,993 of record CBIHOS010000008.1, read on the forward strand.
GCCGTGCCGCCACCGGCGGGCGCGGCAGCCGGCGTCATCACCATCGACGATTTCGTGAAGGTCGAACTCCAGGTCGGCAAGGTGCTCGCCGCCGAGGCGGTGCCCAAGTCCAAGAAGCTGCTGAAGCTGACCGTGCAGGACGGCGCCGAGTCCGAGCGCACGATTCTGGCCGGCATCGCCGAGTCGTACGCGCCGGAGGCGATGGTCGGCCGCACGATCGTGTTCGTGGCCAACCTCGCGCCGCGGCCGATGATGGGCCTCGTCTCGCACGGCATGGTGCTCGCGGCCGACACCGACGGCAAGGCGCAGCTGCTGTCGTTCGAGACGCCGCCGGCCCCGGGCACGCGCGTGAAATAGGTGTGTTGGTCAGGGCACGTCCCCGACGTGCCCTGACAGATCGCGGAACGCGGAGCGCCCTATTTCCAAGCCCATCCAGCCGAGCTGGGTGAACGCCGAACGCCGAACGAGCGAAGCCCCAAGGCCCAAGGCCCAAGGCCAGCGTGGTCGGTGAACCGGCCCTACCTACGATGCTGATCGACACGCACTGCCATCTGGCCGGCGACGAGTTCGCCGAGGATCTGGACGACGTGATCGCCCGGGCAGGTGAGGCGGGCGTGACGGCCGCCGTCTGCATCCTCGACGCGATGAGCGTGGTCGAGCGGTCCAGGGCCGCCGACCTTCGCGCCCGCTGGCCGGCAATCCGGTTTGCCGCCGGCGTTCATCCGCACCAGGCGGCCCGGCTCGCGGTCGCGGACGTCGGGGGCGTAGTCGACGAGGCGCTGACCGAATGCGAAGCGGTCGCGCTCGGCGAGATCGGCCTGGACTATCACTACGACTTCGCGCCGCGCGAGGTGCAGCAGCAGGTGTTTGCCGCGCAGGTCCGCCTCGCGGTCGAGCGGGCGCTGCCGGTGATCATCCATACGCGCGAGGCCGACGCCGATACGCTGGCCGTCCTCGACGAGGCGGGGGCGGGGCAGGTGCGCGGCGTGTTCCACTGCTTCACGGGCGACGCGGCCCTGGCCGACGCGGCAGTCGCGCGCGGCTTCTTCGTGTCGTTCTCCGGTATCGTGACGTTTCCGCGCGCGGGCGCGCTGCGAGAGGTCGCCGCCCGCGTCCCGGCCGACCGGTGGCTGATCGAGACCGACAGCCCGTACCTGTCGCCCGCGCCGCAGCGCGGCGGGCGCAACGAACCGGCCCGCGTGGCCCGCGTGCTGGAGACGGTTGCGCAGGTCCGCGGATTGTCTGCCGACACGGCGGCGCAGCAGGCCGCGAGCAATGCCGCCGTCCTGTTTGGCGGGCTCGGGCCCAATAGGTAGGCGCGTTGACACGCCTACCACAATGTGTTGAGATTCCTGGGGTTTCGCACGTGCAGCCTTCTTCGTCTCCGCCTGATCTTGCACAGTTGTTCGAGCCCGTCAGGGACGACCTGGAGCGCGTCAATCAGGCCTTCCTGCGCCACATCGACTCGCGCGTCGAACTGATCCCCGAGATCGGCAAGTACCTCCAGAACACCGGCGGCAAGCGGGTGCGCCCGGCGGTCATGCTGATGGCCGGTCGACTGACCGGCGGCGAGACGTCGAGCGAGATGGCCGTGCTCTACGCCTCGGTCATCGAGTTCATCCACACCGCGACGCTCGTCCACGACGACATCATCGACGACTCGGAACTGCGCCGCGGCCGCCTCGCCGTCCACGCGCGCTGGGGTAACGACGTCACGGTCCTGCTCGGCGACTACCTCTACATCAAGTCGCTCGGCATGGCGCTGCAGTACGACCGCATCGACGTGCTGCGCGTCCTGTGCGACGTCACCCTCAAGATGATCGAGGGCGAGCTCTACCAGCTCACCAAGAACGGCGACACGGAGATCTCCGAGGACGAGCACTTCGACATCATCCGGCGCAAGACGGCGTACCTGTTCGCCGGTTCGTCGAAGATCGGCGGCATGGTCGGGACGCTGACGCCGGCGCAGGAACAGGCGCTCTGGGACTACGGGTTCAATCTCGGGATCGCCTTCCAGCTGGTCGACGACCTGCTCGACTACACGGCCGATCAGGCCGCGCTCGGCAAGCCGATCGGCAGCGATCTGCGCGAAGGCAAGCTGACCCTGCCGATGATCCTGCTGCGCGATCGCGCCCCCGAGGAGGCACGTCCGATCATCGACCAGGTGGTACGCGACGCCGACATCTCCGACGAGGCGTGGCGCCAGCTGCTCGGGCTGCTGCGCGAGTACGACATCGTGCCGCAGGTGACCCGCCGGGCGGCCGAGTACGCCGCACAGGCCCGCAAACAGCTCGATTCGTTCCCCGCGAGCCGCGAGCGCGACGCCCTGGCCGGCCTCGCCGACTACGTGCTCTCCAGGGACCGGTAGGGACGCGCCGCCCGCCTGCGCCAAGGCTTCGGCGGACAGGCCGGCGCGTCCGACGACTCCTATTGGGGCAAGGCGGCGCGGTACTCCGCGAAGTCCTTCGTCAGCTGCTCGCGCACACGCGGGTCCACCGTGATCGCGTCCGGCGTGTCGGGCGCCTTCTCCGAGAAGATTTCCAAGCGCAGTTCCCGGCACTCGGGACCGAACGCGTCTGGCGCGAACGCGTAGAGCCCTTCGCGGACGGCCGTGGTCTCCGAGATCGGCCGCTCGATCACGAGCGGGTGAATTGGCACGATCGCCTTGCCGTCGCAGGTCGCCTGGAGCCGCGCGAATCCGGGTTTGTACTGCTTGAACGCCGGCAGCGCGATGCCCTGCGTCATCGCCGCGCCGCGCGCGACCTTCGTCCAGAAGCGCTCGGCCTGTCTGGGCGTCACGCGCACGAGCAGCACTGGCGGCGCGCTGGAGACGTAGCCGGTCCAGTTGGCGAAGTCCATCGGGCCGCGCAGGCCGGCGTAGGCGGTGACCGGCGTGAGGAACGCAATCTCGAAGTCCGCCGTCGTGGTCTGGACGGGCGCGAGGCTGCCGGTCCGGCGCTTGACGAGGTCGACGAGCCTGTCGTCGGTGACGCGCGCGGTGGGTTCTTCCGGCAGCGGTGCGGCCACGGGCGCGCCGGTCGCAGCCATCTTCGGACGCGCCGTCGCGATCACGTCGCAGATGGCGTCCGTCGTCACGAGCATCGCATCGTCCTCCTCGGCGGCGGGTGGGGAGGTGAGGCCGACGAGGACGTCGCCAGTGGAGAACACGGGGCCGCCGGTGCTGGGCACGCCGTACTCGAACGCGACGAGGACACCGGTATGGACGCGGCCGCGCACCGTGCCTGGCGTCGGCGCCGGCTGCCCGCCTGGCCGCGCGCCGATCGCGACGACCGCCTGCCCCGGCGGCAGCGTCGGCGTGCCGGTGCATGCCATCGGCACCGGGGCGCGTGACGTCAGTGCGGCCGGATCGGCCCACAGGATGGCCACGCCGCGCGCGGCGTCCGAGGCCAGGACGTGGGCCGCGACCCGCGCGTCCGGCCGGACCTGAATTTCCACCGTGGCCGCCGTGCCCACCACGCGCTGGTTGGTGGCGATCAGTCCATCCGCGGAAATCACCACGCCTGACGCGAGCGTCGTCGGCGTCCAGAGCGGCACGACGCTGTCCTGCCAGCGAATCAGCACGTCCCAGGGGTCGAAGCCCTTCGGCGCCCCGTCCGCTCCAGTGGAGGCGGGCGGCGCGCTGACCTCCGCGTTGTCGGCGGTGAGCGTCAGCGTCGTCTCGGCGCCGCCTGGCACGTCGAGCGTCTGGCGCCATTCGAAGGCCTTGCCGCCGAAGACGAGCGGTTCCTCCGATTCCACGGTGTAGTTGCCGGCCGGCAGTGTGGCCCGGCCCGAACCGTCGCTGCCGATCACGATCCGCCAGGGTGCGCGGCTCGCCGGGTTGTCGCTCGCGAGCAGGACGTGCCGCCGTGTCGGCACCCGGCGGCCTTCCGGTCCCAGCCGCAGGTCCACGCGGAGCACGCCGGTGACGGCGCCCTGGCCCCGGATCGGCACCCAGACGCAGCCGATCACCGCGAACACGACACAGACGACGCGCAGGAGGCTTCTCAAGGGGATGGGGCTTTCTCTCGTCGAGTCTAGCGCGGGCGGTGGTGTGGGAACGCCGCAGGTGTCGGGACTACAATCGCGCGGCCGCCCACACCGGAACCGTGATGACGACACGAACCGTTCGTATTCGCTTGCTGATTGCCGGATCGATCCTGGCCGGCGCCGCCCTGTACGCGCAGCCGGCGGCGACGCCGTCGACGCGCCTGACAGGTGACAGGACGCCTCTCGACGGCGCCCCTGCCTTCGCCGTCGACCGCGACGGGCTGGTCACGGTCGCGGCGCCCGCGCCCGGGACGGTCGTGCGCTACACGCTCGACGGCACCGATCCCGCCAGGGACTCCGGCGCCTGGCTCGCGCCGGTGGCAGTGCCGCCCGGCTACCGCCTGAAGGCGCAGGCGTTTGCCGCCGATGGCACGCCCGCGAGCGGCATCGCCGTTCACGACGGACCGCTCTCCGGCGCCTCGCCGCGCCTGCCCGAAGCGGTCGTGCCGATCACGCAGAACCGCGACTGGCGGCTGTACGACTGGGCCGAACGACATGCCGCGGCAGCCGCCCTCATGAAGGCACGTCGTCCAGAGATCGTGATGCTCGGCGATTCGATTACGCATTTCTGGGGCGGCGAACCGACCGGCGGCCGCACGAGCGGGCGGATGACCGGCGCCGCGGAGTGGGACCGGGCGTTCGCGGGCCGGCGGGTCGTCAACCTCGGCTACGGCTGGGACCGGACGGAGAACGTGCTGTGGCGCCTCACCCACGGCGAATTCGACGACGTGGCGCCCGCCGTGGTCGTGGTGCTGATTGGCACCAACAACGTCTCGCGCAACACGCCCGAGGAGATCGCCACCGGCATCGAGGCGATCTGCGCCGAGATTCACCGGCGGTCGCCGTCCACCCGCATTCTGCTGCTCGGCCTCCTGCCGCGCGGCGAGCGACCCAACCCGGCCCGCGAGGCCGTGGCGGACGTCAATCGCCGCATCGCTCGCCTCGACGGCCGTCTCGGCGTCACCTATCTCGACATCGGCGCGGTCTTCCTGACCGCCAACGGCACGATCACGCGCGAGGTCATGTACGACTTCCTGCATCCGACGGCGCGCGGATACCAGCTGTGGTGGGAGGCCATGGCGCCGAGCCTCGAACGGCTGTCGGCGCGGTAGCATGGACGGCCCGATGCCAGCTCCCGCCGATCGCATCGACGCGCTCCGTGCCCTGATTCGGCACCACGAGGAGCGCTACTACCTGCACGACGATCCCGAGATCTCGGACGCCGAGTTCGATGCGCTCCTGCGTGAACTGCGCGAACTCGAGTCGGCCCATCCCGATCTCGTGACCGGCGATTCGCCGACGCAGCGGGTGAGCGGCCGGCCGGCCGAAGGCTTCGACACCGCCGAGCACCTGCGGCCGATGCTCAGCCTCGACAACGCCTACGACGATGGGGAACTCGATGCGTTCGACGAGCGCGTCCGCAAGGGCCTCGGCAGCGACGAGCCCGTGACCTACGTCGCCGAGCTGAAGATCGACGGACTCAGCATCGCCGTCACGTACGAGGACGGCCTCTTCGCACGCGGCGTGACGCGCGGCGACGGCGTCGTCGGCGAGGACGTCTCGAGCAACGTCCGGACGATCCAGGCGATCCCGCTGCGCCTCCGGAAGGCGCCGCCGGGGCGCCTCGAGGTACGCGGCGAGATCTACTTTCCGCGGGCCGCATTCGCTCGCCTGAACGCCGAGCGCGAAGAAGCGTCCGAGCCGTTGTTCGCCAATCCGCGCAACGCCGCGGCGGGCACGCTGCGCAATCTCGATCCACGGCTGGTGGCCAGGCGGGGACTGCGCGCGTTCTTCTATCACGCGGTCCGCGAAGAACTCCCGACGCCCGATGGCCCGGACGATGGTCTGCCGGCGACGCACGCGGCGTTGATGAAGACGCTGGCGGCGTGGGGGCTGCCGGTGGAGAAGAGCTGGACGCCGTGCGACGGCATCGACGCGGTGAAGGCCTTCTGCGCGTCGTGGGCCGGCACGCGCGAACAGCTGCCGTTCGACATCGACGGCATCGTCATCAAGGTCGACCGGCGGGACCAGCGCGAACGCCTCGGCTTCACGTCGAAGTTTCCGCGCTGGGCGACCGCGTACAAGTTCCCCGCCCAGCAGGCGACGACACGACTGCTGCGGATCGAGGTGCAGGTCGGCCGCACCGGCGCGGTGACGCCGCTCGCCGTCCTCGAACCGGTCTTCCTCGCCGGGTCGACCATCCAGTACGCGACACTCCACAACGAAGAGGAGATTCGGCGCAGGGACATCCGCCCGGGCGACGAGGTGCTGCTCGAGAAGGGCGGCGACGTCATCCCGAAGATCGTCAAGCCGATCCTGTCCCGTCGCCCCGGCGATCTCCAGGCCTTCGAGATGCCGACCTGCTGCCCGGAGTGCGGCAGCAGGCTCGAACGGCCAGAGGACGAAGTCGTGTGGCGCTGCCCGAACCCGAGCTGCCCGGCGCGCCTGCGGCGGAGCCTCGAACATTTCGCCGGCCGCCGCGCGATGGCGATCGACGGGCTTGGCGAGGCGCTCGTCGACAAGCTCGTGGGCCTGGAGATGGTCAAGGACTTCGCCGACCTCTACGGCCTCACCGTGGAGGCGCTGGCCGATCTGCGCTTCGAGGCGCAGCCGCGCAAGGTGCCGGTCGATCCAGACGCGCCGGCCCGCGTGCTCACCCCGCGCCGGCTCGGGGAGAAGGCCGCGGCGACGCTCGTCGCGCAGATCGAGGCGAGCCGCAGCAACGAGGCGTGGCGGCTGATCTTCGGCCTCGGCATCCGCCACGTCGGCGAACGCGGTGCGCAAGCGCTCGCTGACGCGTTCGGGACGATCCCGGCCGTGGCCGCGGCGAGTCTGGAGCACCTGCAGGCGGTGCCGGACATCGGCCCGGTGGTCGCGGCGTCGGTCCGTCGGTTCTTCGACGAACCCGCCACCGCGGCCCTGATCGCGAAACTCGACGCGGCCGGCGTCAACATGGGCAGCCCGGTCCCCGAGGGACGCGGCCCCAAGCCGCTCGAAGGCCGGACGATCGTGCTCACCGGCACGCTGTCGCGGCTGTCGCGCGACGAGGCGACGGCGCGGCTGACGGCGCTCGGCGCCAAGGTCTCCGGCTCGGTGAGCAGGAAGACGTCACTGCTCATCGCCGGCGAGGCGGCCGGCAGCAAACTGGACAAGGCGCGTGACCTCGGCGTGCCGGTCGGCGACGAGACGACGCTCGAGGCCCTGCTGGCCGCGCCCTTGACCTGGCCGCCGGCCGGCGCCTGACTGCGTCCGGGCGCCCGGGGCGTGTAGGCTGTACTCCTGATGAGTGGACGCATCCTGGTCATCGACGATGAGGCGGGAATCCGCGAAAGCCTGCGGATGATCCTCGAGTACGAGGGGTACAACGTCGTGCTCGCCGCGACTGGCGAAGAAGGCCTGGCGCTGGCGAGGAGCGAGTCGCCCGACATCGTCTTCTCGGACATCAAGATGCCGGGCATGGACGGACTGGACGTGCTCGGCCGGCTGAAGTCGCAGGACGAGTCGCTGCCGGTCGTGATGATCTCCGGCCACGGCACGGTGGCGACGGCGGTCGAAGCGACGAAGCTGGGCGCGCTCGACTTCATCGAGAAGCCCCTGTCGAGCGAGCGCGTGCTGCTGACGGTGCGCAACGCGCTCAACGCGAGCCGTCTCGAACAGGAGAACCGGCGGCTGCGCGGCGCCGAGGACGCCCGCTACAACATCGTCGGCCAGAGTCCGGCCCTGATGCAGGTGCTGGACGCCATCGGCCGCGCCGCGCCGACAAACGCCACGGTCCTCATCCTCGGCGAGAGCGGCGTCGGCAAGGAACTGGTGGCGCGGGCGATCCATCGCAACAGCCTGCGGGCCCGCGAGCGCTTCGTGCAGGTCAACTGCGCGGCGATCCCCGAGGAACTGATCGAGAGTGAACTCTTCGGTCACGAGAAGGGCAGCTTCACCGGCGCGACCGACAAGCAGATCGGCAAGTTCGAACTCGCCGATCGCGGCACGATCTTCCTGGACGAAGTCGGCGACATGAGCCAGAAGACGCAGGCCAAGGTGCTGCGGGTGCTCCAGGAAGGCGAGGTCGAGCGCATCGGATCGCAACGGACGCTGAAGGTGGACGTCCGCGTCATCGCCGCGACCAACAAGAATCTCGAAGCGGCAATCGCCGACGGCACCTTCCGCGAAGATCTGTACTTCCGGTTGAGCGTGATCCCGGTGCAGGTGCCGCCGCTCCGCGAACGTCCGGAAGACGTGCCGGCGCTCGTCAAGCATTTCGCCGATCTGTTTGCGGCCGACGGCGGACGCACGCGCCGCTTCACGCCGGAGGCGCTGTCGATGCTGCAGCAGCACCGGTGGCGCGGCAACATCCGCGAACTGAAGAACACCGTCGAGCGCATCCTGATCATGGCGCGCGGCGACGCCGTGGACGGACCGGACGTACGGCAGTTCCTGCGCATGGACGGCACCGCCGGCGCAGCAGCCCCGTCGTCTGTATCACTCCCGCCGCCCGCCGCGCCGCCGCAGGCCGTTGACGATGGGGGAGCCGCCGGCCTGGCGGCGCCGGCCGCCGACCCCGGCCCGGCCGTCCCGCAGCCGCCGGCCCCGCCGGCTCCGCCCAAGGCCACGACGCTGCGGGAGTTCAAGGAGCAGGTGGAGCGGGAGTTCCTGGTGACGAAGCTCCGCGAGCACGGCTGGAACATCTCGAAGACGGCCGAGGTCATCGACACGCCGCGTAGTAACCTCTACAAGAAGCTCGAGCAGTACGAGATCAGCCAGGAACGGGACGGATAGTCGCCCGGGGCCACTCTCACGCGTGCCGAGGAGATGCCGATATGCCGACCGACGGGCCGAAGCGCCCGGACGGAGACCATCTGGTGAACGCGGATACCGACTACTACGAGTTGCTGCAGATCAGCCCGAACGCCGATCCCGACACCGTCACACGCGTCTTCCGTCTGCTCGCGCAGCGGTATCACCCGGATCATCCCGACACCGGCAACGAGTCGATGTTCCGCGAGATCCTCTCCGCCTACGCGGTGCTCAGCGACCCGGAGAAGCGCGCCTCCTACGACGTCCACCACGGCGCGATTCGTCGTGACCGCTGGCGCTTCGTCGCCGAGGGGGCGCCGACAAACGGCGACTACCATGCCGAGCAGCAGCTCCGGCTCGTCGTTCTCGAGATTCTGTACGCGCGGCGCCGCACCGAGCCGCACAAGCCCGGCCTCTCGATGCTCGATCTCGCCGAGCTGATGGGGCAGCCTCTCGAGCACCTCGAGTTCTCCGCCTGGTATCTCGTCCAGAAGAAGCTCACGACGCGCAACGATCAGTCGCAGCTGCAGATCACCGCCGACGGCGTCGACTACCTCGAAGAACAGCGGCGCCACGAATCGCCGCGCCTGCGCCTGTCGGAGGCGAGCGGCCGCGGCGCCGCGCACTGAGCCGCCGCGGCCGGCTGGTATCATCAGGGTGCGGCAGTCGTCCAGGCGATCGCTGGCGGACGGGCGCGAGCCCCCCGCCAGAGGAAAGTCCGAACTCCGCAGGGCAGTGCGCCGGGTAACGCCCGGGCGGGGCAACCCGACGGAAAGTGGCACAGAAAATATACCGCCCACCTTCGCTCTGGTGGCTTCGAGCGAGAGCTTCGGCGGGCAGGCCCAGAGGAGTACCGGTTGAGGCATGACAACCTCGCAGGGAAACGACAAGGCTTGCCCGCCGTAGCTCGGACGCGAAGCTTCCGGAGCGGAGGTGGGTAAGGGTGAAAAGGTGCGGTAAGAGCGCACCGCGCGGCCGGCAACGGACGTGGCAGGCAAAACCCCGCACGGAGCAAGACCAAATAGGGAGGCGCTCGAGGACGGCCCGTCCGAAGCCTCCGGGTAGGTTGCTCGAGGCCGTCAGCAATGCCGGTCCCAGAGGAATGATCGCCCGCTCGCTGCTCCTTCACGGGAGCGGTGGGTCGACAGAATTCGGCTTACCGGACGACTGCCGCACTTGCAATCCGGCGCGCCCGCGCAGGGAGCGCCACAGTCACGATTTCCAGAGAGACGACTGACACGATGGCGTTCTACTTGGTGACGGGCGGGGCCGGCTTCATCGGATCCCACATGGTCGAGGCCCTGCGCGCGCGCGGGGAGCGCGTGCGCGTGGCCGACAGTCTGGTGACGGGCAAGCGCGAGAACCTCGCCCACCTCGACGGCGTGGAACTGCTCGAGGGCGACCTCGCCGATCCGGCGTTCGCGCGCCAGGCCGTCGACGGCGTCGAGTACGTGCTGCACCAGGCGGCGATCCCGTCGGTCCCGCGCTCGGTCGACGATCCCCTGACGTCCAACCGCGCCAACGTCGACGCCACGCTCAGCGTGCTGGTCGCGGCCCGCGACGCGGGCGTGCGGCGCGTCGTCTACGCGGGCAGTTCTTCGGCCTACGGCAACGCGGCCGCCCTCCCCAAGCGCGAGGACATGCCGACGGCGCCGCTGTCGCCCTACGCGCTGCAGAAGCTCGTCGGCGAGCAGTACATGCAGATGTTCACCGGCCTCTACGGGCTGTCCACGGTGACCATCCGGTACTTCAACGTGTTCGGTCCGCGGCAGGATCCCTCGTCGGCGTACTCCGGCGTCATCTCGCTGTTCATCCGGCACCTGATCGAGGGCAACTCGCCGACCATCCATGGCGACGGCGAACAGACGCGCGATTTCACGTACGTGGCCAACGTCGTCGACGGCGCCTTGCGCGCATGCGTGGCGGGCCCCGAGGCGAGCGGGCAGGTGGTGAACGTGGCGACCGCGACGAGCATCTCCCTCAACGATCTGTTCCGGACGCTCGTGGCGATCACCGGCGCGAAGGTCGAACCCAGGTACGGACCGTCGCGCGCCGGCGACGTGCACGACTCGCTCGCGGACATCACGCGCGCCCGTGACCTGCTCGGCTACACGCCGCTCGTCGGCCTCGAAGAAGGCCTGCGATCGACAGTGGCCTGGTACGCCGCCACCCAGCAGCCCGCCTGAGATCTCCACGCCAATCGGCCGCGGTCCCGCCGGACCGCGACCGGGCCTGGCCGGCGTTCACCGCAACGCCGGTTGCGCGGCGTCACCGCCGGTTCACGCCTTCCGGCCTGCGCCGACCCCGCGACGTTCGCGCCGACTCCGACGTCAACTCCAAGTAGGTCAACGGTTACGCAATGCGCGCCGCGACGGCCAGTGGGCGGCGCGGCGTTTGCTCTCTCCTGGCATGCGCGGGGCTGGCAGCATCGAATCGATTGCGGGCCAACCTCCCGGTCGCCGCCGGCGCCGCGCCCCTTTCCAGGAGATAGCCCATGATCACGTCGATCGTCCCCCTGCTCATCGCCCTGTCGGTGTCGCCGGCGTCCGTGCCGGTGGCGGCGCCAGGCCCGTCGCGGCTCGTCGCGTTCCAGGAGGCCAAGGCGCCAGCGCCGGCCACCACGCCGTCGGTCAACGTCAACGCGGCCACGACGCAGCAGTTCGAAGCGCTGCCCGGCATCGGTCCCAGCACCGCCCAGCGCATCGTCGCGTACCGCGAGAAGAACGGCCCCTTCAAGAAGCTCGAGGACCTGATGAACGTCCAGGGCATCGGCGAGAAGTCGTTCCTCAAGCTGCGGCCGCACCTCACGCTCGGCGGCACCGATGCGAAGGCCGCCAAATAGCTCGCCACGCACGAGGCGCCCCGACCGGGGTGCCTCGTTGATCGAACTGCTCGTCGCCATCGGTCTGGCCAGCGTCGTCGGACTCGGGGCCTGGCGAGCGCTGGCCGACCTGCGCGATGAACGCGCGGCGCGCGAGGCGGCGCGCGGCGTGGTGGCCGACTTGCGGCGCATCGCCCTCGACGCGCGCCGGCTCGGACAGGCCCACGGCGTGGAGATCGACGCCACGGCGCCGGCCCGGTGGCGGGTGCTGGTCGACGGCAACGGCAACGGCATCACCACCGCCGACATCTCGTCCGGCATCGACCCCCCGATCACCACGTGGACATGGGTGTTCAGGGAAGGCGTGGCGCGCCTGGCTGTCGAACGCGACCTGCCGGCTGCCGACGATGGCGGTGTCATCGCGGCGGGAAGCGCACCGGTGCGTCTCGGCGCGGTCCCCCGCATCGTCTTCACGGCGCGCGGGACGAGTTCGGCAGGATCGCTGTACGTGGCCGGCGCCGGCGGCCGCGCCTACGCCATCCGCCTGCTCGGCACGACACAGCGCGTCCGGCTGCTGTGCCTCGGTGCCGGCGATACCTGGGAGGTCTGCTGATGGCGACGCACATCATCGGGGAGCGGCGGCGCGAGCCTCGGACCAGTGCGGCCGACGCGTCGGTGCTGGGTCGGCCGCACGTGCCCGGAGTGCGGGTCCTCGAGGTGATCGACGCGTCGCGGCACGGGCTGCGATGCCGCCTGGCGCGTCCGGTGCGTCCAGGCCGCGCGATGCCGCTGAAACTCGCCGGGCCCGAGGACAGGGACACCCAGCAGGCCTGGGTGGTCCGGTGCGAGGTGTGCCGGCTCTCCCGGCACGGCGTCCAGTACGAGGCCGCGTGGGCACTGGAGCAGCCATGGCCTCGCTGAGTACTGACTACTCACTCGGCATCGTGCCTTCACCGCGGGCGGCGCCCGCGAACCGGCATCGGGGTCATGGCGCCGGAATCGGCGCGGGCGTCATGGCGCGCGGCTTGGAGGACGTCACTGCAGCCGCCGGCAGTGCTTCCACCGCGGCCCGACGAGGAACCGCCATGACCGATCGCCCCGGACCGCCGCTCGCGCTCGACCCCTTCGCCGTGCTCGAGCCCGCGATCGTCCTGGTGCGGGCAGAAACCGAGGCGAGGGAAGGACTGCAGGCGCTGCTCGAGCAGGTGTACGGCCTGCAGCAGCCGGCCATCCACTTGCTGGACGAACCCCTCGCGCTGGGACGCGGCCGCCTGCTGCTGCCGGGTGGATCGGAAGCGCTGCGCGTGACCGCCGCCGGGCCGCCCGACACGGTGGCCGCGGCGCGTGGCGTCGTGACCGTGCTGCTCGCGCTGGCGCCGCTGCTGCGCGACGTCGAGCGGAAGGCCGACACGCGGGCCGTCCTGCAGTCGATGCAGGCCAGTAACGGCGGCCTGCTCGGCGTGGCCCCGGTGATGCGGCAGCTGCACGAGCGCATCGCCCGGGCGGCGCGCCAGTCGTTCACCGTGCTGATCCAGGGCGAGAGCGGTGCTGGTAAGGAACTGGTGGCCCGTCAGGTGCACGCCATGAGCGCGCGCAGCAGCGGTCCCTTCGTGCCGATCAACTGCGCGGCCATCGTCGAGTCGCTGCTGGAGGCGGAGTTGTTCGGCATCGAGGAGCGGACGGCGACCGGTGTGCGCGGCCGTCGCGGACGCTTCGAGCAGGCCGACGGCGGCACGCTGTTCCTCGACGAGGTGTCGGATTTGTCGGCGTCGGCGCAGGCGAAGCTGCTTCGCATCATCCAGGATCCGACCGTCGAGCGCGTTGGCGGACAGGGCAGCCGTCGTGTCGACGTGCGCATCGTGGCGGCCACCAACCGGCCGCTGCAGGCGTTGTGCAAGACCGGCGAGTTCAGGCGCGATCTGTTCTACCGGCTCAATGCCATCGAGATCGACGTGCCGCCGTTGCGCGCCCGCCGCGACGACATCCCCTTTCTCTGCGAGGCCATCCTGCAGCGGTCGGGCGCTGGCCAGTCGTACCGGTTCGCGCCGCACGCGCTCGAGGCGCTGATGGTGTACGAGTGGCCTGGCAACGTGCGCGAGCTCGAACGGGTGATCGAGCGCGCGATCACGCTGGCGCGCGGTGACACCATCCAGGTGGACGACCTGCCCGGCGACGTCACCGGCCGCTACCGCGAGACCTACGCGGCCTGCGACGACCTCGACGACACCATGCGCGCATGGGGCAGCCGCCACGCCAAGGTGATCCTGCGCCGCACCCGGGGCAACAAGCGCGAGGCGTGCCGCATCCTCGACATCAGCTATCACACGCTGCAGTCGTACCTGACCTACAAGGGCACCCGTCACCGGCAGCCGGACGACGAGCACACGCCGCGCGTGACCTACGCCACGCCGCCGGCCACGGGGGCGGTGGCCATGGTGCACGACGGCCCGGCCGACGAGGCTCGACACCTCGACACGACTGTTCTAGAGTGACGGAGATCTCATCACCCGCGCCGACAGTCGGCCGATTGGCCGGGGCGCCGCCCGGAGGCGCCCGTCATCCGACGGAGTTGTTCCATGCCGCACTCTCGCTCGTCATCCCGCCTCCAGGTCTCGCTGGCGGCACTCGCGACGACCGCCGCGCTCGGCGCGACCGTTCTCGCCACGTCGCCGGCCACCCGCTCGGCCGTCGTCGCTGCCGCCGCGGCTGACAACACGCTGTCGGCCGCGGAGAAGGCCGCGGGCTGGCGCCTGCTGTTCGACGGATCGACCACGAAGGGGTGGCGCAACGCGCACGCCGACACGTTTCCGTCCAAGGGATGGGTCGTCAAGGACGGCCTGTTGACCGTCGTCGAATCGGGGGGCGGGGAAGCTGCCCACGGCGGCGACATCGTGACGCTCGAGGAGTACGGCGACTTCGAGTTGAAGGTCGACGTCAAGCTCACCAAGGGCGCCAACAGCGGCATCAAGTACTTCGTCACCGAGAAGCTCGGCACCCCTGGCCGCGGGTCGGCCATCGGCCTCGAGTTCCAGCTCCTGGACGATGCGGTGCATCCGGATGCGAAGGCGGGCCACGCCGGCAACCGCACGTTCGGATCGCTCTACGACTTGATCGCGGCGCCGGCCAGCAAGCCGGTCGAGCCGGTCGGGGCATGGAACACCGCCCACATCGTGTCGAAGGGCACGAAGGTCGAGCACTGGCTCAACGGCACGAAGATCCTGGAGTTCGACCGGGCGAGCGACGCGTTCAAGAAGCTGGTCGCGGTCAGCAAGTACAAGGACTACGCCGGCTTCGGCCAGGCGAAGAGCGGCCACCTCCTGCTGCAGGACCACGGCAACGCGGTGTCCTTCCGCAACGTCAAGGTGAAGGGCGCGGCCCTGCCCAACACCTAGGCCGCGCGCGGCCGGTGTCCTTGAGCCCCGGCCGCCGAGCCTGTATCTTTGAAAGGTTGCGGCCGCCTCCCGGTCGCAGCCCTTCACGACATGTCCCACACCCCGACCGCCCTCAAGCAGACCTCACTGCACGCGACGCACCTCGGCCACAAAGCCCGCATGGTGCCGTTCGGCGGCTGGGACATGCCCGTCGAGTACAGCGGCATCACCGACGAGCACATGGCCGTTCGCACGCGCGCCGGGCTGTTCGACGTGAGCCACATGGGCGAGATCGAGATCGCGGGCGCCGACGCGCTGGCCGCCGTTCAGCACCTGTCGACAAATGACGCGTCCCGTCTGGCCGTCGGCCAGATCCAGTACTCCGCGCTGACCACGCCCGAAGGCACGTTCGTCGACGACATCCTCGTCTACCGGATGGCCGACGACCACTTCCTGCTGGTCGTCAACGCCTCCAACATCGAGAAGGACTTCGCCTGGATCCGCCAGCAGGTCCGGGGCTTCGCCGATGCGCCGGCGGTCGATACGAGCAGCCGGTACGCGCTGCTGGCGCTGCAGGGACCGGCCGCGGCCGACGTGCTGCAGTCGCTGACCGCCGTGCCGCTGGACGAGATGAAGTACTACTGGTTCGCGCCAGGCGAAGTGGCGGGTGTGCGCGGGACGGTGTCGCGCACCGGCTACACCGGCGAGGACGGCTTCGAGGTGTTCGTGCCGCCCGCGCAGGCGGCCCATGTCTGGAAGGCCATCCTGCAGGCCGGCGAGAGTGCCGGTGTCGTGCCGGCTGGCCTCGGCGCCCGCGACACGCTCCGGCTCGAGGCGTCGATGCGCCTGTACGGCAACGACATGGACGAGACGACCACCGTGCTCGAGGCGGGACTCGGCTGGGTCGTCGGCTGGAAGAAGGAAGAGTTCACCGGGGCCGGCGTGCTGCGCGCCCAGAAGGCCGAGGGCATCTCGCGCACGCTCGTGGGCCTCGAGATGACCGACCGCGCCATCGCCCGCCACGGCTATCCCGTCGTCGTGGACGGCGCGCCGGTCGGGACGGTGACCAGCGGGACCCAGACGCCCTTCCTGAAGAAGGCCATCGCGATGGCCTACGTGCCGACGGCGATGGCCGAACCCGACCGTCAGGTCCACGTCGACGTGCGGGGGAGGCTGGCCGCCGCCCGCATCGTTCCCATGCCGTTCTACAAGCGGCCGAGGAGTTGAGCTGCCGATGTATCCCGCCGATCTGAAGTACACCAGGGACCACGAGTGGATTCGTGTCGACGGCGACACCGCCGACGTCGGCATCACCGACTACGCGCAGCAGCAGCTCGGTGACGTCGTGTTCGTCGAGCTGCCGCAGGTCGGCCGCGTCCTCACCCAGGGTGAGGTCTTCGGCACGATCGAGTCGGTCAAGGCGGTGTCGGAACTGTTCTCGCCCGTGGCCGGCGAGGTCGTCGCCGTGAACGACGCGCTGACAAGTGCGCCCGAGCAGGTCAACAGCGAGCCGCACGCCGCCTGGATCATCAAGGTGAAGCCCGCCAGCGCCGCGGAACTCGACGCCCTCCTCGACGCGGCCGCCTACCAGCAGCACGTCGGCGCCTAGCCAGTGGCCGCCGGTTCGCCGGCGGCGTCTCACCGGGACGCCCTCCCGGATCTCCTGTCCGCATCCTTGCCAGCAATGACCCGAACGGCTTCCGACGCGTTTGCCCTGCGCCACATCGGCCCCCGCCCCGACGACCGCGACCGCATGCTGCACGCCCTGGGCGTGCCGACGCTCGACGCGCTGATCGATCAGGTGGTGCCGCCGCACATCCGGCGTTCGTCGCCGCTCAGCCACCCGCCGGCCGAGACCGAGGCCGAGTTCCTGACCCGGCTGCGCGGGCTCGAGGCGCGCAACGCCCGGTTCCGGTCGTTCATCGGCGCCGGCTACTACGGCACCCACACGCCGGCCGTCGTCCAGCGCATGGTGCTCGAGAATCCCGGCTGGTACACGCCGTACACGCCGTACCAGGCAGAGATCGCCCAGGGCCGACTCGAAGCGCTCCTGACGTTCCAGACCGCCGTCAGCGACCTGACCGGCATGGACGTCGCCAACGCGTCGCTGCTCGACGAGGCAACCGCCGCCGCCGAGGCGATGACCCTGCTGCGCCGCGTCAGCAAGAAGCCGGCGACGGCCCAGCGGTTCCTCGTGGTCGGCGAGGTGTTCCCGCAGGTGAAGGCGCTGCTCGAAGCGCGGGCCGAACCGCTCGGCCTGCAGGTCGAATGCGTCGGCCGCACCGCAGTGACCATCGGCGCCGACGTGTTCGGCATCCTCACGCAGTATCCAGACGGCCACGGCGCGGTGCACGACATCAGCCCGCTGATCGCCCAGGCGCACGACGCGGGCGCGCTGGTGGCGGTCGGATCCGATCTGCTGGCCCTCACGGTCCTCGTGCCTCCCGGCGAGCTCGGCGCCGACGTCGTCTACGGGTCGGCGCAGCGCTTCGGCGTGCCGCTCGGCTACGGCGGTCCGCACGCGGCGTTCTTCGGCACGCGTGACGCCTACGTGCGCCAGTCGCCGGGACGTCTGATCGGCGTGTCGGTGGACAGCCAGGGCGGCTCGGCCTACCGCATGGCGCTGCAGACGCGCGAGCAGCACATCCGGCGCGAGAAGGCGACCAGCAACATCTGCACGGCGCAGGCCCTGCTGGCCAACATCGCCGCCTTCTACGCCGTCTTCCACGGCGCCGAGGGGCTGGCGTCGATCGCCGCGCGCGTCCACGGCCGTGCCTCGCAGCTGGCTGCGGCCCTGACCTCGATGGGGCTCACGCAGCACAACGCCGCCTACTTCGACACCCTCCGCGTCAGCGGTGTCGATGCGGCCGTGCTCCGCAAGGTCGCCGAGTCCGCGCAGATCAACCTCCGCTATCTTGCCGACGGTTCCATCGGCATCAGCGTCGACGAAACGACGACGGCCGAGGACGTGTCAGCAGTGGCGAACGTGTTCGGCAAGGTGCTGGAGCGCGGTACGCAACTGGCCGCGCAGGTGCCATCGCCGATCCCGGTCGTCCTGCGCCGGACGTCGAGCTACCTGACGCACCCGGTGTTCACCGAACACCGATCGGAACTGCAGATCACCCGCTTCATCCGTCAGCTGGAGCGGCGCGACATCGGCCTGGACACGTCGATGATTCCGCTCGGCTCGTGCACGATGAAGCTCAACGCGGCGGCCGAGATGCTGCCGATCACCTGGCCGGGGTTCGCGTCGCTGCACCCGTTCGTGCCGGTCGAGCAGGCCTCGGGCTACCAGGCGATCTTCCGCGACCTCGAGCGGATGCTGTGCGACATCACCGGCTTTGCCGCGGTGTCGCTGCAGCCCAACTCCGGCGCGCAGGGCGAACTGGCCGGGCTGATGGTGATCCGCGCCTATCACCACGCGCGCGGCGATGCCCACCGCACGGTGGCGCTGATCCCGCAGTCGGCCCACGGCACCAATCCGGCCAGCGCCGTGATGGCCGGCATGAAGGTGGTGGTCGTCGCCACCGACGCGCAGGGCAACGTCGACATGGCCGACCTGCGCGCCAAGGCCGAACAGCACAAGGACACGCTGGCGGCGCTGATGGTGACCTATCCGTCCACGCACGGCGTGTACGAGGACGCCATCCGCGAGATCTGTGAGGTCGTGCACGCGCACGGCGGGCAGGTCTACATGGACGGCGCCAACATGAACGCGCAGGTCGGGCTGACGAGCCCGGCGCTGATCGGCGCCGACGTCTGCCATCTGAACCTGCACAAGACCTTCGCCATCCCGCACGGCGGCGGCGGTCCGGGCATGGGGCCGATCGGCGTCGCGGCGCACCTCGCGTCGTTCCTGCCGTCGCACCCCGTGGTGCCGACCGGCGGCGGCGACAGCGGCATCCACCCGATCGCGGCGGCGCCGTGGGGCAGTGCGTTGATCCTGCTGATCTCCTACGGCTACATGTCGATGCTCGGCGGCGACGGCATGACCGAGGCGACGCGCTTTGCCATCCTCAACGCCAACTACATCAAGGCGCGTCTCGAGGGGCCGTTCACCGTGCTGTACACCGGACGCGAGGGCCGCGTCGCGCACGAACTGATCCTCGACCTGCGGCCGCTGAAGCAGGCCTCGGGCATCGACGAGATGGACGTGGCCAAGCGGCTGATGGACTACGGCTTCCATGCCCCGACCGTGTCCTTCCCGGTGCCCGGCACGCTGATGATCGAGCCGACCGAGAGCGAGGCCCGCGACGAGCTCGATCGCTTCTGCGACGCGATGCTGGCGATTCGCGGCGAGATCCAGGCCGTGATCGACGGCACCGCCGATGCCAGGGACAACGTGCTGAAGCACGCGCCGCACACCGCCGCGGTCGTCATGGCCGACGAATGGACGCGCCCATACACGCGCGCGGCGGCGGCATTCCCGCTGCCGTTCCTCCGTCAGCACAAGGTGTGGCCGGCGGTTGGCCGCATCGACAATCCGTACGGCGATCGCAACCTGATGTGCGCCTGCCCGCCGATCGCGGAATACGCCGACGAGGAACCGGTGGGCGTGTAGGGACGCGTAACTTCAGAATTGCAGAATTGCAGAGTGTCACCACCCCCAGCAATGCGTCGAAGTGTGGCGGTGGTAATGAAATTCTGAAATTCTGAAATTACTTACGCAAGCCCTGCAGACACCGCGTCGCGGAAGGCCGTCATCAGCCGCTGCGTGATCGGGCCAGGCGTTCCCGGGCCGATGACCTGCTCGCCAACCTGCACGACCGGGACGATCTCGCGCGTCGTGCTCGTGAGGAAGGCCTCGTCGCTCGTCGCGAGGTCGGCCTGGCGCAGCACGCGTTCGGTTGCGGCGATCCCCAACTGCGCCGCCAGTGCCAGCACGAACCCCCGCGTGACGCCGACCAGCAGGCCGGCGTCGGTCGGCGGCGTCAGCAGGACGCCGTCGCGCACGACGAACACGTTGGACTGGGCACACTCGCAGATCTCGCCGCGGTGGTTCCGCATCAACGCCTCGAACGCGCCTTCGCGGTAGGCCTGCTGCATCGCGAGCGCGTTGTTCAGGAGGTTGTTCGACTTGATGGCGGGATCGACGCTGCCGGGGTGATTGCGTACCACGGTCGCGAGCGCCAGCCGCACGCCGCGCGTCAACGCCTCGGCCGGCGGCTCCACGTGCGGCTTGACGATGATGACGATGGTGGGAGAGGGGCAGGCGCGCGGGTCGTAGACGATCTCGCCGACGCCGCGCGTCAGCAGGAGGCGGATGTACGCCTCGCCATCGAGCCCCGCCGCCGCGACCGTCGCCTCCACGCGTTCGAGCAGCGCGTCGTCGTCGAGCGGGCAGTCGAGCGCGATGCGGGCGGCCGACGCCCGCAGGCGTCGCATGTGGTCGGCGTACAGGAACGGCCGCTGGTCGTAGGTCCGGAGCACTTCGTAGACGCCTTCCCCGAACAGGAAGCCGTGATCGAAGACCGACACCCGCGCCTCGTCCTTGCCGTACAGATGGCCGTCGATGTTCACCGCGACTGGCACAGCCGAGGGTACCATGCAGCGATGCGAGTCCTGACTGCCGCGCAGATGCGCGAGGCCGACCGGTTCACCATCGAGGAACTCGGCATTCCCTCGCTCGTGCTGATGGAGAACGCCGGCCGCCAGGTGGTCGCCGCGATCGAGGCGCTGTTCCCGGATCTGGCCACGCGACGCGTCGCGGTGCTCGCCGGGCGTGGCAACAACGGCGGCGATGGCTTCGTCATCGCGCGCACGCTGCTCGAACGCGTCGTCGAAGTGCCGGTCTTCGTGATCGGACCGCTCGCGGAGGTGCGCGGCGACGCCCGCCACAACCTCGAAGTGCTCGGCCGGATGGGCGCATCGGTCGTCGAGATCGCCGACGAGCAGACGTGGGAACTGCACTTCTCCGAGATCTCGACGTGCGACCTGATCGTCGACGCGATCGTCGGCACCGGCCTGCGGCACGCACTCGACGGCATGTACCCGACGATCGTCGGCGATCTCAATGGCAGCGGCATTCCGGTCGTGTCGGTGGACGTGCCGAGCGGGCTGCTCGCCGACACTCACGAGGTGCAGGGCGAAGCCATCAGAGCGGCAGTGACCGTGACGCTGGCCGCGCCGAAGATCTGCCACATCCTGCCGCCCGCCCAGCGCGTGTGCGGTGAGCTCGTGATCGCCGACATCGGCATCCCCGAGGCCGTGCTCGAACGTCTCGACGGCGCCTATCTCGAAGTCGTCACCCGCGGCGTGATGCGCGCCGTGCTCGAGCCGCGCGATCCCGAGTCGAACAAGGGCGACTTCGGCCGCGTGTTGATCATTGCGGGCTCGATGGGGAAGAGCGGCGCGGCTCACCTCACGGCGATGGCCGCGCTCCGGTCCGGCGCCGGGCTGGTGACGGTGGCAACGCCGAAGTCCGTGCAGCCGATCCTCGCGGCGATGGCGCCCGAGTACATGACCGTCGGCCTGCCCGAAGACGACGAGGGACGCGTGACGGCCGACGCGGTCGACCGCGTGCTGGAGATCGCGACCGACGTGATCGCGATGGGGCCGGGCCTGGGCAGCGGCGACGGCGTGCGGGCCTTCGTCCACGCCGTGGTGGATCGCGCCGGCGTGCCGATGGTCCTCGACGCGGATGCACTCAACGCGTTTGCCGGCGACGATGCGGCGCGACTCGCCGGGCACGACGGACACGACGTCATCCTCACGCCGCACCCGGGCGAGATGGCGCGGCTGGTCGCGACCACGGTGGACGAGGTGCAGAAGGATCGCGTGGCGGCCGCGCGGGCCTTCGCCGAGGCGTACCAGATGCACGTCGTGCTGAAGGGGCACCGCACGTTGATCGCCGCACCGGATGGGAGCGTGGCGATCAACATGACGGGCAACCCCGGCATGGCGACGGGCGGGACGGGCGACGTGCTCACCGGCGTGATTGCCGGCTGGTTCGCGCAGCTGCTGGACGCCGAGGGCGCATCACGGCTCGGCGTCTATCTCCACGGCCATGCCGGCGACCTCGCGATGGCCGATCTCGGCGAAGTGGCGCTCACCGCGTCAGACCTGCTGACGTACCTGGGCGACGCCGTCCTCGAGCTCTCGGCCGAGCAGTCCTCCAGCGACGGCGACGACGAGACGTGATCGAGTCGCACCACACCTCATCATCGGAGGCGGGCACCGTGGCGATCGCGGCGACGCTGGCCCGCACGCTGTCGGCCGGCGCGGTGCTGTTGCTCCATGGGGATCTGGGGGCCGGCAAGACCGCCTTCGTGCGCGGCCTGGCGATCGGGGTCGGACTGGACGAAGACGTCGTGAGCAGCCCGACGTTCACGCTGGTGCACGAATATCGTGGTGGACGCGTGCCGCTGTTCCACGCCGACCTCTATCGGCTGCCGGACGGCGCCGCCATCGACGATCTCGGGTTCGACGAGGCGCTCGACGAAGGCATCGTCGCGATCGAATGGCCCGAGCGCTTGCGGCGCCCGCCGCCTGCCGCCATCGACGTGCGGCTGCAGATCACGGGCCCGGACACCCGGGGCATCACGATCAGGCGACCTGCTGCTCGGTGACCGCGGGCCGCCCGATCGTCGCGGCCGGTGCGCCTGCCGCATTCGGCAGCGCGACGGGACCGGCCGCAGCGGTGGATCGCCGGTCCCGCACTTCGGCCCAGCAGGCGGCGCCGAGGACGAGCAGGTTGGCGACCATCACCGGCGTGGCGCGGGTCACGACTCCGTATCCGAACCACAGCGATGCGCCGGCCATCTGCACGCGGCGCAGCGAGGCCGGCCGGTTCGTGAGGTACGACGCGGTGAAGACCGACGTGGCAATCCAGCCGATGGCGTCCGGCAGCGTCATCACGCCGACTCCGCCCGCACCAGCGCCGGCATCTCGCGCAGCGTCACCTTGTCGGTCCGCGCCCGCTCCCAGTCTTCCATCGTCTGGCCGTAGCTTGCGAAGAACTCGCGGATGCGCGTCGAGTTCCAGCCGCCGACATGTCCGAGCACCGGTACCATCACGCTCAAGGCGCTGTCGCTGAGCACGGTGCGGCGGGCGATGCGGGCCAGCAGGCGATTCTCGGAGACGGCGACCGTGAAGCCGTCGCGGTTGTTCACGTGCAGCATCACGTGGACGTCGGAGCTGCCGTCGCCGACGTAGATGGTGTGTTCGGGGCGGCTGCCGACCCGCGACTCGAGCTGTTCGAGCACGACGACCTTGCCGTAGCCGGCCGGCACGTGCTTGACGGCCGTGATTTCGCCGGTCGCGGCGTCGAACTCCAGTTCGGTGCCGAAGATGTGGCTCTCCGGGACCACGCCCTCGAGCGCGGCGCAGATCACCTCGCGCGGCGCGGCCGAGACGACGAAGAACGAGAACGTGCAGCCCGGAATCCCCTTGCCCAGCACGTCGACCAGCTGCGGGATGTCCTGCTTCAGGCGTACCCGCCGACCCGCCTCGATGAGGTGCTCGCGCCTGACGGCGCGGAACTCGGGATCATGCCGCAGCAGATAGGCGAGTTCGCCGCCCTGATGGACCAGGTTGCTGCTTGCGAGGCCGGCGACCTTGTCCTCGAAACCCGAAGCGCCGAGCAGCTGGCTCAGGACGACGCCCGAGTCGTTGAAGCTGAGGGTCTGGTCGAAGTCGCTGGCGACCAGGTAGTGCACCGGTTCGTTGATGATGGCCATAGTCACTCCTTGGGACTCCGGGGAGCACCCGGAAATGACTATAGCAACTTTGGAGTGGTCTGACCAGAGTTTCGCCGCGCCGAGAACCAGCAGCCAGCAGCGGGAAGCCAGCAGGCTAAGGCCTACACAGGCGAGTTGTGCGCGTATATCCGGTTGCAGTCCGTCACAAAGTTGTCATAGCATTCTGGCTATGCAACGCAGCGCCGTCGCCGTCCCGAAGTACCAGGTCGTCTTCGACGCCTTGCGCGAGGAGATCGAGTCGGGACGGCTGGCGGCGGGAGCCCGGGTGCCGAGCGAGGCGGCGCTGGTCGAACGCTTCGGCGCGTCGCGGATCACGGTCGGGCGCGCCGTGCGCGACTTGCAGCTCCAGGGGTTGGTCGAGCGCCGGGTCGGGTCCGGTACGTACGTCCGGCGTCGCACGCCTGCCGCGGCGGCCGCCACCGAATGCACCTTCGGCGTCCTGGTGCCCGACCTGCCGGACATCGAGATCTTCGATCCGCTCGTGCAGCGTCTGATCTCGTGTCCGGACGCGCAGCCTCACGCGTTCCTGTGGGGTGGTGGTGATGCGTCACCCGCGGCGCGCCCTGCTGCGGCCTGGGCGCGCACGCAGCAATACATCGCCCGCAAGGTCGACGGCGTGTTCTTCGCCCCGCTCGAGGGCCTCTCGCCGGGCGACGACACCAACGTCCGGATCGTCACCGCGCTCGACGTCGCGAGGATTCCTGTCGTGCTCCTCGATCGTTCGGTGTTTCCCTATCCCAGGCGCGGTTCGTACGACCTGGTCGGGATCGACAACCGGCGCGCCGGCTTCGCCATCACCGAGCATCTCCTCGCTCAGGGCGCCCGTCGCCTCGCCTTCCTCGGCGCCGCCGGCGGCGTGTCCACGATCGCGGCCCGCCGCGCCGGCTACCGCGAGGCCGTGGACGTGCTGGGCGCCGACCCGTCCCTCGTCGGTCTGCCGTTCCCGGATCCGGCAGATCGCGCCGCGATGAAGACGTACCTCGAGACGCATCGGCCCGATGGGGTGGTGTGCGCGCACGACCGTGCGGCGGCGCAGGTGATGCACGGGCTGCTGGCGCTCGGCGCCCGGATGCCCGAGGACGTCAGGCTCGTCGGCGTGGACGACGTGGACTACGCCGCCTGGTTGCCGGTGCCTCTCACGACGATGCGGCAGCCGGTGCAGCAGATTGGCGAAGCAGCGATGGCGGCGATGCTCGAACGGCGGGCCCATCCCACGCGGCCCGCCCGCGACATCTTCGTGCAGTGCACGCTGGTGGTCAGGCAGTCCTGCGGCGCTGGCGCGCGCGTGGTCGTGCCGGCCTGAGCGCGAGTTCCTGCGACCGGCGGCGAGCGCCTACCGCGGTATCAGCGCGTCCAGGTCCGCGGGCGTGACCTGGCGTCCGTACTGGTTGATCTGGAACGCCTCGGCGTATTTCACCTTCGCGCCGCGTTCCTTGCCGTAGCGCGCGATCAATTGCGGACGATACTCGTCGGCGGTCGCGGCCAGCCAGCCCTTCACCGTGTTCAGGATGTGGGCCTTGCGCCCGGCATCGTCCTTCGGCATGCCGGGGAGCGTCCGGCCCTGCCAGGAATCGGCGTCGGCGAACTGCGACGGCATCGCCGACACGCACTGGAACTTCTTCTCGGCGACGGCATCGATGTCCACGACGACATGGGGCGCGAACGGCTTCGGATCGCTGAACCCGTCCGGCGAACTGAGGTAGATCGGGTTGCCCCGCGTGGGCGGCGTATCGGGCACGAAGAACGGCGCCGCGACGACGACCGCGGTGTCGTCGAGCAGCACGCCGACGTTGCGGTGGTCGGGATGGTAGTCGTAGCGCCGGTGGCCGATGACGATGTCGGCCTGCCAGTCGCGGATCTTGCGCGCGAAGGCGCGGCGCGTCTCGAGCGACGGCACGAGTTCGCCGTCGTGGATGTCGAGGACGTCGGTCGTGATGCCGAGGATGCGGGCGCACTCGCGGACCTCGGCCGTGCGCCGCTGGGCGAGCGGCCCGCCGGCCTGACTGAAGTGCCCGATGTCGCCGTTGGTCGCGGCGACGAACTTGACCTTGTGTCCCTGGGCGGCCCACATCGCCGCCACGCCCGCCGCCTGCAGTTCGGCATCGTCGGGGTGTGCGCCGAAGACGATGACGCGCAGCTCACGGCGCGCCGCGGGCTGAGTGGCGGAGACGGCGACGCCGAGGGCGAGGAGGCAGAGGGCAACGGCGGAGAGACGTCTGGGCATGCGGAAGGCGGACCTTACGGACGGGAGGGAGAGGCGAGAGGCCGCTCGGCGAGCGGCCCCTGATGGAGGTGTACGGCGCGCCGAGGACGCGCTCGCCAGCTACTTCGGGAAGAGCGTGTTCAGCTCCTCGGGCTTGACCTGCTTGCCGTACTGATTGAGCTGGAAGGCCTCGGCGTACTTGACCTTCGAACCACGCTCCTGGCCGTAGCGCGCGATCAGCTGGCTGCGGTACTGGTCGGCCACCGCCGCACTGCGCTGCTTGGCGAGTTCCAGCAGGTAGGCCGGCCGCTTGGCATCGTCTTTCGGCACGTCGGGCCGCGTGCGTCCCTGCCACGAGTCCGCGTCGCCGAACTGTGACGGCATCGCACTGACGCACGCCCACTTCTTGTCGGCGGCGGCGTCGATGTCGACCACGACGCTCGGCTCGAACGGCTTCGGATCGGTGAAGTTGTCCGAGTAGTTCAGGTAGATCGGGTTGCCCTTGGTCGGCGGCGTGTCGGGCACGAAGAAGGCCGCCCCGACGACGACGGCGGTGTCGTTGAGGAGGACGCCGACGTAGCGGTGATCGGGGTGGTAGTCGTACGGGCGATGGCCCATGACGATGTCGGCCTGCCAGTCGCGGATCTTGCGCGCGAACTGGCGGCGGTACTCGAGGCTGGGTTCGAGTTCGCCGTCATGGATGTCGAGCACGTCGGTCGTGATGCCCATGATCCTCGCGCACTCGAGGACTTCCTTCGTGCGGCGGATGGCGAGCGGACCACCGGCCTGGCTGAAGTGGCCGATGTCGCCGTTGGTCGCGGCCACGAACTTCACCTTGTGACCGGCCGCGGCCCACAGCGAGGCGACGCCTGCCGCCTTCAGTTCGGCATCGTCGGGATGCGCGCCGAAGGCGATGATGCGCAATTGGCGAGGCGCGGACGGCTGGGTGGCCGAGACTGCCACGCCGAGCGCCAGGAGACAGAGGGAGAGGGAGGGGAGAAGACGACGAGACATGCCGCGCATTCTATATCTCGGCCGGGTATCAGGTGTCGGGTATCAGGTGTCGGGTACCGGGTATCGGGTATCGGGTACCGGGTATGGGGTATCGGGTAGCCAGGGGCCCAAGGCCGGCGAGGGCGGCTCGGAGAGCCGCCCCAACGTCCCTACGCCCCCTACCGTTCGACGCGGTAGTTGGGCGATTCCTTCGTGATGATCACGTCGTGCACGTGGCTCTCGCGCTGGCCGGCCGGCGTGATTCGAATCAGCTGCGCGTCGCGCTGCAGTGCCTCGATGCTGGCGCAGCCGCAGTACCCCATGCCGGCGCGCAGGCCGCCGACCAGCTGATGGACCATCGCGGCGACCGATCCCTTGTGGGCGACGCGGCCTTCGATGCCTTCGGGCACCAGTTTGTCGGTGCCTTCGCCGGTGACGGCGTTCAGCTCGAATTCGTCCTGGAAGTAGCGGTCGCGCGAGCCCCTGCGCATGGCGCCGATCGAGCCCATGCCGCGGTACTCCTTGAACGAGCGCCCCTGGTAGAGGATCACTTCGCCCGGGCTCTCGTCGGTGCCGGCAAACAGGCTGCCGATCATGCAGGTGCTGCCGCCCACAGCCAGGGCCTTGGTGATGTCGCCCGAGTAGCGGATGCCGCCATCGGCGATCACCGGCACGCCGTAGGCGGCCGCGGCGCGCGCGCACTCGGCGATCGCCGACACCATCGGCACGCCGATGCCGGCGATGACGCGGGTCGTGCAGATCGATCCGGCGCCGATGCCGACCTTGACCGCGTCGACGCCGATCTCGATCAGGTCGACCGTCGCCGCGCCGGTGGCGACGTTGCCGGCAACCAGATCGACGTCCGGGAACGTGGTGCGGAGCTTGCGGACCATCTCCAGCACGCCGACCGAATGGCCGTGCGCGGTGTCGATGACGAGGACGTCGACGTGGGCGGCGACCAGCGCCGCGGCCCGGTCCAGCGTGTCCTTGGCGATGCCGACCGCCGCGCCGACCCGCAGGCGGCCGAGGTCGTCCTTGCAGGCCGACGGATACTTGATCGCCTTCTGGATGTCCTTGACGGTGATCAGGCCCTTCAGCCGGTATTCGTGGTCGACGACCAGCAGCTTCTCGACCTTGTGGGTGTGCAGGATGTCCTGCGCCTGATCGAGCGTCGTGCCGACCGGAACCGTAATCAGGTTGTCACGCGTCATGATCTCGGCGATGGGCCGCTCGAGGCGCGTTTCGAACCGCAGGTCACGGTTGGTGAGGATGCCGACCAGCCGGCCTTCCTTGCTGCCGTCGTCGGTGATCGGCACGCCGGAGATGCGGTACTTGCGCATCAACTGGTGGGCCTCGGCGATCGAGTGGGCGGCAGAGAGGGTGATCGGGTTGACGATCATCCCGCTCTCCGACCGCTTGACGCGATCGACCTCGTTGGCCTGGTCCTCGATCGGCAGGTTCTTGTGGACGATGCCGATGCCGCCCTGCTGGGCGACCGCGATTGCCAGCGACGATTCGGTCACCGTGTCCATCGCCGCGCTCACGAGCGGGACGTTGAGCCGGATGTTGCGGGTGAAGCGCGACGAGATGTCGACCTGACTGGGCAGCGGCTCGGATCGGCGCGGCACGAGCAGGATGTCGTCGAACGTGAGGGCGGTCTGCAGGCCTCGTTCGACTTGCTCGGCGGGTGAGAGGGCGGCGAGGGTGTCCGTGGTGGTCATAGGCATCAGGCGCGTGGAGACACGAAAGGCCGACAGACGTCGGCCTTGTAGTGTGCAAGCGGGTGAGAGGCGGTGACGCGCGGCATCGCTGGCGTCACAGGCCCGCCCCGTGGCACTTCTTGTACTTCTTGCCGCTGCCGCACGGGCAGTCGTCGTTGCGGCCCACCTTGGGCACGTCGCGGCGCACCGTGCGCTGCACGTCGTCGCCGCCGACGCGGGCCGGCACCGGCGGTGTCGCGCCGGCCGGGGCGCCGAAGATGCCGCCGCCGGCCGTTCCCGGTGCGGGCGGCGCCGGCCGGTTCTCCTGCATGCGGCGCGGCGGTGCGAAGATGCCGGGCGCGGCCGGCGGTCGCTGCGCCACCGGCGCCGTCTGACGGGTCGGCGCCTGGGCCGGAGCGACATCGGCGTCGATGACCATGCCGTCCTCGGCGAGGAGCACGTCGCTCGGCGGCGGCTCGGACCGGCCGAACATCGGCCGCAGCCGCCACAGGTAGCGCACCGTTTCCTCGTCGACGCGACGCTTCATGTCGGCGAAGAGCGCATAGCTCTCCTTCTTGTACTCGACGAGCGGATCGCGCTGGCCGTACCCGCGCAGGCCGATGCCTTCCTTGAGGTGGTCGAGGCTGTAGAGGTGATCCTTCCACTGGCCGTCGACGACCTGCAGCATCAGGTTGCGCTCGATCGGCGCCAGCACGCTGCGTCCGGAGATCGACAGGCGTGACTCGTCGTCGGGCGCCGCCTTGATCTGCTCGAAGAACGCCGGACCGGCAATCTGCGGGATCACGTCCTCGGGCAGCTGCAGCAGGTCGCGGCCGACCGCCGCTTCCTTGTCGGCGTACTGGGCTTCGACCTCGGCCCAGAGTTCGGCGCGGATCTGCTCGCTGGTCATCTCCTCGAGCGCGAGGGCGCGCAGCGCCGCCTCGTCGAGATCGAACAGGCGGATCGCCTCCTCGCGGAGCTGGCCGAGATCCCACTGCTCGGTGTCGGCCTTGCTGTCGGCGTACTCGTCGACCAGCGTGTCGAGGATCTCGTCGGCGAGCACCATGAGGTACTCCTTCGAGTCGACGTCGCCGTCTTCGAGCCGGATGTGCCCCTCGAGCAGCTGGCGGCGCAGCGCGTAGACGCTCTCGCGCTGCTTGTTCATGACGTCGTCGTACTCGAGCAGGTGCTTGCGGATGCCGAAGTTCTGCGCCTCGACCTGCTTCTGCGCGCGCTGGATCGCCCGGGTGACCATCCGGCTCTCGATCGGCACGCCTTCCTCCATCCCGAGCCGCTGCATCAGCCCCGAGATGTTGGCCGACCCGAAGATGCGCATCAGGTCGTCTTCGAGCGAGAGATAGAAGCGCGACGAACCGGGGTCGCCCTGGCGGCCGGCGCGCCCGCGCAGCTGGTTGTCGATGCGCCGCGATTCGTGCCGCTCGGTGCCGACGATGTGCAGGCCGCCGAGGGAGACGACCTTCTCGTGCTCGGCCCGCGTCTCCTCGTCGAAGCTGCGGAAGACGTGCTCCCAGGTCGGTGTCGGTACCCGATAGAAGGTGTCGAGGTGACGGAAGTAGACGAACTCCTCGTCGTCGACGTACTTCTCCTCGCCGCGCGGCACCTTCTGAGCGACTTCCTCGGAGAGGCACTGCTGGCGCGCCATGTACTCGGCGTTGCCGCCGAGCAGGATGTCGGTGCCGCGGCCGGCCATGTTCGTCGCCACCGTGACCTTGCCGAACCGCCCGGCCTGCGCGACGATTTCGGCTTCCTGCGCGTGGTACTTGGCGTTCAGCACGACGTGCTTGACGCCCTTGCGCTTCAGCATCGTCGACAGCAGTTCCGACTTCTCGACCGAGACGGTGCCGACCAGCACCGGACGTCCCTCGGCCTGGCGGGTGGCGATGTCGTCGACGATGGCGTCGTACTTCTCGCGCTGCGTGCGGAAGACGGTGTCGGGCTCCTCGATGCGGATCAGCGGCCGGTTGGTCGGCACCTGGATCACGTCGAGCTTGTAGATCTTGTTGAATTCCTCCGCCTCGGTGTCGGCGGTGCCGGTCATCCCCGAGAGCTTGTCGTACTTGCGGAAGAAGTTCTGGAAGGTGATGGTCGCGAGCGTCTGGTTCTCGCGCTCGATCTTGACGCCTTCCTTGGCCTCGACCGCCTGGTGCAGGCCATCGCTCCAGCGGCGGCCCGGCATCACGCGGCCGGTGTGCTCGTCGATGATCACCACCTGGCCTTCCTCGTTGACCAGGTATTCGACGTCGCGGCGGAACAGCGTGTGGGCGCGCAGGCCCTGCTGCACGTGGTGCAGCAGGGGCATGTTGGCCGGGTCGTAGAGTCCGCCCGGCTGCAGGCGGTGCGCCAGCAGTTGTTCGGCCTGCGCCATGCCGCTCTCGGTGAGCGTCGCCGTCTTGTGCTTCTCGTCGACGATGAAGTCGCCGGTGAGCTCGAGCGCCTCGCGCTCTTCCTGCTTGACCTGGCCCTGGATCACGGCGCCGGGCTTGAGCTGCGGGATGATCCGATCGACCTCGTAGTACAGGTCGGTCGACTCCTCGGCCGGGCCCGAGATGATCAGCGGCGTGCGCGCCTCGTCGATGAGGATGCTGTCGACCTCGTCGACGATCGCGAAGCAGTGCCCGCGCTGCACCATCTGCGCGAGATCGAACTTCATGTTGTCGCGCAGGTAATCGAACCCGAACTCGTTGTTGGTGCCGTAGGTGATGTCCGCGCCGTAGTGCCGCTGCCGCTCGTCGTCGCGCAGGTCGTGCTGGATGACGCCGACCGACATGTCGAGATAGCGGTAGACACGGCCCATCCACTCGGAGTCGCGGCGGGCGAGGTAGTCGTTGACGGTGACGACGTGAACGCCCTTGCCGGCCAGCGCGTTCAGGTACGCGGGCAGCGTCGCGACCAGCGTCTTGCCCTCGCCGGTCTTCATCTCGGCGATGCGGCCGCGATGCAGCACGATGCCGCCGATCAGCTGGACGTCGTAGTGGCGCATGTGCACCACGCGGCGGCCGGCCTCCCGCACGACGGCGAAGGCCTCGGGCAGCAGGTCGTCCAGTGTCTCGCCCTTGGCGAAGCGCTGCCGGAACTCCGCGGTCTTTGCGCGCAGCTGGGTCTCCGACAGCTGCTGCATGGATGGCTCGAGCTCGTTGATGCGAGCGACGAGCGGCTGTATCCGCTTCAGCTCGCGTTCGTTCTGCGTGCCGATGACCTTGGCGAGGAGTGTGTCGAGAACCAAAGGTGACTACCAGATGGCGGACCCGGAAGCGGGCACCGCGATCCTTCGATTGTAGGGAAGGGTCCGGAGGGAGGCAACCCTGCGTGCCGCCGACGCAGGACGGATGGCCGGTCTACGAGGGCTGTCGCGCCACCAGATACTGCAGCGGATTGACCGCGTGGCCGTCGATCCAGACCTCGTAGTGCAGGTGCGTCCCGGTCGAACGCCCGGTGGAGCCGGCGTGCCCGACGACCTGTCCGCGCCTCACCGACGTGCCCTGCCGGACGACGAAGCGCTGCAGGTGCGCGTAGCGCGTCTGGATGCCGAAGCCGTGCGACACGGTGACCACGTTGCCGTACTCGGGGTGATAGCCCGCTTCGGCCACGACGCCGTCGGCGGTCACGTGCACGAGGGCGCCGAGGTCGACGTCGACGTCCAGGCCGGGATGGAGGCTGTCGGCAAGCGTGAACGGATCGCGGCGCGCGCCGAAACTCGAGGTGAGCTGGCCGAGCACCGGCCAGATCGCCGGCGTCGCGCGCGCCAGCGCCGCCCGGCGTTCGAGCCGCGGCCGGGCCGTTTCGAGGCGGGTCTGGAGCGCATCCAGCATCTGCCGCACGACGCCGACCGCATCGGGAGCGGCCGCCGGCCCCGACAGCGCCAGCCGCGTCGCCTCGGGCGACAGGCCGCCGAGCGCCTGCTGCTGGAGTGATCGCGGCAACCGGCCCATCGCGGTGTCTTCCGTAGACGACGGCGTCAGCCGGGAGATGTCGTCGATGACGCCCTGCAGCGAGCCGAGCTGGCTGGTGAGCGCTCCGGTGGCCGCGCGCATCACGTCGTTCTCGGCGCGCAGCGTCTCGACGTCGGCCGCCAGTTGGGCACGCTGCCAGCGGGCCTTCTGCTGGGCCCCCACGACGAGGAGCAGCGGCACGATCACCAGGAGCGTCACCGCGGCGAGCATCGATCGCAACGACACCGTCAGACGGCGCACCACGCCGGTCCGACGATTCGCGATCACGATGCTGTAACGGGTCGAACGCAAACGCACGCTCCTCGGTTGGAAACGGACACGCCGCCTCCCGCACCATCTGCCACGTGTCGGAAAGTGTGGGAGGCCCCGCGATCGGGCGCAGGACAGACGCGCAGTCTAGCACGGGCGAAATTGCAGGGCTTCGGCGAGGTGGCGGCGGTCAACCTCGTCGGCGCCTTCCAGATCGGCCACCGTCCGGGCGACGCGGAGGAGCCGATCGGCGGCCCGCGCACTGAGGTCGAGCCGGGTCATCGCACTTGCGAGCAGGGGCGCGGTGCCCGGCAGGCGCCGCAGGCGGTCCAGCGGACCACCGCCCAGCCGGCTGTTCACGGTGCCCTGCCGGGCTGCCTGACGGTCCCGGGCGGCGAGGACGCGGGCCCGCACTGTCGCGCTGCCTTCGGCTGGCTGCAGCGTGCCGGTGAGGGCGGCAGGATCGACTGGCGGCACCTGGACGACCAGATCGATGCGGTCCAGGAGCGGCCCCGACACGCGGGCGGTGTAGCGTTCCGCCTCGCCGGGACGACAGCGGCAGGCGCGCCGCGGGTGCCCGAGATAGCCACACGGGCAGGGGTTCATCGCCGCGACGAGCATGAACCCGGCCGGGAACGTCACGCTGCGGCTGGCGCGCGCCAGATGGACGACGCCTTCCTCGAGTGGTTGGCGCAGCACGTCGAGCGTCCGCCGCTCGAACTCCGGCAGTTCGTCCAGCAGCAGCACGCCGTGGTGCGCCAGGCTCACTTCACCCGGCCGGGGCTGCGGTCCACCGCCCACCAGCGCGGCCATCGAGATGGTGTGATGGGGCGCCCGGAAGGGACGCTCGAGGAGCAGGCCGCCGCCCGGCGGCACCAGGCCGGCCGCCGAGTGGACCGCGGTGGCCTCGAGCGCCTGCTCGAACGTCCAGCCTGGCAGCAGGCCAGGGAGCCGGCGCGCCAGCATCGACTTGCCGGCGCCAGGCGGACCCGAGAACAGCAGGTTGTGCTGGCCGGCCGCCGCAATCTCCAGCGCACGGCGCGCCAGCGCCTGACCCTGCACGTCGGCGACGTCGGGCGCGCCCGGCGGCGCGGTCCCGGGTGGGCTGGCGACCGCCGAGGGCTGCGCGCCCGGTGACGAGAGGACGCGGACGGCGTCGGGCAGCGATGACGCGCCTCTGACGTCCACGCCAGGCACGAGGCGTCCCTCGCCGACGTTGTCGCGCGGCACGAGCACCACGTCGACGGCCGCCGCTCTCGACGCGAGCGTGGCCGGCAGCACGCCGCGACAGGGCAGGGTCCTGCCGTCCAGCGCCAGCTCGCCGAGCACGACGGCGCGCGCCACCAGCTCCGGTCGCAGCTGACCGGACGCGGCCAGCACGGCGAGCGCGATCGGCAGATCGAAGCTGCTGCCGGCCTTCCTCAAATCGGCGGGTGAGAGGTTGACGGTGATGCGGTGCGGCGGGAAGTCGAGGCCGCTGCTGCGGATGGCGCTGCGGACACGATCGCGGCTCTCGCGCACGCTCGCGTCGGGCAGCCCGACGATCGTGAAGACCGGCAGGCCGAAGCTGACGTCGGCCTCGACGCGCACCAGTTCCGCCGAGACGCCGACCAACGCCGCCGAGAAGGTGGCCGCGAGCATGCCGCGCGCCAGTGCAAGGAGCGGGGCAGGGGCGTGGGCGCCGATCAGCGGCCGTTTCCCGCGCCAGTCCCGCCGCACCACGCAGGAATTGCGAAGTCCCAGGCTTACGGGTTGGCAGGAACTGCGACCGGGGCCGCGGTGATCGGCGAACAGAACCGCGCAATTTCAGAGGTTCAGAATTTCAGCATCTGCTTACCACCGCCAACCGTCGCAGCACGGAGGCGGTAGTGACATCGTGAAATTCCGCAGTTCTGAAATCGAGGCGATCGCTACTGCGCCGAGCGGGACTGGCTGCGCGCCGTGCGGATGGTCAACCGGTCGCCGATGTCGAGGCGGCTGGACTTCATGCGGTTCCAGGCCCGGAGATCGGCGACGCTGACGTCGTACGCGTTGGCAATGCCGTACAGCGTGTCGCCGCGCTTCACGCGATGGGTCAGCACCTGGACGTCCTCGTCGCCCTCGCTCGCCGACACAGTGCGCGCGGCGACGACAGACTCGGCCTGGCGCTGCGGTTCTGCCGGGCGCGTGGTGCTCGCGAGCAACGGGGCCGACGGCGCCCGCGGGATCAGCAGGCGCTGGCCGGTGCGCACCGCGCTGCGCTCCGAGACGCCGTTGGCGGCGGCCAGGTCAGCGCGCGACACCCCCAGCTTGCGGGCGATCACCGCCAGCGACTCGCGCCGCCGGACCGTGTGGAACTTCAACGCCGACAGCTCCGCCGGGCCGGCCGCGGCCAGGCGGGCCGACAACTGCGGACCCGTGCCGGCCGGGACCTTCACCTCGTACTGCGGATAGCGCAGCGGCGTCGTCCAGCGGCGCAGTTCCGGGTTGAGCGCCTGAATCTCGTCGATCGACGCGCCGGTCCACTCGGCGATGCGCCGGAGGTCGACGGCCGTCGCAACCCGCACCTTGTCGTAGGCGAGCGTTTCGACCGGCGGCGCGTCGAAGCCGTACTGTGCCGGGTTCTTCGCGATGATCATGGCGGCGAGGATCATCGGCACGTACTCGCGCGTCTCGCGCGGCAGGTACCGCTCGTTGGCGGTGAGCTCCCAGAAGTCGTCCAGACCCGAAGCCCGCATGGCCCGCTGCACGCGCCCCGGTCCGCCGTTGTAGGAGGCCATCGCGAGGTGCCAGTCGGAGAACATCCCGTACAGCGTCTTGAAGTACTTGGCCGCGGCCCGCGTCGCCTTCTCGGGATCGGCCCGCTCGTCGATGTACCAGTCCTGCTTCAGACCGTGATCGTTGGCCGTCGGACGCATGAACTGCCACATGCCGCGGGCGCTCGCGCGCGACAGGGCGGTCGGCTTGAAGGCACTTTCGATGAGCGGCACGTAGGCCAGGTCGAGCGGCACCCCCTCGGCGCGGAACACGCTCTGGACCATCGGCAGGTACTTGCCGCCGCGCTCCAGGCCGCCGGCGAGGAAGTCGCGCAGGCGCCCCTGGAACAACTCCACGTACTTGAGCACGCGGTCGTTCAGCGGAATCGGCACGTCGTGCGACGTCTGGGCGAGGTCGAGCTGCACCGCCTGTTCGACGGCGCGGCCGGCCGGCGGGGGAGGCGTGAAGGTCGCGACCTCCAGCAACTGATCGATCGCGGCCGGCTCGGACGGCTTCTCCGTGAAGCCGTCGCCCTTCTGGAGCGCCAGGGTCTCGTGCGCCGCAATCCGGTCGACGAGGCGATCGAAGTGGGACCGCAGCTTCGGGTCGACGCGGGCGCCGTCCGGCGCATCGAGCAGCACGTCGAGCGACTTGTCGAAGGCGGTCCGGGCCTGTTCGAGATGCCCGAGCGACAGTTCCCGTTCGCCGAGCGCGAACAGACGATCGGCCTCGGCGACGAGCGCCACGGCCGGGTCGACGGGCACCGGCGGAGCCGGGGAGGCCGGCACCACTGGCGTCGGTGCCGGCTGCGGCACGACGGCCACCTGGGGCGCCGGGTTGCGGCTGCACGCCGCGGTCAGTGAAAAGAGGAGGACTGCCCCGGGCAGCCCGACCGTTCGTCGCATCTGGGCGCTCCCTGCCGGACCGTGCAGCACCGCGTGCGTACGACCAGCGGGTGGTCCGCCTCTGGAAGACAGGCGAACCGATCAGGTGTTCCCTGCAGGCCGAAACCTGCGAACGAAGTTTGGGTTCCGGTTACAAAACCGGAAGAAATATCCAACGCCTTGGATCGAAAATCCGACCTTTCGGCGAGACCCGCGGGAAAGTAGCATCCGCTCCGAGTCAGGGTCAAGACAAACGTATGATCCGCGAACAACGCTCAGGCGTCGACGAACACACCGGTGGCGTCGCCGAGCTCGCGTGCCGCCGGGGTCACGATCGCCCGCGGCGCCAGCGCGATGCGCCGACCCGTCCGTACGGCCTGCCGCACATCGTCTTCGCA